>NZ_JBKHFB010000019.1:0-35697 GCF_046540515.1 Guyparkeria sp.
TCCTCGAGGGTGTGGTCGGTGTTCATGCCGATGCCGAAGCGCATCATCAGCACCTTGGCCTCGCGCGGGGTCAGCGTCGAGAGGATCTCGCGCACGATCTCGGACAGCGAGGCGTTGGTGGCCGAGTCCAGCGGCGAGACCGCGCCCTGGTCCTCGATGAAGTCGCCCAGGCTCGAATCGTCGTCCTCGCCAATGGGCGTCTCCATGGAGATGGGCTCCTTGGAGATCTTCATCACGCGGCGGACCTTGTCCTCGGGCAGGTCCATCCGTTCGGCCAGTTCCTCGGGCGTGGCCTCGCGGCCCATTTCCTGGAGCATCTGGCGGCTGATGCGGTTGAGCTTGTTGATCGTCTCGATCATGTGCACCGGGATGCGGATCGTGCGTGCCTGGTCGGCGATCGAGCGGGTGATCGCCTGGCGGATCCACCAGGTGGCGTAGGTCGAGAACTTGTAGCCGCGGCGGTATTCGAACTTGTCGACCGCCTTCATCAGGCCGATGTTGCCTTCCTGGATCAGGTCGAGGAACTGCAGGCCGCGGTTGGTGTACTTCTTGGCGATCGAGATGACCAGACGCAGGTTGGCCTCGATCATCTCCTTCTTCGCCCGGCGGGCCTTGCCCTCGCCGAGCGTCACCTTGCGGTGAACGTCGCGGATGCCGCTGACGGGAAGCTGGCTGTCGCGCTCGACGGTGGCCAGTCGCTTGGCCAGTCGCTCGATCTCCGGCTGGACGGCGGCGAACTTGGCGGTCGGCTTGCCCTTGGTGACCTCCGCGATCCACTCGTTGCTGGTCTCGTGGCCACGGAAGGCGTGGATGAAGATCTCGCGCTTGATGCCACCCTTCTCGACGGCCTGCTGCATGATCTGCTTTTCCAGCAGGCGCACGCGGGCGATGGCGTCACGGACCTGCTTGACGAGTCGCTCGTTGAAGTTGGGGTTGAGTTTCAGCGTGATCAGCTGGTCGGCGATCTGGTCGGTGAGCGCCTTGATCTTGGCCGCGTCGGTCTTGGCCTTGCGGCTCTTGGTGGCGATCGCCTGGCGTTGCTCGTGGAGCTCCTTGAGTTCCATGATCACCGCGCGCACGGCCTCGACATCGATGCCGGTGTCCTTTTCCTCTTCCTCGTCGTCCGCGTCGTCGTTCTTGTTGCCGCCCGGCGTCGGGATCTCGTCATCGAGCGCGTGGAAGCCGACCACGACGTCGGCGAGCTTGATCTCCTCGGCCTCGACTCGGGCGTACTGGGCCAGCAGGGTGTCCAGCGTCGGCGGGAAGGCCGCCATCGCGATGGTGACCTCGCGCAGGCCTTCCTCGATGCGCTTGGCGATCTCGATCTCGCCTTCGCGGTTGAGGAGGTCGACCGTGCCCATCTCGCGCATGTACATGCGCACCGGGTCGGTGGTGCGGCCGAACTCGGCGTCCACCTGCGAGGCGAGCACGGCGACGGCCTCCTCGGTGGCCTCGTCGTCGTTGGATACGCGCTGCTCGTCCGACAGGCCCAGGTCATCGTTGTCCGGCGGCGTTTCCGCCACGTGGATGCCCATGTCCTGGATCATGCCGATGATCACCTCGATCTGTTCGGCATCGACCAGCGACTCGGGCAGATGGTCGTTGATCTCGGCATACGTCAGGTAACCCTGCTCGTTGCCCAGGGCGATCAACTGCTTGATGCTGGTTTGTTGGTCTTGCTGCATCGGCGTGGAACCTGCTCCGGCAATTCGGTGAAAACGTCTGAGAGTCGCGCCGCGGATACGCAGGCGCCCCGCGCAGTCCCGTCCAGCGGACGAGGCGCGTCAGTGGATTCCGGCGGCGCGAGGAGACGTTCGGGCCTCGCGCGGGGTGGCCCGACGAACCGGCCGGCTGGGCGGGTTGATCGTGCGGGCGTTCCCGTTGGGGAACACGAAATTATACCGCCTTGCGGGCGATTCGTCCATGTCGAGATCAGTCGCGCGGTGGGCGAGCGCCGGCCAGATTGGCGCGCTGCTGCCGCTTCCTTTCCGCCAGTTCCTCGCGCCGGCGGCGCTTCTCCAGGATGTCACCCAGCATGGTGGCGGCGATTTCCGGGTTTTCAATGCCGACCAGGTTCTGCGCCTCGGCGAGTTGGCGATCCTCCGTGGTCAGACGGTCGTCGATCAGACGCTGGATCACGGCCGGTGGCCGGCCGCCGTGCCAGACTTCGGCTGGTCTCAGTCGCTCGGCGAGGCGAGGGTGGGTCAGTGCCAGCCGGAGGATCGCATGCTCCTCCGATCGCGACGGGGGCGGGCGCTTGGCGGCGGTCGGGCCGGTCGCCTGGTTCTCGTCGCGAAACGGTCGACCGAACAGTCCGTGGTGGCGGTCGACCTGGCGAGCCGTCAGGCGTTTGAGGCTACCGGGCGGCATAAGTTCGATCAGCTGGTGGGCCTGCTTGTTCTTGCGTGCCCGCGCCGCGGTGTCGTCACCGGGCACGGCCTCGTCGAGATGCAGCGTCAGGAAGCGATCGAACCCCATCGATTCCTGCTCGACGAAGCGGTTGAATCCGACCTGGCCGTGGGCGCGGACGAAGCTGTCCGGGTCCTCGCCCTCGGGCAGGAAGGCGAAACGCAGGTCGCGGCCGTCCTGCATCAGGGGCAGGGCGACCGAGAGCGCCTTGACCGCGGCGCGTCGACCGGCGGCGTCACCATCGAAGCAGAACACCAGCCGGTCGGTCTGGCGGTAGAGCAGGGTGAGCTGCTCGGCGGTGGTGGCGGTACCCAGGGTCGCCACCGCGTGGGGGATGGCGTTCTGGGCCAGCAGGATCACGTCCATGTAGCCCTCGACCACGATCAGTTGGTCGGGTCGCTGGTCGATCTGGCGCGACTCGAAAAGACCGTAGACGCCGTAGCCCTTGTGAAACAGCTCGGTCTCGGGCGAGTTGAGGTATTTCGGCTCGCCGTCGCCGATCACGCGGCCACCGAAGCCGATCACGTGCCCGCGCGGGTCGCGAATGGGGAAGATCACCCGGCCGCGGAAGCGGTCGTAGCGATCGCCGTTGTCGCGCTGGATCAACAGGCCGGTGGCCACCAACTCTTCGGGACGCGCCCGGTGACCCATGGCGGTCTCGAGGTGATTGCCGGCCGGAGCGAAGCCCAGTGCGAATCGAGCGGCGGTCTTGCCGGTCAGGCCGCGCTGCTTGAGAAAGTCGATCGCCTCGCTCGACTGCTTGAGGTTGCCACGGAACCAGTCGCTGGCCATTGCCGTGACCTGGCGCAGGCGGCCGATCCGGTCGAGCTTTTCCTGATCGCCCTTCTCGCGCGGGATCTCCAGCCCGAGCCGTCCGGCCAGGTGCTCGATCGCCGTGGGGAAGTCGAGATGATCGAACTCCATCAGGAACCCCACCACGTTGCCGTGCGCGCCGCAGCCGAAGCAGTGGTAGAACTGCTTCTCGGGGCTCACGTAGAACGAGGGGGTCTTCTCCTGGTGGAAGGGGCAGCAGGCGGCGAACTCCTTGCCCTTCTTCTTCAGCGGCACGCGCGCGCCGATCACCTCGACGATATCCGAGCGGCCGACGACTTCCTCGACGAAGGCTTCCGGTATGCGACTCACGGTGTGTCTCCGGCCCCGGGAATGACAAGACCGACCACCCCGGGAAGGGTGGTCGGTCCCGGATTGAGGATGCCTCGAGCCAGATCGGGCCCGCGCATCGGTTTATGCCGCTTTTTCGAGCAGGTCGAGCAGGTCGCCGATTTCCATCGCCTTCGGCTTGACCAGCCAGAACTTCTGCAGGTAGGCGTCGAAGTCCGCGAGGATCTCGCGGGCACGCGCGCTGTCGGTGCGGCGAGCGTGCTCCTCGATGATCGAGCGCAGGTGCTGGCGATGCGGCTCGAGCTCGGCGGCCTGCAGGCGGTGGATGTCGACCAGTTCGTGGTTGTAGCGATCGACGAAATCCTTTGCCTCGTCGAGGACGTAGGCAAACCCGCCGGTCATGCCGGCACCGAAGTTGATGCCGGTCGAGCCGAGGATGGTGACGACCCCACCGGTCATGTACTCGCAACCGTGGTCGCCGCAGCCCTCGATCACCGCCTGGGCACCCGAGTTGCGCACCGCGAAACGCTCGCCGGCCTGGCCGGCCGCGTAGAGCTTGCCGTTGGTCGCGCCGTACAGGCAGGTGTTGCCGATGATCGGCGTATCGGCGGTGGCGAAGGTGCTGCCCTTGGGCGGGTAGATCACGATCTCGCCACCGGCCATGCCCTTGCCGACGTAGTCGTTGGCATCGCCCTCGAGCTCCAGATGCAGGCCGCCGGCGTTGAACACGCCGAAGCTCTGCCCGGCGATGCCGGTGAACCTGAGCGTGATCGGGTGGTCGTTCATGCCCTGGTTGCCGTGGCGACGGGCGATCTCGCCCGAGACCCGCGCGCCGATCGAGCGATCGGTGTTGCGGATCGGGTAGCTGTACTCGCCGCCGGTCTTGCCCTCGATCGCCGGCATGACCTCTTTCACGATCTTCTCGGCCAGCAGGCCCTTGTCGTGCGGGTCGTTGTGCGGCGCGACGCAGCAGTTGGGCGCATCCGAGACCATGCCCGCATCCGAGAGGATCTTGGAGAGATCCAGGTGGCGCTGCTTGTCGGTGACCGCCTCGCGCATCTCGAACAGGTCGGTCCGGCCGATCAGCTCCTCGATCGAGCGCACGCCGACGCTCGCCATCAGGTGGCGTGCCTCTTCGGCGATGAAGCGGAAGTAGTTGACCAGCTTGTCGACCTCGCCCTTGAAGTGCTCCAGGCGCAGCACCTTGTTCTGCGTGGCCACACCCGTGGCGCAGTTGTTCAGGTGGCAGATGCGCAGGAACTTGCAACCGATGGCGATCATCGGACCGGTGCCGAAGCCGAAGCTCTCGGCGCCCAGGATCGCCGCCTTGACCACGTCGAGACCCGTCTTCAACCCACCGTCGGTCTGCAGGCGGACCTTGTCGCGCAGATCGTTGGCGCGCAGGGTCTGGTGCGCCTCGGTCAGGCCCAGCTCCCAGGGGGAGCCGGCGTACTTGACGGAGGTCAGCGGGCTCGCGCCGGTGCCGCCGTCATAGCCGGAGATGGTGATCAGGTCGGCGTAGGCCTTGGCCACGCCGGCGGCGACGGTGCCGACCCCCGGCTCGGAGACCAGCTTGACCGAGACCAGCGCCTGCGGGTTGGTCTGCTTGAGATCGAAGATCAGCTGGGCGAGATCCTCGATCGAGTAGATGTCGTGGTGCGGAGGCGGCGAGATCAGCGGCACGCCCGGGCGGGCGTAACGCAGCTTGCCGATGAACTCGTCGACCTTGTGGCCCGGCAACTGGCCACCCTCGCCCGGCTTGGCGCCCTGGGCGATCTTGATCTGAAGCACCTCGGCGTTGACCAGGTAGTGCGGCGTGACGCCGAAACGGCCCGAGGCGATCTGCTTGATCTTGCTCATCTTCGGCGTGTTGAAGCGCGCCGGGTCCTCGCCGCCCTCACCGGAGTTCGAGCGCGCGCCCAGGCGGTTCATCGCCTCGGCGATGGTCTCGTGCGCCTCGGGGGAGAGCGCGCCGAGGCTCATGCCGGCCGAGTCGAAGCGCGAGACGATCGATTCGATCGGCTCGACCTCATCGAGCGGGATCGGCGAGACATTCTCCTTCAGGCGGAACAGGTCGCGGAAGGCCGCCACCGGGCGCTCGTTGACGTGGGCGGCGTATTCCTCCCAGGCCTGGTAGTCGTCTTCCTTGACTGCCTTCTGCAGCGTCTGGACCACGTCCGGGTTGTAGGCGTGGTACTCGCCGCCGTCGATGTACTTCAGGAGGCCGCCCTGGCGGGGCAGCTTGCGCTTGGTAAACGCCTCCTTGAGCAGGATCTTCTGGTCGGCCTCGAGATCGACGAAGCGCGCCCCGGCGACCCGGCTGGTGGTGTCCTTGAAGCACAGGTCCACCACCTCGTCGGCCAGGCCGATGATCTCGAACAGCTGGGCGCCGCGATAGCTGGCCACCGAGGAGATGCCCATCTTCGACAGGATCTTCTTCAGGCCCTTGTTGATGCCCTTGACGTAGTTGCTCGCGAGCCTGTCGGCCTGCTTGACGTCGATCTGGTTGCGACGACGCATGTCGTCGATCGACTCGAAGGCGAGATACGGGAACACCGCGGTCGCGCCGTAGCCGATCAGCACCGCGCAATGGTGCGAATCACGGGCGGTGGCGGTCTCGACGACGATGTTGGCGTCGGTGCGCAGGCCCTCGCGGATCAGGCGGTGATGCACCGCGCCGGTGGCCAGCAGGGCGTGGACCGGCAGGCGATCGGTCGCGATGTTCCGGTCCGAGAGCACCAGGACGGTGTGCTCGCCCTTGATGGCGGCCACGGCCTCGTCGGTGATGCGGCGGATGGCCGCTTCCAGGCCTTCGCTCGGCTCGTAGTTGAGGTCGATGCGCTGCGAGGAGAATTCCTTGTCGGCCAGTTGCGTCAGGGCGTCGAAGCGGGCCGGGGAGAGGATCGGGCTCTCCAGCTGCACGCGGTGGGCGTGCTCCGGGGTCTCCTCGAAGACGTTGCGCTCGCGGCCGATCAGGGTCTCGAGCGACATGACCACGGCCTCGCGCAGCGGGTCGATCGGCGGGTTGGTGACCTGGGCGAACTGCTGGCGGAAGTAGTCGTACAGCGAGCGCTGGGTCTGGGAGAGCACGGCCATCGGCGTGTCGTCGCCCATCGAGCCGATCGCCTCCTGGCCGTTCTCGGCCAGCACGCGGATGACCTGATCGCGCTCCTCGAAGGACAGCAGGAAGGCCTTCTCGTAGGTGCGCACGGTGTCGGCGTCCATCGGCGCCAGCGAGAGGACCTCTTCGTTGGCGACCGAGTGCCTCAGGCGCACGGACTGCTCGCGCAGCCATTGGCGATAGGGCTTGCGACCCTTGAGGCGGCAGTCGATTTCCGGCGGCAGCATCAGCTCGCCCTCGGCGGTGTCGACGGCCACCATCTGGCCCGGACGCACGCGGCCCTTCTGTACCACGTCGGCGGGGTCGTAGTCCCAGACGCCGATCTCGGAGGCGAGCGTGATGTGGCGATCCTTGGTGATCACCCAGCGAGCCGGGCGCAGGCCGTTGCGGTCCATGGCGCAGGCGACGAAGCGGCCATCGGTCATGACGATGCCGGCCGGGCCGTCCCAGGGTTCCATGTGCAGGGAGTTGAATTCGTAGAACGCGCGCAGGTCGGCGTCCATGTGTTCGATGTTCTGCCACGCCGGCGGCACGATCAGACGCATGGCGTGGATCATGTCCAGCCCGCCGGTGATCAGCACCTCGAGCATGTTGTCCATCGACGAGGAGTCCGAGCCGGTGGTGTTGACCAGCGGCTGGATGCGGTTCATGTCCGGGATCAGCGGCGAGGAGAACTTGGCAGCCCGCGCCAGCGCCCAGTTGCGGTTGCCGCGGATGGTGTTGATCTCGCCGTTGTGCGCCAGATAACGGAACGGCTGGGCGAGCTTCCATTCCGGGAAGGTGTTGGTGGAGAAGCGCTGATGGAAGACCGCCTGCGACGATTCCAGCGCCGGATCGTTGAGATCCTTGTAGAAGCGCGGCAGGTCCTCGGGCATCAAGAGGCCCTTGTAGGAGATGACCTGGCTGGCCAGCGAGGGGACGTAGAAGTCCGGGTCGTTCTGGATCAGGTTCTCGGCATCGCGGCGGGCGACGAACAGGGCGGCGTTGAACTGCGCCTCGTTCATGCCCTCGGCCGGGGTGACGAACAGGTGCTCGATCTCCGGGCGCTTCTCCGCCGACATCTCGCCGAGGACCGCCGGGTCGGTCGGGACCACGCGCCAGCCGGCGAGGTTCAGCCCCTGTTCGGCGATCGCGCCGATCAGCGCCTCGCGGGCCCGTTCGCGCTTGGTTTCGTCACGGGAGAAGAACACCACGCCGACGGCGTAGACCTCGGGCAGTTCCAGCCCGAGATCGCTCGCCGCCTTGCGGAAGAAGCCGTCGGGCTTTTTCAGGAGCAGGCCGCAGCCGTCGCCGGACTTGCCGTCGGCGGAGATGCCGCCACGGTGGGTCATGCGAGCCAGCGCGCCGATAGCGGTCGATACCAGGCCGTGACTGGCCTGGTCGTCCATGTGGGCGATCAGGCCGAAGCCGCAGTTCTCTTTCTCGAAACTCGGGTGGTACAGACCTTGGGTGGGGGCTTGGCTCATGAGTTGCGCAACCTCTTGGAATTCTTCCGGCTTGCCGGGCGAGCGACGCTCATCCCGCCCTCGGCTTGGCGGCCCGGCCGTGTCGCCAGCGTGCCTCTCAGCATGCGCCAACAGCCCTGGTGCCGACCGTGGTTCGATGGGCGCCCGTATCCGGGGGATTTGGGCAAAATGGGGCGGAATTTTACCGGCCCGGCGGGAATCAGGCAAATCGACGCGCCGACGCGTCACCGCCGTGGGGCGGGCGGGTGACTCGCCGTAACCGGGAGGTGTGAGGCTTGCCTGGCGGCGGCGCCCCGAGTCCCTCAGTCCGATACGTCGGTGAGTCGGTCCTGGATTGCGCCCACCGAGCGCGGGTAGGGCTTGAGCTCGCGCAATTCGTCCGGGAGGGAGTCGATCGCATGCGCGGCCCGCTCGGTGGAGGCAAAGTCGCCGAAGGTGACCGTGTAGAGCACCTTGCCGCTGATCGACTGGGTATAGATGCGCCACTCCTCGCGCGGGTGCGCCTCGCTCGCATAGCGGTCGATCATTGCCTCGGCGCCGTCGAGCTTGCCGAAGGCGGCAAGCTGGATCGCGGCGCGGGCGCGCGGCTGCTCGCGGAACCAGGCGTTGTCGACATCGACCGGCGGGGTGGCCGCCGTATCGCCGCGGGCGTCCGTCTCGACCGGGCTGGTCGCCTCGGAACCGGAGTCGGCGTCGGCGTCGGTCGCCTTGGCGGACGGGCCTGCGGCCCGATCGCTTGCGTCGTCGGTGGTCTCGTCCTCCTCGTCCGCCTCGGGGCGGGCGCTCTCGTCCGGGAACGGCACGTGTAGCGGCAAGCCGTGGTCGGGCAGTGTCGCCGACTCTTGGCGGGTGTCGGTCGCGTCGGCGGCGTCGCCGTCGTTTGCCCGTTCGCGATCAGCGTCGTCATCCACGGACGCCTCGTCGCTGACAGATGCCCCTCCGGACGCCTCGTCACTGTCGGCCGCCTCTTCAGAAGCCTCGGAGTCGGGGGCCGATTCGTCGGTCTGCTCGGCCGCGGCGGGGGGGGCGGAGGTATCGCGGGGCGGATCGTCCGAGCGTCCCAGCAGCGCAAACAGACCAATGGCGATGACGGCCACGACGGTAACCGCGGCGATCAACAGCGTAGGGCTGGCCCAGAGGGGCTGTCCGGCAGGCTTTCGATGGGAGGTGTCGCGTTCGGTCGTTGCGGTCGCGGAAGCCGGTTGGTTGGCGGTGGCGGCTGTCTTGTTGGTGGCGCTGCCCGCGGTGGCGTTCGCTGCCGTCGTTGGCCGAGTGGTGCCGAGGAGCTGGGCGCAATGCAGGTCGGCGACCAGGCCGGCCAGCGGCTGGGCCGTCTCGATCTGTTCGCACAGGCCGGCCGCACCGACCAGCAGGAACAGGATGCGCTCGGGAGCCAGCTCGTGCGCCTGCGTGATCAGGTCGAACAACGCGTCGGCGGCATCCGATGCCAGCCAGTGGTCGGCGTTCTCGACCACGATCAGCAGTCGTTCCTGCCCCTCGAGGGCGGCGGTGGCGGCGTTGATCAGCTGGTCGATCGTCTCGATGCCGGCGGACAGTTGCAGCAGGGTGCTCAACTGGTCGATCAGGGCGGCCGAGCCATTGCCGCTGTCGGCCCGCAGCACGACCGGACGGACCTGTCGGGGCAGCTTCTGGCCGATGAGCTTGACGAAGGCGCGACGTTCGGCGGCCGAGTCCCCTTCGACGACCATGAACCGGTCGGAATACTTGGCGTACTGGACGATTCGTTCGGCCTGTTCCAGGGCGTGTTCCGTCGCTTCGGTCATGGCAGCATCCTTTGTCGCTAGGGTCGATGAGTAAGGGGGTCAGGCGGCTCGTGTCGCCTGGATGGTGGCAACGATGGCCTCGTCGGGGACGCGATCGACCAGTCGTGCCTGGCCCAGGCGGCCGAGCAGGACGAGCCGCAGGCGACCCTCCTCGACCTTCTTGTCGCTGTCCATCAGTTCGCGCAGTCGCTCGACGGAGAGTTCGGCCGGCGCCCGGGTGGGTAGACCGGCCGAGGCGATCAAGGTTTCGATGCGTGTGACGGTGGCCGCGTCGATCAGCTCGAGGCGGTGAGAGAGGTCGGCGGCCATGCACATGCCCGCGCCGACCGCCTCGCCGTGCAGCCAGCGTCCGTACCCCATGCCGGCCTCGATGGCGTGGCCGAAGGTATGGCCGAGGTTGAGCAGAGCGCGGATGCCGCCCTCGCGCTCGTCCTGGCGGACGATCTCGGCCTTGATCAGGCAGGACTGGCGGATGGCCTCGGTCAGCGCGGCGCGGTCACGCTGGCGCAGCGAATCCATGTTGGCCTCGATCCAGTCGAGGAAATCCTCGTCCCAGAGCAGGCCGTACTTGATCACCTCGGCCAGCCCGGCCGAGAGCTCGCGATCGGGCAGCGTGTCGAGGCTGGCGGTGTCGGCGAGCACGCAGCGCGGCTGGTAGAACGCGCCGATCATGTTCTTGCCGCGCGGATGGTTCACGCCGGTCTTGCCGCCGACCGAACTGTCGACCTGGGCGAGCAGGGTGGTCGGCACCTGGATGAAGGGGATGCCGCGCTGGAAGCTTGCCGCCGCGAAGCCGGTGATGTCGCCGATCACGCCGCCGCCGAGAGCGATCAGCGTGGTCTTGCGATCGGCCTGCTTTTCCATCAGAAAGTCGTAGATGCGTTCGAGCGTCTCGAGGTTCTTGTACTGCTCGCCGTCGGGCAGGGCGATCAGGTCGACACGCTTGCCGGCGGCCTCGAGCGCCTGGGTCAGGCGTTCAGCGTACAGCGGCGCGACGGTGGTGTTGCTGACGATCACCGCGCGCGACGAGGGGATGAATGGCACGAGTTCGTCGCCATCGATCAGCCCGGCGCCGATGAAGATCGGGTAGCTGCGCTCGCCCAGGTCCACGTTGACGGTGGTGGGTTGCGAGAGGGTGGAGGCGGGATCGTTCATGATCGGTGCCCTGTCGGCTGCGGTTCGTCAGGTGGCCATCCCCCGGTGGGGCGCCATGTTGCCCGGTCCCGTCGTTGCGGGTGGACCAGTGCGAAGTCTACATCAACGCGTCCCGCTGTCGTCGGTCTCGAGGCCGTGCTGGCGGCTCGCGGCGAGGATGCGGTCGGCCATGGCCCGCGGGGTCTGTCCGCCGGTTTCCAGCACCACGTGGGCGGTCTCGCGGTAGAGCGGATCGCGTTCGTCCATCAGCCGCTGCAAGGTTGCGCGGCGGTCGCCGTTCTGCAACAGGGGGCGCTGGGTATCGTGCTGGGTGCGCTCGAACTGGCGTTCCACCGACGTGTAGAGGTAGACGACCAGGCCGCTTTCCCGCAGCAGCTTGCGGTTGTCCTCACGCAGGACGGCCCCGCCGCCCGTGGCAAGCACCATGCCGCCTCCTTTGGTCAGGTCGGTGAGCATATCGTGTTCCCGATCGCGGAAGCCGGACTCGCCCTCGATGTCGAAGATCAGAGGGATGCTCGCGCCGGTGCGTTTCTCGATCTCGCGGTCGGAGTCGTGGAATGTCCAGCCGAGCCGGTTGGCCAGCAGGCGGCCGATGGTCGTTTTCCCGGCCCCCATCGGGCCGATCAGGATGATATTGCGCATGTGTGCGGATTATACCGGTTGGGGAAACGAAAAACCCCGCCGAGGCGGGGCTGGGTCGGGGTCGGCGGGCCGATCAGTTGTTGATCATTACGCCCCGGTTGTGGTTCGCGAGATTGTCCCGATCGACGATCTTCGGTGTGACGAAGATCAACAACTCGAAGCGCGAATCGTCTCGCAACCGGTTCTTGAACAGGTTGCCGAGGCCAGGCAGGTCGCCGAAGAACGGTACCTTCTCGAGTTGGGTGACATTCTCGAACTCGTAGATGCCGCCGAGCACCACGGTCTGGCCGTTCTGCACCTGCACCTTGGTCTGCACCTCGCGGGTGTTGATCGGCGGCTCGCCGTTGATCGCGCGGGTGTAGTCCGGCTCTTCCTTCATCACCAGGATGTCCATGATCACGTTGTCGTTGGGCGTGATCTGCGGGGTGACCTCGGTCTTGAGCAGGGCCTCCTTGAACTCGATGTTCGAGATGGCGCCACCCCCGGAGGCGGTCTGGGACTGATAGGGGATCTCGACGCCCTGCGAGATGGTCGCCTTGTGGCCGTTGGTGGTGATCACCTTCGGGTTGGAGACGATCTTGCCGGTGCCTTCGCTCTGCATGGCCTGCAGTTCGAGGTTCAAGAGGACGTTCGAGCCAAGGATGGCCAGGCCCAGCGATCCGGTCGGATCGCCGCTGATGGGGGTATTGACCATCCAGCTGTCCTGGGAGGCAAACGATGTGTTGTTCAGGGTGCCGTCACCCGTTTCTATGGGGAAGCTCGGCGCGTCGCTGCCATCGTAGGCACCACCGCCGAATCCGACGCGTTGCCCGCCGCGATCGAAGCCGCCCTGTACACCCCAGCGCACGCCCAGTTCACGCGAGAAGTTGTCGGTGGCGATTACGATACGGGTCTCGACCAGTACCTGCTTGACCGGGCGGTCGATCTGATCGATCAGGCCACGGACGCGGTCGAGCGCTTCGGCGGTGTCGGTGACGATCAGGTTGTTGGTGCGCGAGTCGACGGTGATCGAGCCGCGACGACTGAGGAAGTTGCCATCGCTTTCCTTGTCGCCGTCATCCTTGCCGAGACCGGAGCTCTGGCGCACCAGAGAAGCGATGTCGTCGGCCTTGGCGTAGTTGATCTGGACGATGTCGGTGATCAACGGGGCCAGTCGCTGAGCCTGGTCACGGGCGGCGAGTTCGGCCTTGTCGCGCGCCGCCACCTCGTCGGTGGGTGCGACGTAAATGACATTGCCGTTCTCGCGCGAGGAGAGACCCTTGGTGGTCATGATCAGGTCGAGAGCCTGGTCCCAGGGCACGTTTTCCAGCCGCAGGCTGATCGAGCCCTGCACGCTGTCGCTGACCACGATGTTGTTGCCGGTGAAGTCCGCGATCAGTTGCAGCAGCGGGCGGACCTGGATGTCCTGGAACTTCAGGGTCAGGCGTTCACCCGTGTACTCCTTCTTGCCGAGCGAGGTGCGCTGCTCTTCCTCGGGGATCGGCTGGACCTCGACCACCAGGCGGTCGCCGGTCTGATAGGCGAGGTGTTCACCGGCATCCTTGGTCTTCAGGGTGACGCGGCTGCCGTTGCCCTCGCGACGCACGTCGACGCGTTCGATCGGAGTGGCGAAGTCGTTGACGTTGTAGCCGCCTTCCTCGATGCGGGTATCCGGCAGGCGCACGACGATCTGGCTGCCCTGGCGCTTGATGTCCATCGGCGCCTCGGTGCTGCCCACATCGAGCAGCAGGCGGCCGGCCCCGCTGGAGGCGCGGCGGAAGTCGATCGGCTGGCCGGCATCCATGGCCGTGGCCTCGGAGCCAGAATCGCCCTTGTCGGTCACGGCCATGCCGCTCTCGGTGGTCGTGGCCTCACGTGCCTCGTTGAACGAGACGGTCAGGCGGTCGCCGTCCTGGTCGATCGAATAGGGCACCGACTGGTCGAGGTTGAAGACCGCGCGGGTCTTGCCATTGGCCTCTGCCAGCATTACCGACTTCACGGCACCCAGGTCGATGTCGGTCTGGCGGCTGCCGGTCTCGTTGTCGACGTCGGGCAGGTCGATGGCGACGCGTGCAGGGTTGTCGATCTTGAAGCTGTTCGGCTCACCGGCCAGTGGCTCGGAGAGGTTGAAATGCACTTGTACCTTGCCATCGCTGGTTCGGTCGTAGGTGATCTCGTTGAGATCGCCGGCCACGGCCAAGATTGGCGCCAGTGCGGCTGCCATGCTGATGGCTGGGAGGCCTAGCCCTCGACGCAGTCCGGTGCCCAGGCGTGAAGGTTTCTTGAGGTTGTCCATATCGCTGCTTCCCATCATTTAGCTCCGGCCGCCCTGAGACTTGACGACCGTTGTCTGTTTTCTCCAGCCGCCCCGTCCGTCGGGCACGATTTCCTCCAGCGTGACGCTGGTTTCGCCGATCTCCATCACTTCACCGTAATTGCGGCCCATGTGGTCGCCGAGCATTACCTCGTGGATGACCCCGTTGCCGTCGCGGATCAGGGCGTAGGTGTCGCCCTGGCGACTGATGATGCCGCGCATGGCGAGTGCGTCCAGGGGGAACTGTTCCAGCGGCTCCTTGGGGCGATCGACGTCCGGCTTGAGGCCGTCCTCGTCGTCAACGTCGTCTTCCTTGGGCGGCATGAACGGGGTGCGGGCCTCCGCCGGTACGCTGTAGGCGTATTTCGGCAGGGGTTTCATTTCCGGGATCGGCTCGATCTTGCCGCCCGGACGGGCTTCCAGTTCGGCGACCTCTTGCTTGAGATCGTTCATGTCCTGGGCGCAGCCGCTGAGCCCGCCGATCAGGATCAATCCGGAGCCGATCAGTCCCAGCCGAGTCAGGCCAGGTCGGATGCGGCCGGTGCGCGCGTGGTCCATGTTCATTGGCCGCCTCCTTGCTCGCCGCTTTCGAGGTAACGGTAGGTCTTCGCCTGGATGCCCATCGTCAGCTCACGCTCGGCGTCGTCGTCCGTGTCGTTGCCATCCCGCGGTTTCATCGCCGGATTGTGCAGGGTCACGATCCGCGGCAGGTTGGCCGTGTCGCTGATGAACTGCGTGAGCTCGCGGTAGGTGCCGCGCAGCGACAGGTGATAGGTCATCTCGGCGTAGAAGTCGTGCCTGACCTCGTTACCCGGTCGGATCTGTTCGTTCTTCAGGCCGTTGGAGAGCGAGGTCTGGGCCACGTTGTCGATCAGGTTTTCCGCCTCACGCTTGTTCGGCAACTGGCGCAGCAGCTCGCCGAAGCGGTTCTCCATTTCCTTGATCTGCTCCTCGTAGGCTTCGAGATTGGCCGCCAGTCGCTGCTTCTGGTCGACGGTCTGCAGCAAGGACTTCTCCTCGCGCTGTTCGCGCTCGAGCAGTTCCTTCTGCGGCAGGGTGTCGAAGTAGATCACCGCGCCGACGATCAGCACGAATATGAAGGCGAAGATGACCAGCCGGGTGCCGAGCGAGGTCAGGCCGATGGTCTGGAAGTCGAGATTTCTCAGTTCGTTGAGGTCCATGGCTTAGTTCTCCTGCTCCGCATCGTCTTCCTTGGGCGGGGTGACCTTCGCTTCGATCGAGAACACGTACTGGCCGGCGTCGGTGGCCTGATTTTCGCCCTCCTCTGCAAGGATGCCCGAGCCCACCAGGTTGGCGTTGCCGATGTAGTCGGCACTGTTGAGCCGGCGCAGGTAGGCCGCGACCCGCGCCTGGGCATCGGCCTTGCCTTGGATGCTGATCTTCTCGTCGTTGGTCACCGT
The DNA here is from genome assembly GCF_046540515.1 of Guyparkeria sp. GTDB lineage: Bacteria > Pseudomonadota > Gammaproteobacteria > Halothiobacillales > Halothiobacillaceae > Guyparkeria. Next base: position 15,414 of record NZ_JBKHFB010000019.1, read on the forward strand.
GATGTCGGTCAGTTGAACGCCGTCCGGCAGGGTGGTGATGAAGTTTTCCACCAGGTGAACGATGGTCGGCCGGCTGGACTGCAGCTTCTCGATCACCTGCATGCGAGCGGTGAGTTCGGCCTTGCGTTGCTTGAGCTCGTTTATCGTCTGGATCTGCCGATCGAGCTTCTTGATCACGTCCTCGAGGTAGGCGTTTCGTGCTTGCTGATGCTCGATCTGCGATTGCATGAAGGTGTGGACCCCGAACGCGACGGCGACGGCGACAAGGGCAACCAGCACGAGGTGGATGACGAAATCGCGTTGCCGCTTCTGGCGACGTTCCTCACGCCAGGGGAGTAGGTTGATCCGTCTCATCAGTCGAAGCTCCTTAACGCAAGCCCGCAGGCGATCAGCATTGCGGTGCCGTGCCGAGCCATCTGCTCGGCTGACACGCCAGGTCCCTTGGCGAGTGCGGCGAACGGATTCGCCAGCCGGGTGGGAACCCCGGTCTCGTTGTTGATCCGCTCGACGGCGCCCGCGGTGTTGGCCGCGCCGCCACCGAGCAGGATCAGGTTGACGGTGCTGCCGCTGGATTCCGAGTAGTAGTACTGGATGAACCGCTCGATGTTCATGGCGAGCGAATCGAGGTACGGCTGGAGCACCTTGCGGGGATAATCCTCGGGGAGGCTGTCGTCACGCTTGCGCTGCTCGGCTTCCTCGAGCGACAACCCGTACTGGGCGGCGATCTCGCTGGTGAGCTGCTGGCCCCCGCCTTCGTGTTCGCGGGTATAGACGATGTCGTCTCCGACGAAGATGCTCAGCGTCGTGGTGGTGTCGCCCAGATCGAATACCGCGACCGGTTGGGAACGTTCCTCGGGCGCGAGTGTCGGAGCGAGTATCTCGGTAAACGCGTTCTGCAGGGCGAACGATTCGATGTCGACCACGTCGACCGTCATGCCTGCCGCCTCGGCCACGGCCACCCGGCTGTCCACGTTGTCCGTGCGCGTGGCGGCCATCAGGACGTCGACCCCCTCCGACTCGCCGCTTCGCCGCTTCGTCTGCTTGCCGAGGATGTCGGTCTGCACCGGCTCGAAGTCGAAGTTGACCTCGTCGATCGGGAACGGGATGTACTGGTCGGCCTCTAGCCGCACCTGTTCCTCGAGCTCGAATTCGTCGCCGGGGTTGTCGATATGCAACACCCGGCTGACCGCCGAGGAAGTCGGTACCGCCATGCACAGGTGGCGACCCTTGAGTCGAGCGCGACGAACGGCGCGGGTGAGCGCGTCGGCGACGGCTTCCGTGTCGGTGATCGACTTGCCTTGTACCGCACCCTGCGGCAGAGGTTCGATGGCGAACGCCGTGGTGCGGTAACCACCGCGCCGTTTTTCGAGTTGGATGAGCTTGACGGCGGTCGAGCTGATGTCGACCCCGAGGCGAGCGGGTTTAGCGCTGAATAGTGGCACGGTCATTCCCTTCCTTTTGAGCGTGCGTTAAGGTTTCGCACACACGCACCTTGTCTCCCAGAGAGTCATCCTATGGCATAACCGTCGGGTTTGTCGACAACGGCGCCGGGGCGTGCTCGCAACAACGGTCACTGGACCATTTTCTCTCTATTCGAATGAAGCTTATCAAGATTCTTTTCTATCTGGCTGGTTTGGGCCTGATTCTGGCCCTGGCCGGCGCGGGTGTCCTGTATCACGTTTACAACACCCAGTTGCCTAGTGTCGATGAACTGGGCGAGGTCCGCTACCAGATGCCGATGCGGATTCACGACCGGGAAGGTGGCCTGATGGCGGAGTTCGGCGATCAGCGTCGCTTCCCGGTGTCCTTCGACGAGATTCCACCGGAGGTAGTGGACGCCTTCGTCGCCGCCGAGGACGATCGCTTTTTCGAACACGTCGGGGTGGACTTCCTCGGGCTGGCCCGCGCGGCCATCGAGCTGGTGCGCACCGGCGAGAAGACCCAGGGTGGTTCGACCATCACCATGCAGGTGGCGCGCAACTTCTATCTGGGGCGTGAGAAGACCTACACGCGCAAGCTCTACGAGGTCCTGCTTGCCATCAAGATCGATCGCGCCTTCAGCAAGGAGGACATCCTCGCGCTTTACCTGAACAAGATCTTCATGGGGCATCGAGCCTATGGGGTGAAGGCGGCGGCCCAGGTGTATTTCGACAAGGATCTGCCGGAGCTTACGGTCGCAGAGGCCGCCATGCTCGCCGCCCTGCCGAAGGCGCCGTCGTCCACCAATCCCGTGACCAATCCCGAGCGTGCGCTCGCACGTCGTGCCTACGTGCTGGGGCGCATGCTCAAGCTGGAGATGATCGACCAGGCCACCTTCGAACGATCGATCGACGAATCATTGCCCGGCCGCCTGCACACCTCGGCCAAGGTGGTCACGCGCGCCCCCTACGCCGCCGAGATGGCTCGACGGGATCTGGTCGAGAAGTACGGCCCCGAGGCCTATGGCATGGGCATCACCGTCCGGACGAGCATCGACCCCGCGGCCCAGCGCTCGGCAACACGCGCGCTGCGCCGTGCCTTGATCGACTACGATCGGCGCCATGGCTACCGCGGTCCCGAGGCCGACTGGAGCGAGTGGATCGAGGATGGTGAGGCGTTGGAAAGGCAGCTCGCCGAGACCAGCCGGGTTGGCGGGCTGCTCCCGGCGGTGGTGTTGGACGCCGATGCCTCGGAGGCACGGGTACTGGTCCGAGATGCCGGCGAGGTCCGCCTGGACCTCGATGCGATGAGCTGGGCCTGCGAATACCGCGATATCGATCGTTGCGGGCCCAAGCCGACGTCGGTCGACGCGGTGCTCGAGCGCGGCGAACTGATCCGTGTCGAGCCGGTCGAGTCCGAGGAGGGGGTCCGTTATCGGCTCGCGCAGATTCCGGAGGTGACTGGTGCCTTTGCCGCGCTGGACCCGTCGAGCGGCGCCATCCGTGCAATGGTGGGCGGTTTCGACTTCTTCCATGACGGCGAGTTCAACAACGCCATCCGTGCCGAGCGACAGCCGGGATCGGGTTTCAAGCCATTCCTCTACTCCGCTGCCCTGGAGCAGGGTTTCACCTGGGCGAGCATGATCAACGACTCGCCGGTCGTGGTGGAGGATGGCGTTCGTCAGGGGATCGACTGGCGCCCGAGCAATTACGGTCGCAGCTTCGGCGGCATGCGGCGCATGCGCGAGGCGCTGGCGCGTTCGGTCAACCTGGTGTCCATCCGCCTGGCGCAGGCCGTCGGCACCCCGGCGGTGCTCGACTACGCCGGGCGTTTCGGGCTGCCGGTGGACGAGTGGAAGCCGACCCTGTCGATGGCGCTGGGTAGCTACAACCTGACGCCGCTGGACCAGGCGGCCGGCTTCGCCGTGTTCGCCAATGGTGGTCATCGTGTCAGCCCGTTCCTGGTCACCGAGGTGGACAACCCCGACGACGGCGTCATCTACTCGCACCCGGCGGTCAGCCTATGTGACAACTGCCCCGCCGATACGGCCGACCCTAGTCTCGCGCCGAGGGTGATCACGGCACAGAATGCCTTCCTGATGCGCTCCGGGCTCAGGAGCGTGGTGCGCGAGGGCACGGCGGTACGCGCCCGGCGCGCCCTGCAGCGCGAGGATATCGGCGGCAAGACCGGCACGACCAACGATCAGCGGGACGCCTGGTTCTCGGGGTTCGGCCCGGGCTGGGTCGCGACCGCCTGGGTCGGGTTCGCCGACAACAGCGAACTGGGTCGGCACGAGACCGGCGGCAAGGCCGCGCTTCCCATGTGGATCGATTTCATGGCCGACATGCTGCCTCCGGCGGGCGAGCCCGAAGAGCCGCCGGCGGGTATCGTGACCGCGTGGATCGACCCCGAGACCGGCAAGCGCGTGCCCGAGGGCCATCCAGGGGCGATCCGCGAGTACTTCGATTCGACCAACCCGCAGGCGAGCCTGCCGGAAGAGGGCGCCGCGGCCGCCTCGGGGACCTCGCGCGAGGTGATCGAGAACCTGTTCTGACGCGCATCTGCCATCCACATCGGCCACCGGGGCGCCATGGGGCGCGCCGGGCCAGCACCGGGGAGAGCGAGATCGTATGGGCCCTGCATCACTGGAATTGCTGCGTCGCGCGGCGCGTCATGCGGCGGAGGCGCCGGGACGGGAACGTGGCGATTCGCTGCGCGCCGCCGCCGCGGAACTGGGTGAATCCCTCGATCCACGGTTCCGTGCCGCTGATCTCGATCGGCTCGAGATCGAACTGAGCCAGTATCAGGCCACCTTTCATCCAGAGCAGCAGGAGCGGCTCGCCGCACTGCGGCGTGCCACCGTGGAGGCGATGACCTTCTTCGCCGAGTTCCGGCCCCGGCTGGTGGGCGATGTGCTGACCGGCACCGCCGATACCTATTCGCCCATCGTCCTGCAGCTGTTCGCCGCCACCCCGGAGCAGGTGATCGAGCGGCTGCTCGCTCACGATATTCCGTTCGAGGAGTCCGAGACCAGCTATCAGTACCGGGACGGGCGAAGCGAGCGTGTCTCGGTTTTCGCCTTCGGAGCGGGCGATGATCACGTCGTTCTGGAGGTGTTCCCGGAAGAGGGGTTGCGCGAGGTGCCGCTGGCCCCGGGCGGCGGCAAGCTGCGTCGCGCCTCACGGCAACAGGTGGAGGCCCTGTTGCAGGAAGAGGATGGTGGCCCTGACGTCTGACGTTCCCCGCAGGTTGACCCGTTGGCGCGGTTCCAGCCAGGAGTGTCCAGTCTCGACACCCCCCGCAAATGCACAAAACCCCGGCCTTGCCGGGGTTTTGTGTCGATCCGGGCAGAAGTCTGCTCAGTCGCGGGCACTGAGTCGGTGCACGGCGTCGACCAGCACCTTCACCTTGTCCGGGTTCACGTGCTGGTGGATGCCGTGGCCGAGGTTGAAGACGTGTCCGGGGTGGGGGCCGAACTCCTCGAGGATGCGGGCGACCTCGCGCTCGATCACATCGTCCGGGGCGTAGAGCACGCTCGGATCGAGGTTGCCCTGCAGGGCGACACGATCACCGACGCGGTGGCGGATGGTGTCGAGAGTCACGGTCCAGTCCAGCCCGATGCCGTCGGCGCCGGTGTCGGCAAGCCAGTGCGCCCACTGCCCGCCGCCCTTGGTGAACAGCGTCACCGGCACGTAACTTCCATCGGGACGCTCACGATTCAGTCCATCGACGATCCGCTGCATGTACTGCAGCGAGAAGTCGCGGTAATCGTGCGGGGCGAGTACGCCGCCCCAGGTGTCGAAAACCATCAGCGCCTGGGCGCCGGCCTCGATCTGGGCGTTGAGGTAGTCGGTCACGGCGTCGGCGAGCCGCGCGAGCAGGTCGTGGGCCGCCTTCGGATCGCTGTAGACCAGCCCCTTGACCTTGGCGAAGTCCTTGGTCCCGCCGCCCTCGACCATGTAGGTCGCCAGTGTCCAGGGGCTTCCGGTGAAGCCGATCAGCGGCACGCGGCCGTCCAGGGCCTTGCGGATGGTGGAGACGGCGTTCATCACGTAGCCGAGATCCGTTCCCATGTCCGGCTTGGGCAGGCGGGCGATATCGGTCGCCGAGCGCACCGGCCGCTCGAACACCGGGCCTTCGCCGGCGACGAACTTCAGCCCCAGCCCCATGGCATCGGGGATGGTGAGGATGTCGGAGAACAGGATCGCCGCATCCAGGTCGTAGCGTTCCAGCGGCTGGAGGGTGACCTCGCAGGCCAGATCCGCCGAGCGGCACAGGTCCATGAAGCTGCCGGCACGCTCACGCGTGGCCCGGTATTCCGGCAGGTAGCGACCCGCCTGGCGCATGATCCAGATCGGGGTGCGGTCCACGGGCTGGCGCGCGAGTGCGCGCAGCAGACGATCGTTCTGCAGTTCGGCGGTCATGAAGCTTATACGTCCAGGTAGTCGAGAATGCCGAAGGCCGCGTTGCGCCCCTCGTAGACGGCCGTGACCACGAGGTCCGCGCCACGCACCATGTCGCCGCCGGCGAAGATCTTCGGATTGCTGGTCTGGAACGCCGGCTTGCTCTGGTCCTTGTGGACCACGACGCGGCCGCTGGCGTCCAGCTCGATCTGCTTGCCTTCGAACCAGTCGGCCGGGGAAGGGCGGAAGCCGAAGGCGATCAGCACGGCATCGGCCTCGACCACCTGTTCGGAGCCTTCGACGGCCACCGGCCGCCGACGCCCGCGCTCGTCGGGCTCGCCCAGTCGGGTCTCGACGAACTTCACGCCGGTGACCTGGCCACCTTCGCCGAGGATCTCGACCGGCTGCAGGTTGAACAGGAAGTGGGCGCCTTCCTCGCGGGCGTTCTTCACCTCGCGGCGTGAGCCCGGCATGTTGTCCTCGTCGCGACGGTAGACCGCGGTCACCTTGGCCGCACCCTGGCGCAGGGACGTGCGGGTGCAGTCCATGGCGGTGTCGCCGCCACCCAGGACCACCACGCGCTTGTCCTTGACGTCGATGTACGGATAGTCGCCGCCCATGTCGAGCAGGTGATTGGTGTTGCCGATCAGGAACGGCAGCGAGGGGTGTACACCCTCCAGGTCCTCGCCCGGGAAGCCGCCTTGCATGGCGTTGTAGGCGCCCATGCCCATGAACACCGCGTCGAATTCCTCGAGAAGGTCGTCGATGGCCACATCGCGGCCGACCTCGGTGTTCAGCCGGAACTCGATGCCCATGCCCTCGAAGATCTCGCGGCGGGTCTGCATCACGTGCTTTTCGAGCTTGAACGAGGGGATGCCGAAGGTGATCAGGCCGCCGATCTGCGGGTGGCGATCGAAGACCACCGCCTGCACGCCGTGGCGAGCGAGAATGTCGGCACAGCCAAGCCCCGCCGGCCCGGCGCCGATCACGGCGACGCGCTTGCCCGTGGGCACCACGTCGGACATGTCCGGACGCCAGCCCATCTTGAAGGCCTCGTCGGCAATGTACTTCTCCACCGAGCCGATGGTGACCGCGCCGAAGCCGTCATTGAGCGTGCAGGCCCCCTCGCAGAGGCGGTCCTGCGGGCAGACGCGACCGCAGACTTCCGGCAGGGAGTTGGTCTTGTGGGCCATCTCCGCGGCCTCGAGCAGATTGCCTTCGGCGATCAGCTTGAGCCAGTTGGGGATGTAGTTGTGGACCGGACACTTCCACTCGCAGTACGGATTGCCGCACTCCAGGCAGCGATCGGACTGTTCGGCCGCGTGATCCGGCGTGAATTGCCCGTAGATCTCGTTGAACTGTTGGACGCGTTCCTCGGCGGGAGTGGTCTCCGGGTCGCGTCGCGGCACGTTCAGGAACTGGAAAGTCTCGCCCATGGCTCGTTTCTCGAATTGATGGTTCGGATCAACGCGGTGCCCGGGTAGGGAGGTCCGGCAGGGCGGACCGCGGCCCGGGGCGATCCCCGTGGCTCAGGCCGAGAGGCGGGTGCGAACGGCCTGGCTGACGGCGGCCATGTCGGCCCGTCCGGCCAGGCGTTCGCGGGCCGTCTTCATCACGGCCCCCATGTGACTCAGGTCGGTGGCCTGCTCGGCGGCGATGATCTCGGCCACCGCGGCCTCGATTTCCTCGGGGGACAGCGGCTGAGGTAGGTAGGTCTCGATGATCGCCAGTTCCGCTTCCTCGACGGCCTTCAGGTCGTCTCGGCCGGCGGATGCGTACTGGGCGATCGACTCGCGGCGCTGCTTGGCCTGCTTGGTCAGGATGGCCATGGCCTCGTCCTCCGAGACCTCGCGGCGCTCGTCGATTTCCCGCTGCTTGATCGCGGCGATCAGCATGCGGATCGTGGTCAGGCGCGATTTCTCGCCGCCTTTCATGGCCGACTTCATGTCGGCCGTCAGGCGCGCCTTGATCGTGCTCATGCGGTGGTCGCCGTCACAATCTGGATCAGTACAGGCGGACGCGACGCGCTTGTTCCTTCGAGAGGCGCTTCTGGTTGCGCTTCACGGCAGCAGCGGCCTTGCGCTTGCGGGCGGCCGTCGGCTTCTCGTAGTACTCGCGCTCGCGCATCTCGCTGATGATGCCGGCTTTCTCGCAGGAGCGCTTGAAACGACGAACTGCTACCTCGAAAGGCTCATTTTCCCGAACACGTACAGAAGGCATGAATGCGTTCCACCTCGTTGATTTGAAACTGAAATGTTTGGCTTCGGACCCAAGCGGCCCAATTAAAAGGTGTTGTAGTATAAAGCGTTGCCCGAGGTGTGCAAGGGGCAAATGCCGGCAGAGTCGCGCCCTTGGGGTGACGCAAGCCCGGCCAAGCACCAGATCCCAAACGAATTGAAGGAGTCCCGCGCGTGCGCGTACTGGCGATCGAGAGTTCCTGTGACGAGACTGCCGTTGCGATCTACGATGGCGCCTGCGGGCGGTTGCTGGCCCATCGTGTCCATTCACAGACCGACGTGCACGCCGATTACGGCGGGGTGGTGCCGGAACTCGCCGCGCGCGACCACATGCGTCGCCTGCCCAGCCTGACCCGCGCGACCTTGACCGATGCCGGCCTCGGCTACGGCGGCATCGACGCGGTCGCCTACACCGCCGGGCCCGGTCTGGCGGGCGCCTTGATGACCGGTGCGGCATTCGCCAAGGGTCTGGCGGCCGGCCGTGGCCTGCCCGCGCTCGGCGTCAATCACCTCGAGGGGCATATCCTGGCCCCGCTCCTCGGGGACGACCCGCCGGGGTTCCCGTTCTTGGCGCTGCTGGTGTCCGGTGGGCACAGCCAGCTGATCGAGGTGCGCGAGGTGGGCGACTACCGTCTCCTGGGCGAGAGCATCGACGATGCCATCGGCGAGGCATTCGACAAGTCGGCCAAGCTGATGGGGCTCGGCTATCCCGGCGGCGCGGCCCTGTCGCGGCTGGCCGAGCAGGGTGACCCATCGGCGGTGGCCTTCACCCGGCCGATGGTCAACCGGCCCGGACTCGACCTGAGCTTCAGCGGGCTGAAGACCGCCGTGGCCAACGCCATTGCGGCCGGCTCGGCACATGCCGATGTGGCCGCCTCGTTCGAGCGGACGGTGATCGACACCCTCGAGATCAAGCTCAAGCGGGCGCTGGAACAGACCGGCCTGAAGCGGCTGGTGGTGGCCGGCGGGGTGGCTGCCAACCGGCCGCTGCGCCATCGGCTCGATCGGATGATGGCCGAGCGCGGCGGCGCGGTGCATTTTCCGGCGATCGAGCTCTGCACCGACAACGCCGCCATGATCGCCCTGGCCGGCTACCGGCGGCTGATGGCCGGCGAGCGTGACCCCGCACCCGGCTTTCGCGTTCGGGCGCGCTGGCCGCTGGCCGAGCTCCGGGTTCCGGGGCATTCGGTGCCCGAGGCCACGGTCACTCCTTGATCGATTCGGGTTTCTCGCCGATCCGGGGCTCCTCGCCGCGGACCAGCCGCCGGATGTTGCCGTGGTGACGCAGGATCAGCAGCAGCGCCATCAGCGAGATCGCCAGGGCGATGAAGGGCGGGGCGATGAGGGTTGCCAGCGTGGCGGCCACCACCGCGGCGAACAGGGCGGACAGCGAGGAGTAGCGCGTCGCCCAGGCAGTGCTGAGCCAGCCGACGATGGCGATCAGCCCGATCATTGGCGCCATGGCCAGGATCGCGCCGGCGGCTGTCGCCACGCCCTTGCCGCCCTTGAAGCCGAAAAAGACCGGGAACAGGTGCCCGAGAAATGCGAACAGGCCGGCCGCGCCCATGGCCGCCTGCTGCGAGGCACCGTCCACTGTCGCCGCGGCGACGGCCACGGGAATCAGCCCCTTGAGGAGATCGCCCACTAACGTGACAATGGCCGCCTTTTTGCCGCCTAGGCGCAGCACATTGGTGGCGCCCGGATTGCCCGAACCGGCCGAGCGCGGGTCCGGCAGCCCCAGCAGGCGCGCGGTGATCACGCCGGTGGACAACGAGCCGACCAGGTAGGCGGCGACGGCGATAATGAGCAGCAGGGGCCAGTCGAGGGCAGTCAATTGCGAAATCCGGGGTGTGAATGGGCTCGTCATTATCACGGCCCGCATGCTCGCCCGCAAACCGGGGCGACCGTGACGGCGACCCGTCGCTCGTTGCCGGGATGGGCGCGGGGCGTGTGATGGTCGCGCCGACCTTTATGCCCGGCCCGTCCATTGGGCTTGTCGCCGGCTGGTCGTTTCCGGCCCGCGTCTTCGTGCCACTGGCGCGTCACCTGTCGGGCCGGGAGGTGCTGGCCCTGGACTGGTCGAGATTTGCCACCGACTGGCTCCAGCCCGGGACGGGAGATCTGCATCCACCGACCCGGTCGCCTGCGGTCTGGGTGGGTTGGTCGCTTGGCGGCTCGTTACTGCTGGAGGCCGTGCGGCGAGGGGTGATTCGCCCGTCGCGCCTGGTGCTGCTCCAGACCACACCCTGTTTTCTCGCCCGGGATGAGCGGGACACCCCGATCGGCTGGCCAGGCGTCGCGTACGCCGATTGGCAGGGGTTGCGGCGCGCGGCCGAACGCTCGCCATGGCGTGCCGCGATGGCTTTCCGGCGGCGGTTCGGCCTGCCGCTCGACCCGGAGCCAACCCCGGCTAGCACGTCGGTCGCGGGGCTTGACTGGCTGGCCCGACTCGACCTGCGCGAGGCGCTTGCCGATATCGATGTGCCCGTGGACCTCTGGCTCGCACCGGACGACCCGCTGGTGCCGGTCGACTGGCCGGGGCGGATCGATCTGCCCGATCGGGTGCGTGTGTGCCGGTTCGAGCGGGGCGGGCACGCCGCGTGGATCGAGCATGCCGTCCCGCTGGCAGCGGACATCGCGTCGCGGGCCGGGCGCTAAGCCTGCTTGATCCTGCAGACGGGGTTTCGTATCCCTCCCGTCAACGTCCTCACTTAACCGATCGCGAGTTCCTGTACCTGCCATGCCTGCCTTGCCTTCCTTCGACCTGCGCCGCGTCCGAGAGCGTTTCAACCGGGCCGCGCCCGACTACGATCGTCACGCCGCGGTACAGCGGGAGGTGGGTCGTCGCCTCGACGAGCGGTTCGGTTGGCTCAAGCTCGAGCCGAAGCGGATCCTCGATCTCGGTTCGGGTACCGGGCAGATGGTGCGCGCCATGCGCGAGCGTTACCCCGCGGCCGACGTGGTCGGGCTGGATCTCGCCGAGAACATGCTGCGGCGCCTTCCGCGGCGGCGATGGTGGTCGCCGCGTCGTGACGCCGTGGCGGCGGACATGCACGCGCTGCCGTTTGCGGGCGGCAGCATGGACGTGGTGCTCTCCAACTTTGCCGTGCAGTGGAGCGACCGTCCCGATGTCCTGTTCGGTGAGGTGGCGCGGGTCTGTGCCTCGGGGGCGCCGTTCGCCTTCACGACCCTCGGCCCGGACAGTCTCCAGGAAATCCGCCGCGCCTGGGCGGAAGTCGACCCCACCCCCCATGTGCACCAGTTCCTCGATATGCACGACCTGGGCGACGCGCTGGTCGGCGCCATGCTGGCCGACCCGGTGATGGACCGGGAGGTGGTGACCGTGACCTACCCGACGGTCGATTCCCTGCTGGCCGATCTGCGGGGAGTGGGTGTGGGCAATGCCCAGCGCGGACGAGCCGCCGGCATGACGGGGCCGAGGGCGTGGCGGCGTTTCCGCGAAGCACTCGCCGGGCAGGCCGTCGATGGAGAGATTCCGCTGACCTACGAGATTGTCTACGGTCTGGCATGGGGGACCGGTGTGTCTCCGCTCATGCAGGGTGTGGAGTGCGGGCAATGAGTGATATCGGCATCCGTAGGGCCGACGGTCGGGAGTGATAACGTTGGCCGAACCGTCATAAGGATTAACAATCGCGCATATGCGAGTTTTATTGACCGGTTTGGCTGTGGTGCTAACTGATTGAAAGTGGGCCTTCCTTCGGTGCCAGGTCCACGTTAGTGAAGTAAATTCATAGGTTTTTGTCCGGGGTGGATTGGATTATCATTGCCCGTCGAAAAAAAGGTCTGGCCGATCTGGCCGGGATGAACCTAAGAGTCTGGAGGGGTCACGATGTCCACCACAACAGCTTCGGTCGCAACCGAGCAGTACAACTACGGCATCGTCAAGAAGTTCGCCATCATGGCCATGATTTGGGGCGTGTTGGGGATGCTTGCCGGTGTCTATATTGCCAGTGAACTGGCATGGCCGTTTTTGAACTTCAACATTGCCGAGATCACTTTCGGTCGTCTGCGCCCCGTGCACACGACGCTGGTGATCTTCGGCTTTGGTGGTAGCGCGCTGTTCGCGACGTCCTATTACATCGTGCAGCGCACCTGCCAGGCGCGACTCTGGGGTGGCAAGCTGTTGCCCGAGCTGACCTTCTGGGGCTGGCAGCTTTCGATCCTGTTCGGCATCGTCCTTTACATGGCCGGCTACACGCAGGGTCGCGAGTACGCCGAGTTCGTCTGGCCGGTCGACCTGCTGATCGCCGTGACCTGGGTGCTCTACTTCGCCGTGTACGCCTTGACCCTGGTCAAGCGCAGCCAGCCGCACATCTACGTGGCGAACTGGTTCTTCATGGCCTTCATCCTGGCCACCGCGCTGCTGCACATCTTCAACAACCTGCAGGTGCCGGTCGCCTGGAACAGTTTCGAATCCTACGCCCTGTTCGCCGGTGTGCAGGATGCGATGACCCAGTGGTGGTACGGCCACAACGCGGTCGGCTTCTTCCTGACCGCCGCCTTCCTCGGCATGATGTACTACTTCGTGCCCAAGCAGGCCGGTCGCCCGATCTATTCCTACCGCCTGTCGATCGTCCACTTCTGGGCACTGTCGTTCCTGTACATGTGGGTCGGTGCACACCATCTGCACTGGACCGCACTTCCGGACTGGGTCTCCACCCTGGCCGCCACCTTCTCCATCCTGCTGCTCCTGCCGTCATGGGGTGGCATGATCAACGGCATCATGACCCTCTCGGGTGCCTGGGAGAAGCTGCGCACGGACCCGATCATGCTGTTCCTGATCACCGCGCTGGCCTTCTACGGCATGTCGACCTTCGAAGGTCCGATGATGTCGCTGAAGTCCGTCAACGCCCTGTCGCACTACACCGACTGGACCGTCGGCCATGTGCATTCCGGCGCGTTGGGCTGGGTCGCGATGATCACCGTCGGCTCGTTCTATCACCTCATTCCGCGCCTCTGGGGCACGACGCTGTACTCCACCAAGCTGGTGTTCGTCCACTTCTGGCTGGCCACCATCGGTGTCGTGCTCTACATCGTCTCGATGTGGGTCGCCGGCATTGGCCAGGGTCTGATGCTGCGTGCCTTCGACCAGTACGGCAACCTCGCGTATACCTTCATCGAGACCGTCTCGTTCCTGCACATCCCGTATGTGGTGCGTGCCATTGGTGGGATGTTCTTCCTGTCGGGCATGCTGCTGATGTCGTACAACGTGTACATGACGATCTCGGGCGCCCGTCAGTTGGCATCCGATGAAGGCCGTGACGCCGTTGCTGCCGCCGCACGCTAAAGGATTGAGGTTAGGTGAATGAAACACGAAAGCATTGAAATCAACTCCGGCCTGCTGATCATCCTCACGCTGATGGTCATCAGTATCGGGGGGCTGGTCGAGATCGTCCCGTTGTTCCACATCGAGGAGACGGTCGAGGAAGTGGACGGTGTCCGTCCCTACACCCCCCTGGAGCTGCGGGGACGGGACATCTACGTCCGCGAGGGTTGTTACACCTGCCACTCGCAGATGATCCGTCCCTTCCGTGACGAGCAGTTGCGCTACGGTCACTACTCGCTGGCGGCAGAGTCCCAGTACGACCACCCGTTCCAGTGGGGCTCGAAGCGCACCGGTCCTGACCTGGCCCGTGTCGGAGGCAAGTACTCCAACGAATGGCAGACCCAGCACCTGGTCGATCCGAAGTCGCTGGTGCCCGAGTCCATCATGCCGGGCTACCCGTGGCTGCTGGAGAACGAACTCGACTACAGCCAGATCGAGAAGCGCATGGTGGCGCTCAAGCGCGTCGGCGTGCCGTACTCGCAGAGTCAGGAAGAGTACGACGCCAATGTCGAGCAGTTCGGCGCGGAGATGGCCGAAAAGCTCCACGTCGGCAACGCGACCGAGGTGCTGGAAAGTCAGGCTGCCGCGGAGAACTGGGACGGCGATCCGGACCGCATCACCGAAATGGACGCCCTCGTGGCCTACCTGCAGATGCTGGGCACGATGGTCGACTTCTCGAAGTACGAAGACGGCCACTTCAACCAGTTCCGTTGATACTTGAAACCGCCACCGTCGAGGTGATCTCTTGATTGGCGATATTTTTGCGTGGTTGGGCGACATGGAGAACAGCAAGCCGCTGGCGCTGATCCTGTTCTTCAGTACGTTCGTCGGCATCATTCTGTATGTCTATACGGGCAAGAAGCGCAAGCAGCGCCTCGAGTCGTACAAGGACATCCCCTTCATGGACGACGACGAGCTCGACCCGACGCATGAAAAGAAACAACAGGTGAAGAAAGATGAGTCAAACGGAAAATAAGCAGGGGCAGGTCGAGACCACCGGGCACGTCTGGGACGGCGATCTGCGCGAATACAACAACCCCCTGCCGCGCTGGTGGCTGTGGGCCTTCTACGTCACCATCGTCTTCTCGGTGGTCTACTGGATCCTCTACCCGGCGTGGCCGTACGGCGACACCTACACCAAGGGCATCAACACGGTCGAGTACACCGTCGAGGAAGACGGTGAAGAGAAGACGGTGAGCGAGCACTGGAACACCCGTGCCCTGTTCACGCGTGACATGCAGTCGAGTCCATCGGCAATGGCCCAGGATGAATGGACCGACAAGGTCAAGGACATGAGCTTCGAGGAGATCGAGCAGGACCCGGACACCTTGCAGTTCGCCATGTCGATGGGTAATTACACCTTCGGTGACTACTGTGCCGCCTGTCACGGCGCCGGTGGTCAGGGCAAGGTCGGTCTGTTCCCGAACCTGGCCGACAACGACTGGCTGTACGGTAACTCCTACGAGACCATCGTCGACAAGATCAACAACGGCATCAAGGGCAACATGCCGGCCCAGAACGTCGCCGAGGACAAGATCGACGATTTGGCGACCTACGTCCTGAGCCTGTCGGGTGAGGCAGAGATCAGCGGCGAAGCGGCAAGCCGCGGCAAGGAGGCCTTTTCCAGCTGCGCGGGTTGCCACGGCGCCGAGGGCAAGGGCAATCAATCGATGGGTGCGCCGAACCTGACCGACGCCATCTGGGACGTTGCCGATGTGCCGGGTTGTGGCGACGACACCGCCTGCAAGGTCGACGAAATCAAGCACGTGGTCAACAACGGCATCAAGCGCGAAATGCCGGCCTTCGGCGATCGCCTGACCGAGACCCAGGCCCGTATGCTGGCCATCTACGTGCGCCAGATGGGCGGCAACTGATAGCGGTCGCCCCTTCGCATGCGGCTTTGCGCCGCGCGGGTCACGGAAGACACCGACCGTTTGGTCGGTGTTTTTTTTGGCAAATGCCGGAGGTGTCCAAGGGTGACGATTGATGCCAGATGTTCTCTCGGGGCATGCCGGCCATGTCCCGGTACGCCGCTTGGGTTTAGCGAAAAACCCTATGGGATATAAGATATTCCCGATGCACTTATTCGGAGACCGATAGATGGCCCAGCACGACGATCCGAGTTATCCGGCGGACCCGCTTTACCAAGCGCGCGAGCCGATCCATCCCAAGGCGATCCACGGCCGGTTTCGCCGCTTCAAGGACATTGTGTTGCTGCTGGCCTATGGTGTGTTCTTCCTCCTCCCCTGGGTGCGTTGGGAGCGCGGTATAGGGCCGGATCAGGCAGTGATGTTCGACATCCCGTCGCGTCGTTACTACCTGTTCGACCTCGTGATCCACCCGCAGGACATGTTCCTGCTGGCCGGTTTCCTGATTCTCGCGGCGTGGCTGCTGTTCTTCGTCACCGGGCTGGTGGGGCGCGCCTTCTGTGGCTACTTCTGCTTCCAGACCCTGTGGACGGATGTGTTCATGAAGGTCGAGGCGCTGGTGCAGGGCGACCGCAACAAGCGGATGCGTCTCGAGAAGCAGCCCTGGAACGGCGAGAAGGTCGCGAAGAAGGGGCTGACGATCGGCATCTGGACCCTGATCGCTTTCTGGACGGGGTTCACGTTCACGTCGTACTGGGCGGATGCCCCGCAGCTGTTCATCGACTTCTTCACCCTCGACGCGGCCAGCGCGGCGTATATCACCACCGGCATCCTCACGGCTACGACCCTGATTGCGGCCGGGTTCGCGCGCGAGCAGGTGTGCATCTATATGTGCCCTTACGCCCGTTTTCAGAGCGTCATGTTCGACAAGGAGACCCTGTTGGTCTCATACGACGCGCCGCGTGGCGAGGGCGAGGCTGGCCGTGCGCCTCTCAAGCAGGGATTGATGACGCTCGACGAGCGGCATGCACAAGGCGTGGGCGATTGCATCGACTGCAAGCTTTGCGTGCAGGTCTGCCCCACGGGTATCGATATCCGGGACGGATTGCAGCTCGAATGCATTTCCTGTGGACTGTGCATCGATGCCTGCGACCAGATCATGAGCAAGCGAGGATGGCCGACCGGGCTGATTCGATATGCATCCGAGCAGGAGATCGAGACCGGCGAGAAACCGAATCTGTTTAAGTTCCGCACCGTCGGGTACGGTGTCGCCACCCTCGCGGCCACCGCACTACTGCTCTACGGTATCTTTGGTCGGGCACCGGCGGATGTTTCCGTCGAGCAGGTGCGCCAGCCGCTGTTCACCACACTTTCCAGCGGTGACATACAGAACAACTACAACGTCAAGATCAACAACAAGCTGCAGGAGCCGCTCGAATTCCAGCTTGCCATTGACGGGCTGGAGGACGCGCATCTCAGCATCGTGGGCGACTTCGATTCGCTCGAGGTCCCGGCCGATGGATCGCGCAAGTATCTGGTGCATGTTCGCGCCCCGCGGGATGCACAGTCAGAGCGCCGCGAGATACAATTCACGCTGACCGAGGAAAACGGCCGCATCGAGCCGCTCGAACACGGCGCGAGCTTCGTTTTCCGTTGACCGTCACCGCCGCTGCCTCGCCGACCCGGTGTGTCGGTAAGGCCAATACCCAACCGGATTCCTGACCATGGCCGTACTGTTGCCTGCCGCGATCGGCATGACCCTCATACCGATCCTGTTCTTCCTGTTGCGCTGGCGTTTTCCCACCGCCGGGCGCCAGATCGCCTTCATCCTGGGGGTGCTGGCGCTGGCGGCTTATGCCCCGTACGCCATTGTCAACTGGCCGGGCCTGGACGTCGTCGCCATGGTGGTGGCGATCCTGGTGATGACAGCGTTCATTCTCGGGCTGATCTCGCCGCCAAAAGAGGCCGAGTCTCACAAGATGGGATTCCACAGCGGGCCGGCGACGATCATCGCCTTCTTCGCGGTGATCATCCTGCTCGATTCGATCTTCCTGACCGTCGCGACCACCGGCCTGAGCGAGAACGTGGCCCGCCAGATCCTGCCCGAGCCGCAGGGCGGTCCGGTGGCCACCTCCTACTTCCCGGGGACGGTCGCCCACGACTACCAGGAGAAGGTGCGTGCCTTCGAGGCCTATGACGCGGCCCGCGAGGAACAATCCGATCGCGGTTGGCAGGTCCGTCGCGGCTGGGTCGGCGAGCCTGTGGTGGATCAGTCGACGCCGTTTCGCGTCCAGGTGCTCGACCGTGACGGCGAAGCGGTTACCGGGGCCTCGGTCGAGACGCACTTCCTGCGGCCGTCGAGCCAGGGACTGGACTTCGTCAAGGGCATGAGCGAGGTCGAGCCGGGTGTCTACGAGGCCACGGCGACACCGACCCGCCCCGGGCGCTGGGAGGTCATTATCGAGATTCGCCGCGGGGAGGACCGCCACCAGCTGCGTGGCATGACCGACGTGGCGGAAGACTGATCGTCGATGACTGCGTGATGCGCCGTTTCACACGATGTCGGCCGATTCGATGAACGAGGCCCGTCCAGAGGCCGCGGCGCCGGGAGGCGCCGCGGCCTGTTTCCATTGCGGTCTGCCCGTCCCGGCGGGTGCCGACTACCGCACGCGCGTGCTCGGCGAGGAGCGCGACATGTGCTGTCCTGGTTGCCAGGCGGTCGCCCAGGCGATAGTCGAGGCCGACATGGAGGACTACTACCGCCACCGCACCGAGGCCTCGCCGCGTCCCGACGACGATCTCGAGCGGGTACTCGAGGAACTGGCGATCTACGACCGGCCCGAGATGCAGAAGTCGTTCGTCGCCAATCGCGAGGGCGACCGTCGCGAGGCCTCGCTGATCCTCGAGGGCATCGTCTGCGCCGCCTGCATCTGGCTGTCCGAGCGCCACGTGCGTCAGTTGCCCGGGGTGGAATCCTTCTCGGTGAACTTCACCACCCACCGCGCCCAGGTGGTCTGGGACAACACCCGGGTGCAGCTCTCCGAGATCCTGCGGGCGATCGCGGCGATCGGCTATCGCGCCTACCCCTACGACCCTGATCGCCAGGACCGCGTCTACCGCCGCGAACGCCACGACATGATGCGCCGCCTGGCGGTCGCCGGGCTGGTCTACCTGCAGGTGATGATGATCTCGATGTCGCTGTACTTCGGCGACTTCCTGGATCTCTCCGAGGACCTGCGGTACTTCTTCTGGTGGGTCAGCCTGATCCTGTCGACCCCGATCGTGCTCTATTCCGGCCAGGCCTTCTTCCGGCCGGCCTGGCGGGACCTGAAGCAGCGACGGGTGAGCATGGATCTGCCGGTCTCGATCAGCATCGTGCTGGCCTACAGCGGCAGCGTGTACGCCGTGCTCACCCACAGTGGCGAGGTCTACTTCGACTCGGTCACCATGTTCATCTTCCTGCTGCTGGCCGGGCGCTTTCTCGAGCAGGGGGCAAGACACAAGGCCGGCGAGCTGGCCGAGGCATTGAACAAGCTGGTGCCGCAGGTGGCCAACCGCTTCGAGGCCGACGGCTCGGTGGCCGTGATCCCGGCCTTCGACCTGGCACCCGGCGATCGCATCCTGGTGCGTCCTGGTGGGCCGGTGCCGGCCGACGGCGTGGTGATCGAGGGGGAGAGCGGCATCAATGCCTCGATGCTCACCGGCGAGAGCCTGCCCGAGCTCAAGCGTGTCGGTGATCGCGTCTCCGCCGGTACCGTCAATACCGAGAGCCCGCTGGTGGTCGAGGTCGACAAGGTCGGTCAGGACACCATGGTCTCCTCGATCGTCCGCCTGATCGACCGCGCCCAGTCGCAGAAACCGCGGATTGCCGAGACGGCCGATCGCTTCGCCCGCAAGTTCGTCATCGGCTTGTTGGTCACCACCGCGCTGGTGACGGCGGCCTGGCTGGTCATCGACCCATCTCGCGCCTTCTGGATCGCCGTGGCGATCCTCGCCATCACCTGTCCCTGCTCGCTGTCGCTGGCCACCCCGGCCGCCATTGCCGTCGCGGTGGGCCGGCTGACCCGATCGGGCCTGCTGGTCACGCGCGGACGGGCACTCGAAGGTCTTGCCCGGGTGACGCACGTCGTGTTCGACAAGACCGGCACGCTGACCACCGGCGAGCTGATGGTGCGTGACGTCGAACCGTTGGCCGACAGTGGGGTCGAGCGGCTGGCGGGGATCGTCGCCGCGCTCGAGCAGTACGCCGACCACCCCGTCGGCCGCGCCCTGGCCGCCTGGGGGAGCGATCGCGCGGGCGGCGAGGTGCCGGCGGTCACCGGCGTCGAGAGCGCGAGCGGTCGGGGGGTGACCGGGCGCGTGGACGGCGAGCGATATGCCGTCGGCAACGCGCGCCTGATGGAGGATCTCGGCATCGCCCTGCCGGAACGCGAGACGGCGGTCGACGAGCTGGTGGTCTGGGTGGCGCGCGGATCGATCCTGGTGGGCCGGGCCGTGCTGACCGACCGGTTGCGCGACGACGCCGTCGAGGTGGTCGAGCGACTCAAGGGGCAGGGGGTCTCGGTGTGGCTGCTGTCCGGCGATCAGCCCGACCGGGCGGCCATGATCGGTCGGCACCTGGGCGTGGATCACGCCGAGGGCGGTCTGCTGCCGGAAGACAAGATGGAGCGCGTCGCCGCGCTGCAGGCCGAGGGTGGCCGGGTGCTGATGGTGGGCGACGGGGTCAACGACGCGCCGGTGCTCGCCTGCGCGGACGTCTCGATGGCGATGGGCGGCGGCACGGCTGTCGCCAAGCACAGCGCCGACATGGTGCTGCTCAACGATCGGGTGGCCGAGACGGCCTTCGCGGTGGGCTATGCCCGGCGGACCATGGGCGTGATCCACCAGAACCTGACCTGGTCGGTCTGGTACAACGCCATCGCCATCCCGATCGCGGCACTGGGTTTCGTGCAGCCCTGGCTGGCGGCGGTCGGCATGTCGCTCAGTTCGATCGCCGTGATCGGCAACGCC
>NZ_JBKHFB010000020.1:0-35341 GCF_046540515.1 Guyparkeria sp.
AAACGCGGCACGGTTCGATCGTCCTGACGCGTCCGGCGCGCGCTGATAAGATGTGCGGCCGGTATTTCTCGCCTCAAATCAACACGCCACAGGCCCACATGACCCAACGTCCCGATGCCGATCAACAGCGCCTGGATGCGCTCGACTACCACGCCCACCCGCAGCCGGGGAAGATCGCCACGGCGATCACCAAGCCCACCGAGACCGCGCGCGATCTCGCGCTGGCCTACTCGCCGGGCGTGGCCGAGCCGGTACGCGCGATCGCCGCCGACCCGGACGCGGCCTGGCAGTACACCGCCCGTGGCAATCTCGTTGCGGTGATCTCGGATGGCTCGGCCATCCTCGGCCTGGGTGACCTCGGCCCGCTGGCCTCCAAGCCGGTGATGGAGGGCAAGGGCGTGCTGTTCAAGCGCTTCGCCGACATCGACGTGGTCGACCTGGAGGTCGAGGCGGAGGATCCGCAGGCCTTCATCGACACGGTGCGCCGACTCGAACCGTCGTTCGGCGGCATCAACCTCGAGGACATCAGCGCGCCACGCTGCTTCGAGATCGAGGCGGCCCTCACCGAGGCGATGGACATCCCGGTCTTCCACGACGACCAGCACGGCACCGCGATCATCATCGCCGCCGGGCTGACCAATGCCCTGAGGCTTCAGGGCAAGCGCCTCGAGGACACCCGACTGGTGCTGGTCGGCGCCGGGGCCGCGGGTACCGCGACCCTGAACCTGCTGATCGACATGGGGCTCAAGCGCGAGAACCTGCTGGTCGTCGACCGCACGGGGGTCCTCCATGCGGGGCTCGAGGGGCTGCCGGAGCACCATCGCCGCTTCGCCGCCCGCACCGAGGCGCGCACGCTGGCCGACGCGCTGGTCGGGGCCGATGCCTTCATCGGCGTTTCCGCGCCCAACCTGCTGACCCCGGAGATGCTCGCCGGCATGGCCGAGCGTCCCGTGGTGTTCGCGCTGGCCAACCCCGACCCGGAGATCCTGCCCGAGCTCGCCCACCAGGTGCGCGATGACCTGATCATGGCGACCGGGCGCAGCGACTATCCCAACCAGGTCAACAACGTGCTGGCCTTCCCGTTCATCTTCCGCGGCGCGCTGGATTGCCGGGCACGCCGCATCACGGCCAACATGAAGATCGCCTGCGTCGAGGCGCTGGCCGCGCTGGCGCGCGAGGCCGTTCCCGAGTCGGTGCTCAGGGCCTATGAACTCGATGAGATGGCCTTCGGCCCCGAGTACATCCTGCCCAAGCCCTTCGACCCGCGCCTGATCGAGCGTCTGCCGGCCGCGGTCGCCAAGGCCGCCGAGGAAGACGGTGTGGCCCGCACGGCCTACCAGCCGCATCCGATACCGGGGGCCTGATGACACAGTCTCGGGCCTGGTTGATCGATGCGCACGCCCAGATCTGGCGGGCGTGGCACGTCTACGACAAGGGACGCACCGATGGCGCCGGCCGGCCGGTCAACGCGCTGCTGGGCTTTGCCGACTACCTGCTGGCCCTGATCGAGTCGACCTGGTTGCCCAACCAGCCCGCGCCGGTGATCGCCGCGGTGTTCGACGCCCCTTGCGGGCGCGGCCACCGTCAGGCCATCTACCCCGACTACAAGGGGCATCGCCCGCCGACGCCGGTCGACCTGAAGGAGCAGTTCCCGCGTTGCCGCGAGCTGGCCGAGGCGGCGGGATTCGGTGCAATGGACCAGCCCGGCTACGAGGCCGACGACGTGATCGGCACCCTGGTCGGTCGGCTGCGCAACCGCGAGCGGGCGGTGACCATCGTCACCGGCGACAAGGACCTGGCCCAGCTGCTGGGTCCGGACGATCGCTGGTACAACCCGATGCGCGGTTCGGTGATGGCCTATGGCGACGTCGAGCGGCGCTTCGGCGTGCGCCCGGCGCAGATCGCCGACTGGCTGGCGCTGACCGGCGACGTGGCCGACAACATCCCCGGCGTGCCCGGCATCGGCCCGCGCACCGCCGCCCGGTTGCTGCGCAAGCACGGTTGCATCGACGGCATCTACGACAATCTCTCGGCCGTCTACGGGATGAAATTCCGTGGCGCGCCACGGGCCCAGCGGTTGCTCCAGGAGCACGAGGACCAGGTACGCCTGTCGCGCCGGCTGACCGAGATCGTCTGCGACCTGCCGCTCGCGCATACGCCGCAGCCCTGGGGGGGCGTCGACCGTGCTGCCCTGGTGCGTCTGCTCGAGCAGGCCGGGGCCGACCCGGCGCAGATCGAGCGCTGGGAGGCCTGGGATGCGCCGCGGGTGCGCACGGCCTGATGCTGATCGCCTTCAACAAGCCCTTCGACTGTCTCTCGCAGTTCACCCCCGAGCCCAACAGCCCGGCGGCGACCCTGGCCGACTGGATCGACTGCCCGGGCGTCTACCCCGCCGGGCGGCTCGACCGTGACAGCGAGGGCCTGCTGCTGCTCACCGACGACGGGCGCCTGCAGAATCGGCTGGCCGACCCCCGCCACAAGCTCGCCAAGGTCTACCTCGCCCAGGTCGAGGGTGAGATCGACGAGCCGGCACTGGCCGCCCTGCGCGCCGGGGTGACCCTCAAGGACGGGCCCACCCGTCCGGCCGGGGCCCAGCGGCTCGACGCACCCGACTGGCTGTGGCCGCGCGACCCGCCGGTGCGCTATCGCAAGAGCGTGCCGACCAGCTGGGTAGAGATCACCCTGCGCGAGGGTCGCAATCGTCAGGTGCGCCGCATGACCGCCCACGTGGGCTTTCCCACCCTGCGCCTGGTCCGCGTGGCGATCGGTCCGTATCGCCTCGACGGTCTCGCCCCGGGCGAGTGGCGCGAACTGTCGCCCTGACGGCCCGCCCGACGACCATCCGGCCCCGTCCGGGCCGCGCCGGGGTTTTCCGACCCGCCTTGTCGGGTAAAACCCGTTTTTCCGCAATGGCTTAGCGTGTCTGGTCACGCCGATCTGGCCCCCGTTTTTGCGCCCACGCCGATTATCCGGTAGATTGCGCGCTCCGCTCGGCGCGGCGGGGCATGGCGAGTCGCTGGTTTGATGTTTCAAAACAGTGACTTGTGGGTTGAGAAGTGAGCATGGAAAACGGGGCGTGCCATGAACATCATGAAGCAGTTTGTGCTGGGTCGTCGGCTGGTCGGTGGCTGGGCGCTGGAACAGGGCGCGACCCTCGACGACGCGGCGGCCATCCGGCTGGCCGAGTCGCTGGCCGAGCGTGACTGGCAGGCACCGCGCGCGGCGGACGATCTCGATCTGTCCCTGCTCTCCTTCCTGGTGCTGGAAACGGCCCACCGCTACTACGTGCAGGCCGACAAGGCATTGAAGAGCTGCCAGTCCGAGGAAGGCCGCACGCTCTTTCCCGCCGTGATGCTTCCCGAGCGACTGGCCGACCTCGCGGCCACCCTGCGCTTCTACGACGCGGCCCCGAAGCTGGCCCCGTCGCTGCCGACCAACGGGCTGGCGAGCCTGCAGAGCCTGACCAACACCCTGTTCGCGGTGATCGCCGCGCAGTTCCCCGAGCACATGGCCAAAGTCCACGCCCAGGCGATGCGCGCCGAGGTGGCCGAGGTGATTCGCGGCGACTTCCCGCGTTCGGCTGCCCACGTCCCCGTCTACTCGCCCACGCATCTCGAATTCATGGGCGCGGTCGACAAGACCCGCTGCATCTTCGCCCCGTCGGGCAAGTACTGGGGCGCGCGTGACTTTGACGAGTCTCGCGGCTTGGAGGCCGGCGTGCGCCGGTTCGGCGAGGACCTGTTCCGCTTCATGACGGTCGCGCGCAAGGAGAAGTTCAAGGGGCTGGCCTTCCGGATGCCGGCCTCGTACAGCCGTTCGATCGAGCGACTGGCCGAGACCACCGCGACCTTGCTCGAAGGCCTCAACCGCATCGATCCGGCCGGGTCGCACTGTCTCGAGCGGGTCGACGACAGGCCGGGCTGGAAGTTCGAGTGGGCCGGCGAGACCATGTTCCTCACCGCCTTCGGCGTCTGCTATCCGGCGGACCACCCGCGCAACCCCTACGGCTTCGATTACACCTATTTCTTCTTCCAGCCGGACTTCGTGCTGCGCAACCACCCCGGGCTGATCGACGGCAAGGAAGAGATCTCGCGCCAGCGCATCCTCGCCTCGTTCCGCAAGGACGGCATGGACTACGACAACGCCGGCAAGGAGGCCGAGCACGCCCGCTACATCCGACCGATGGCACCGGACGGCCCCGCCGTGGCCTGGTGGGACTACCTGCCGGCCCGGCAGATGGCCGAGGAGGCCCTGCCGGCGGCGGTGTGATCCGTCGGGTCTCGAGGCCTCAGTCGGCCCGCGAGAGCAGCGCGGCGCGCAGCGTGTCCGACAGCGGCGGCTCGGCCAGCCAGATGCCGAAGTAGGCCCGCGCCAGCTCGGTGTCGTCCGACTCGAAGCGCCGCTCGTCGTTCAGGTGCAGGGTCAGGCGCTCGGTCGCCGGGTCCCAGTCGAGTCGGTAGCGATCCCCGTCGCCGACATCGATCATGGTGTCCTGGATCGAGTCGATCCGCGGTCGGATCGACTCGCGCTCCTCCTCGTCGTACTGGTCATCCAGCGCCACCCAGGTCGCCTTGCGAATGTCCTCCACGCCCAGGTCCCGGCGGTACTCGAGGATCAGCCGCATCGGCACCTCGGCGTTCACGATGTCGCTTTCGCTGGCTTCGGCCGGCGCGTAGAGCGCCGCGTCGTAGACATCCCAGATCATGTAGCTGGCG
This sequence comes from Guyparkeria sp., assembly GCF_046540515.1. Taxonomy (GTDB): domain Bacteria; phylum Pseudomonadota; class Gammaproteobacteria; order Halothiobacillales; family Halothiobacillaceae; genus Guyparkeria. The sequence goes on from NZ_JBKHFB010000020.1 coordinate 4,716, forward strand.
GTGCCGGATCCCTGCAGGACCAGCGCGTTATCGCCCAGGGACTGCTCGGTCTCGAACGAGTCGGCCGCGACCGGCAGGCTGCCCCCGCCCAGCAGGATCGACAGCCCCAGCGCCCGACCGGCGCTCGGCAAACGGCTGTTCACGAACTGCTCCCGTCCGGGTCGGACTTGGTGAAGAACAGCGTCACCTCGCCGACGCGGATGCCGAACTTGGTCACCGTCGCGCGGTTGATCACCACGTTTTCGCTGCGGCGAATCATCCAGTCGTCGAAGGTCACGTCGATGGTCGAGTCGCCGTAGGGCAGGCGCAGCACGTAGCGCCAGTTGAGCGCCTGGCCCACTTCCTCACCCTCGGCGGTGCCGACGATGTCCCCGGCCCGGCCGACGTATGTCCCCTCGCCGGTGGGCGTGATGCGCCAGGTGCGTTGGTCGGTCTCGCCGTCGTCGTAGACGAAATCCTCGTCGAGGACGAATTCCTCGTCCTCCCAGTAACCGTCGATCTCGACCCGGAACTGGCGCTTGATCTCGCCGCCGCGGCTCTCGAAGATGCCGTGCGCCCAGGTCTGTCCGTCGAAGTAGCCGGTCAGGTCGAAGGCGGGCTCGGTGCCCTGGAATTGCTCGAGTTTCATGCTGCTGCATCCCGTGAGTAGCAGGGTGAGGGCGAGCGCGCTCGCCACGGTGAGGCGTCGGATCATGGCGTGGTTCCTCGCAGGGTGGATCGGAGTTGGGGCTCGGTGTCGGTCAGCTGGCGCAGGACCAGCCAGGCGGCGGCGAGCTTGAAGGCCACCGGCAGGGCACCGTAGGTCAGCGCCAGAGCGGTGGTGTCGGCATCGCCGGACTCGAAACCGGCCAGTGCCAGCACGCCGTAGCCGACCCCGACCGCCACAGCCAGGGCGAGCTTGGTCGCCAGCCCGAGCAGGCCGAAGAACAGCCCGGCGCGATCGCCGCCGCCCGCGTCGCTGTCGATGCCGGCGATGTCCGCCTGGATCGAGGCCGGCAGGGCCATGTCGGCGCCGAGGCTCAGGCCCGACACGGCGCAGATCACGGCGAACCAGATCACGTCGCCCGCGCCCAGCCAGGGGGCGAGGGAGAAGCTGACCGCGGCGAGCAGGATCGAGGCCCCCCAGGCCCGACGCTTGCCGATTCGCCGGGCGATCGCGGTCCACGCGGGCAGCGCGGCGATGCCCGCGCCGAAGTACAGCAGCAGGAGCCAGCCGAGCCAGTCCTGGGCGCCGAGTCGGTCGGCGACGAACATCAGGAACAGGGCCGCCGGGATGCCGTTGGCCAGATTGTTTAGGAAATAGCCGCCCAGCAGCCCGCGCAGGCGGCGGTTGTGCTTCAGAAGCGGCCAGCCGCGACGCCAGTCGACCAGCGGGCGATGAGTGGCGGGTTCGGGGGTGGCGCTCGCCATGAGGAGAAAGCCGGCCGGCAGCAGGACCGCCATCAGCCAGAACACCGCCGTGAGGACGTCGGCCGGGGCCTCGCTGCCCAGCAGGATGGGCAGGGCGGCGGCGAAGACGGTGCCCACCAATGCCAGACCCTCGCGGCCGGCGGCCAGGCGCGTGCGTCCGTGCGACGAGGGATCGGCCTCCGCGCCCAGGCTGGTGTAGGGCAGCTGGATCATCGTCCAGCCGAGAAACGCCGCCAGCCCCCACAGGTAGAGATGCCAGAGGCCGACGTCGCCGCCCGGGCGGAGCAGGAACCACAGCGAAACGATCAGCAGCGGCATCCCGGCGGCCATGAGCCACTTGCGCCGATGGCGACCGGGGATGCGGTCGGACAGGTAGCCGACCGCCGGGTCGGTCACCACGTCCCACAGGCGCGTGAGCATCAGTGCCGTGCCCACTGCGGCCAGTCCCAGCCCCAGCTCGTTGGCGTAGAACGGCGGCAGGTAGACGTACAGCGGGATCCCCATCAGCGCCAGCGGCAGCCCGGGCGCCCCGTAGGCGAATACCCGCCACAGGCTCAATTGCGCCGCGGGCTGCGCTGCGTGCGTCACGGACGCTCCAGTATGACCTGGGCGACGTTGATGCGACCGGCGAGGAAGCCCGCCTCGCAGTAGGCGAGGTAATAGCGCCAGGTCTGGCGGAAACGCTGGTCGAAGCCCAGTGCCTCCAGCTCCGTCTCGACGGCGTCGAAGCGTTCGCGCCATCGGGCGAGCGTGCGGGCGTAGTCGTGGCCGAACAGGGCGGTTTCGCGCACGGACAGCCCCGCTGCCGTCGCCCCCGCCTCGAAGCGCTCGATCGAGGGCAGCATGCCGCCGGGGAAGATGTACAGCTGGATGAAGTCCGGCTCGCGGCGGTAACCCTCGAACGCGTCCTCGTCGATGGTGATCACCTGGATCGCCGCGCGACCGCCGGGCTTGAGCCGGTCGTGCACGGTCTGGAAGAACGTCGGCCAGTAGCGCTCGCCGACCGCCTCGAACATCTCGATCGAGACGATGTGGTCGAACTGGCCACGCTGGTCACGGTAGTCGGTCAGGTGCAGCCGGGCGCGGTCGTCGAGGCCGGCCGCGGCCAGCCGTTCGCGGCCCCAGGCCAGTTGCTCGGTCGACAGGGTCAGCCCGTCGAGCGAAAACCCACGCCGGGCCGCGCTCTCGGCCAGACCGCCCCAGCCGCAGCCGATCTCCAGCAGCCGGTCACCGGGCTCGGCCTCGAGCCGGTCGAGCAGGCGGTCGTACTTGCGCTGCTGGGCGGTGGCCAGCGCCTCGTCGGGCTCGGCGAACAGGGCGGCCGAGTAGGTCATCGACTCGTCCAGCCACAGGCGGTAGAAGTCGTTGCCCAGGTCGTAGTGTGCGGCGATGTTGCGCCGGCTGCCGCGGCGGTGATTGGCGCGCAGGGCGTGCTGGATGCGATGGCCGAGCCGCGCCCAGAAGCCCGGGCGCAGTTCGTGGCCGATCGCCTCGACGTTGCGCGCGCCGATCTCGAGCAGGCTGGTCAGGTCATCGGTGGAAAAATCGCCCTCGATGAAGCCCTCGGCGATACCGATGTCCCCGAGCCGGGCGATTCGAGAGAACAGCCGTGCGGGATGGTGCAGGTGCCAGCTGGCGGTGAGTTCCGGCGCCTCGGCGCCGACGAACTCCGCGCTGCCACCATCGTCGGTGGTGACCCGCACCCGACCGATGCGGATGTCGGCAAGCAAGTGGCTCACCCAGCGGGCCGCCAGTGGCAGGGCGTGTTCGGCGGGTCGCTCGGCAGTGGCCGAGGCCGCGATCGGGGCTACGTTTCGTGTCTGGGCGAGGGGCATGAACTGACCTCCGATGCCGGTGGTGGCGGGCTCTTGTGGAAACGCCCGCCCTTGATCCAGATTTTCAGGGCCTGCCAGTGGATCAGGCCGATCACCTTGAGGGTGAGAAACGGGATGCGCAGCGCCTCGAGCGTCAGCCGGCGATCGGTGAGCTCGCGGCGCTGTGCGTTGTGGGTGGCAACCAGCGTGAGGGTCTCGCCGCCGTCCGCGTCGAGTTCGGTCTCGCGGATGGCCACGCCCAGGCGCTCGCCGGGCCGCGAGAGCCGGAAGTGGTAGCGCATGTTCATGGGCAGGAACGGCGAGACGTGGAAGACCTTGTCCGCCGTGGCGCGAAACGGGCTTTCCAGCGGGCGACCGTGGTCGTGCAGGAAATAGTGGTGGTGACCGCCGAAGGTGTTGCTGACCTCGCAGTCGATCGCGACCAGCTCATTGTTGCGATCGTGGCAGTACCAGACCGTCAGCGGGTTGAACTGGTAGCCCAGTACGCGCGGATAGGCCGAGACCAGGATCTTGCCGCCCTCGATGTCTATGCCCTCGGCGCGGGCGGTGGCCGTGATCCAGTCGCGCAGCGGCATGTCGCGGCGCGGGCCGTGGTCGCGGTCGTGGACCGAGAACAGGTTGAAGCGGTTGTGCGAGAGCAGTCGCGTGCCGGGAAACCCCGCCTCGAGATCGTCGAGGTCCACCAGCAGCGAGAACACGCGGTAGCGAAAGCGGTAGCAGGCCCGCGTGAACCGCTGGTGCATCACCCAGCCCTGGTAGAGCGCCGAGCTCACGCCGCCTCCGTCCCGCGGTCGTTCACGGGGGTATCGTCCCAGGGGATCGATACCCCGAACGCTCGGGCGACGGCCACGGCCGAGGCCAGGCCGTCCTCGTGGAAGCCGTACCCCGTCCAGGCGCCGGCGTAGAAGGTGCGTCGGTGGCCCTGCAGGGCCGGCAGCTCGTCCTGGGCTGCCACGGCGCGGGCGTCGAATACCGGGTGGTGGTAGGTGATCTCGCGCTCGACCAACGATTCGCGCGGCGGCTCGAAGGGATTGAGGGTCACCAGCCAGTCATGGGCGGCGTCGAGACGTTGCAGGCGGTTCATCCAGTAGGTCACGGCCACCGCCCGCTCGCCATCGGCGTCGCGACGGCCGAGGTAGTTCCAGCTCGACCAGACCTGCCGACGGCGTGGCATCAGGTCGGTGTCGCGGTGCAGGAAGGCGCGATTCTCCTGGAAGCGGAACGCGCCCAGTACGCCGGTCTCCGTCGAGTCGGGACGGTCGAGTGCCGCGAGCGTCTGGTCGGCGTGCCCGGCCATCACCACCGCGTCGAACCGGCGCCCGTACTCGGGCAGGCTGACGCCGTGCTCGTCGCGCTCGACCCGGTTGACCGGGTGGTCGGTCAATGCCTCGAAGCGTCGCTCGGCGAGCATTCGCTCGACGTAGCGCCGTGATCCGCCGGCGACGGTCTCCCACTGCGGGCGATCGGCGACGTTCATCAGCCCGTGGTTGTCGAAGAACTGCAGGAAACTGCGTGCGGGGAAGGCGCGCATCTGCCGGGTCGGGCAGGACCAGATCGCCGCGGCCATCGGCAGGAGGTAGTCCTCGGCCAGCCGTGGCGAGAAGCGGTGGTGTTCGAGGAACTGTCCCAGGGAGAGCGAGCCGAGCGAATCGCCCGCGAGCGAGGCCTTGCCCAGCCGGTTGAAGCGCAGGATCTCCGCGACCATGCGCAGAAAGCCGGGGCGCAGCAGGTTGCGTCGCTGGGCGAACAGGGTGTCGAGGTTGTCGCCGCTATATTCCAGTCGGCCGCCGTCCATGCTCATGCCGAACGACATGTCGGTGGGCTGGGTCGCGATCCCGAGTGTCTCGAGCAGGCCGAACAGGTGCGGGTAGTTGGGGCGGTTGCAGACGATGAAGCCGCTGTCGACCGCCACTCCGCCGCCGCGGCCGTCGTCGACCAGATGGGTGTGCGTGTGCCCGCCGAAGTAGTCGTTCTGTTCGAACAACGTCACCCGGTGCCGCTGACCGAGTAGCCAAGCTGTGCCCAGACCGGCAATGCCCGAGCCGATCACGGCGATCTCGAGGGGCTCGCCCGGGGCGGGAATGAAGGGATGGGTCTTGCTCACGCGAGTCTCCGGGATCGGCAATTTGGAAAACTAGTGTATAACCCCTGTACAGCTATTGCACAGAAATTTGCTCAGCCATGTCTGCATTCACCGTTTTGCTCGATCCGTCCCTTCGTCCGGCCTGTCGGCAGGTCGCTTCCCGGCCCGGCCAGGCGGTGGTCGGCGGTGCGTTCTGATGGGGCGGCAATCGCGCAACCACCCCGCCCATCGACCCGGCAAGGTCTGTCCGGCCTGTCGCCGACCATTCACCTGGAGACGCAAGTGGGCCCGCGACTGGGATCGCGTGACCTACTGCTCCGAACGCTGTCGCCGAGCGAGGAAACCGCATGACTGAGTCACCCGTCCGCCACCTGCTGGTCGTCCTGGGGGACCAGCTCGACCCGAAAAGTGCGTTGTTCGAGCGGGGCGATCCGTCACGCGACGTGATCTGGATGGCCGAGGTGGTCGGCGAGGCCACCCACGTGTGGTCGCAGCAGTCGCGCATCGCGGTTTTCCTTTCGGCGATGCGCCACTTTGCCGCCCATCGGCGAGAGGAGGGCTGGCGGGTCGATTACCGCGAATTGCCCGTTCGGGCCGAGGATGACGACCTCTCCACGCTGGAAGCGGCCCTGACCGAGGCGATTGCCCGCTGGCGGCCCGGGCGTGTGATCGTGGTCTGCCCGGGCGAGTATCGATTGCGCCACGGCCTGGCCGAGGCCGTCGAGCAGGCCGGGGTGGCGTTCGAGGAACGCCCCGACCGGCATTTCATGGTCGAGGAATCGTGGTTCGCCGATTGGGCCGAGGGGCGCAAGAGTCTGCGCATGGAGCATTTCTACCGTGCCCAGCGACGCCGATTCGACGTGCTGATGGATGGCAGGAACCCGGTCGGGGGCAAGTTCAATTTCGATGCGTCCAACCGGCGGTCGTTCGACGCCCGTGGGCCGGGCCTTGTGCCCGAACCGGCCCGATTCTCGCCCGACCGGATCACCCGCCAGGTGCTCGACCTGGTGGCCGAGCGATTCGCGGATCATCCCGGTGGCGAGCAGCGGGCGCTGGCAAACTTCGACTGGCCGGTGACTCCGGACCAGGCCGAGCAGGCCCTGCAGGATTTCCTCGACCAGCGCGCAGCCGGGTTCGGCGACTACCAGGACGCGATGTGGACGGACGCGCCCTGGCTGTACCACTCGCGGCTGTCCGTGGCGTTGAACCTCAAGCTGATCGACCCGCGCCGGGTGATCGAGGTCGTCGAGACGGCCTGTCGAGACGGGCGCATGCCGCTGGCGGCCGCCGAGGGTTTCATCCGGCAGGTGCTGGGCTGGCGGGAGTTCGTGCGCGGGCTGTACTGGTGGGCCATGCCCGAGTACGCGGAGCGCAATGCCCTCGGCGCGGATCAGCCCCTGCCGTCGTTCTACTGGCAGGGCCGGATGGCCGACGGTGAGCCGATCCCGATGACCTGCCTCGACCAGGTTCTCGGCCAGACCCTCTCGCTGGGCTACGCACACCATATCCAGCGATTGATGGTCACCGGGCTGTTCGCCCAGTTGCTGGGCGTGCGACCGCAGGCGGTGCACGAGTGGTATCTGGCCATTTACGTCGATGCGGTCGAGTGGGTCGAGCTACCCAACGTGATCGGCATGTCGCAGTACGCCGACGGCGGGATGATGGCGAGCAAGCCGTACGTGGCCACGGGGCGCTACATCGAGCGGATGAGCAACTACTGTGCGCACTGTCGCTTCGACCCCGGCGAGGCGACGGGCGAGACGGCCTGCCCCTTCACCACCCTCTACTGGGATTTCCTGCTGCGCCATGGCGACCGCTTCGCCGCCCACCCGCGAACCGCGTTGCAGTGGAAGCACGTCGAGCGCATCGATACCGGCCGGGCCGATGCCATTCGGGCTCGGGCGGGCGAGTGGCGAGCTGCGCTCGTCCAGTCAGGCGGTTATTCCGGGCCAGGTTAGCTGCGACGTTCGTGGTGATTCGTGCGGCGGGCGGCCCCCGCGACCGGGAGGGCTCACGGTCGTCCGGTAGAGCAGGTATCTGCTTTTTGATGTAAGTTCTAAATAGAAATCTTGGCGGTAACGCTCGGGGTTCGATCCATCCCGGGCGCCCCTTGCGCGCCGCGGCCGCTTCCCGGAGTTTCCCGGTCCATGTCCGAGCCTGAATCAATCCGGCTGATTCGTCACAAGGCGATGCTGCTCGCCGTGGTGGGCATTCTCGTCAGCGGCATCCTGGTGGCCGCGGTCACCGCTGTGCCGATCTACCAGTCCTCGCGGGAGGGGCTGGAAAGCAGCACTCTCATGGGCATCGAGGCGCAAGGCGCGGCACTCGACAATCTCGTGCGACATTACGAGGGCGTGGCCAGGCAGGTCACCAGTCGTACCGAGATTCGGCGGCGTCTGGAGAGCTACGTCGACGGCGAGATGTCGCTCGAAGCGGTGATCGACTACTCCCGTCCACGACTGGCCGATGCGCTGGGCATTTCGCGTGCACTGGTCGGCATGCAGCGTCTTGGCCCCTTTGGCGAAGTGGTCGTCGACACGGGCGAGACCGGCGAAGTGCCACCGGTTTCCGCGCTGGATGAACTCGACGACGTGGACAGTCGACTGGTGCGGTTCGAGGGACGGACTCTCTGGCGGACTTCCGCGCCGATCCGGGACGCGGAGGGGGATCGACTGGGCACCGACGTGCTGTTCTTCGAGGTGGATAGCCTGGTCGACATCTTGAAGCGGGCGCGCACCCTGGAATCCAGCGCGCGGGGCTTTCTGCTCGATTCGCGCGGTGAGCGCCTGGTGGGCGTGGCCGAGGATGGCGTCGGTCTCGAGATAGAGCGGCCCGGCCAGGAGTTTGCCGGCGATCTGGCGCGCATCGATCAGAACGGCACTGGCGTGCTCTGGCCCGAAATGGACGGCACGGCCCGCGTGCTGTTCCACACCCCGGTCGGCGGCGGTCGTTGCCTGCTGCTGATCGAGTCCGACTTCTGGAGCTTCTACCAGCCAGTGGTCGCCCGGCTGCTCTGGCCGCTGGGCGTGGTGCTCCTGCTGCTGCCGCTCGTCGCCTGGCTCGCCGCGCTGGCCTTGCGCCCGGTGCTGCGGCGCTTGTCGAGGCAGGCCGAGGAGCTCGAGCGCTCCGCCGGCGAGCTGCGTCTTGCCGGCAGCGTGTTCGAGGGCACCGGCGAGGCAATCATGATCACCTCGCCCAACCATCGCATCCTGCGAGTCAATCCGGCATTCAGCCGCATCACCGGTTTCACCGCCGATGAGGTGCTGGGGCGGCCGATGCGGGATCTGTTCCAGCTCGATGACAGTGAAAGCGAGCAGCTCGAACGCGTCTGCCAGGAACTGGGACACCAGCGCAGCTGGCAGGGAGAGCTGGATTACCGAAATCGACGCGGTGAGCGCCTGACCGCGCTGCAGACGATCAGTGCCATCCGGGACGAACACGACCGAGTCAGCCACTTCATCCACATCTTTAACGACATCACTCAGGAAAAGGCTGCTGAGAAGCAGATCCGCCACCAGGCCCGTCATGATTCGCTGACCGACCTCCCCAATCGGGCTTCGCTCAAGTACCGCATCGGCGAGGCAGTGGCCAGGGCGCGGCAGGACAAGACGCGCCTGGCGGTGCTGTTCCTCGATCTGGATTACTTCAAGGAGGTCAACGATCGTCTCGGCCACGCGATGGGCGACCGGTTGCTGCGCCAGGTGGCCGATCGCCTGCAGCGCCTGCTGCGCCACGAGGATGTCGTGGGGCGCCTGGGTGGCGACGAGTTCCTGATTCTGCTCGAAGGGCTGCCCGCGCCGCGCTTTGCCGGACAGGTCGCGGCCAAGGTGATCGAGGTGCTGACCCGGCCTTTCGATTTGGAGGGCGAGTCGATCACGATCGGGGCGTCGATCGGCATTGCCGTCTACCCCGAGCATGGCGGTGATGCAGAGCCGTTGGTCAATCACGCCGACGCTGCCATGTACGAGGCCAAGGCCGCCGGTCGCGACACTTATCGCTATTTCGATGGCCAGGAAGGCGAGCGGGAGCGTGGTGACCACGGTGGTGGGCAACCGCCCCGGTAGCGGCTGCCACGCTAGAACATGGAGCCCGCCGGTGAGAGGAGCGAGTTCGTTCTGGTGGTAGGCACCGACTGACGGGGCCGCGGACCGGGGCCACCGTGCTGCGGATGCTGGTGGAGAAACCCTGCCAGCTGCGTGCGCGAGCTGTTCGGCGACGTCCTTCAGCGCAATAGCGGCATGCGCGAACTCGGCCGCCCGCCTCGGCTTCGACGAGCAGGTTCTCGGATCACAAGCGCAGGTGGTGCGCCCCAGTCGCTGCCTCCGATCGGCGGTTCTCTCCGGCCCGAGGGTATGCGTATCCTATGTCTTTGAAGGCCCCTCGAACCATGACGAGACTCGCGCAAGACGAGACCACAGCTATGACCGTCATCCTCCACCGATACGTTCCCCTGCTCGCTCTCGGCCTCCTGGCGCTCGCCTCTCCGGCCGCGGCCGAGGGGCTGCTCTCGGTCAAGTCGGAGAACGACGCCTGGGTCGGGGGCGGTGACGGCCACTACACCAACGGGTTGGAGATCATCTGGCTCTTCGCCCCCGACCCGGACCACTGGAGTCGGAGGATGACCGATGTCATCCCTGGCTGGCATCACGATGACGTCGATGGCGTGGCCTACCGGGTCGGCCAGCGGATGTACACGCCGGACGACATCACGATTGCCGAACTGCAGGAAGACGACCGCCCTTATGCCGGCGTGCTGGCCGCAGGGCTGTCCCTGCACGGCGTACAGCGCGACGACCGCTGGCGCGAAACGCGCAGCCTGCACCTCGATACCGGCATGGTCGGCCCGGCCTCCGGCGCCGGCTGGATCCAGCGGCGCTTCCACCAGAACGTCACGGGGGACGGTGCAGAGGGCTGGAGCCACCAGTTGGAAAACGAGCCGTTTCTCAACCTGGGCTACGAACACGCCTGGTCGCGTCAGGCCTCGTGGCGTTCCCACGAGCTCGAGTACGGCCCCAGCGTCGGCCTGGCCTTGGGCAACCTCCACACCTACGCCTCGGCGGGCCTGGCGGCACGCTACGGTGACGGGCTGGATCGCAGCTACGGCATCCCTTCCATCGACCCGGCCCAGGGCGAGCGCAGCTTCTTCCGTCCCGGCCGGGGTCTTGGCTGGTACGTCTTCGGCGCGCTCGAGGGGCGCTACATGGCCCACAACCTGCTGCTCGACGGCAACACCTGGCACGACAGCCATTCCGTCGAGCGCGAGCCGTGGGTTGGCGACGTCCAGCTCGGCTTCGCCGTCAACTGGGATCGTTTCCAGCTCGCCTATACCGTCGTCTGGCGCACGAAGGAGTTCTCGACCCAGAGTCACAACGACCGCTTTGGCTCGTTCACCCTTTCGATGTGGATGTGACCGACTCGACACGAAAAAGCCTTCGGCCCCGAAGGTGGCCGCGGTTCGTGTAAAAAAGCCCCGCGGCGTTCGGGTTCCAGTGCCGCCATGCCGCCTGCGGCAGACGTCCGATGCCATTGCTGGAGCGTTCTCTGCGCTGGAATCCTGAATATGGCGTAAGCCTGCCGAATGCACCGGCCCTCACTGGCCATCTGGCGCAAGACAGCAACCTTGTAAAGCCGACGAGTAGCGTCGATGGCGCGTTCTCAGCCCGTCTTCCCCACGCAACCGATAAGCCGCACCCCACTTTTCGGCCGTCCCACGGTCAATACCAAGGTATGTGGCTGTCGTTCGGCTATGGAAGCCGCCTTGCTCTCGATGCCGGACCACACGCAGCTTGCATGGCAAGGAATGTTTGCCCATAGAAAAACCCCTGTCAGTTGGATGGGGGTCCAACCTTCAGGGGTCACTTCAATCGCCGGAGAGGCCTTCTCCTGCGGGCGGATCGCGCTGACGATTAGGCGTCGCGTTCCTGGATCAGGCGATGGATACGCGGGGTCAGGATCAGGTCCATGGCGTAGCTCATCTTGCCGCCCGGCACCACGATGGTGTTGTAGCGGGACATGAACGAGTGCGGGATCATCTGCAGCAGGTACGGGAAGTCGACGCCGAACTCGTCCGGATCGCGGAAGCGGATCACGACCACGCTCTCGTCCGGGGTCGGAATGTCGCGGGCGATGAACGGGTTGGAGGTGTCGACGGTCGGTACGCGCTGGAAGTTGACGTCGGTCTGCGAGAACTGCGGGGTGATGTAGTTCACGTAGTCCGGCATGCGGCGCAGGATGGTGTCGACGATCTTCTCGGCGGAGTAGCCGCGCTCGGCGTTGTCGCGGAAGATCTTCTGGATCCACTCGAGGTTGACGATCGGCACGACGCCCACGCCCAGGTCGACGTGCTGTGCGACATCGACGTCATCGGTCTTCACCAGGCCGTGCAGGCCTTCGTAGAACAGCAGGTCGGAATCGGCCGGGATGTCTTCCCAGGGGGTGAACTCGCCCGGGCCGAGGTTGGTGCTCAGCCGGGCGTTGTGCTCGGCGGCTTCCTCGTCGCTGTGCAGGTAGTAGCGCTTCTTGCCGGTGCCCGACTCGCCGTAGCTCTTGAACAGCTCGCCGAGCTTGTCGAAGTGGTTGGCCTCCGGACCGAAGTGCGAGAAGAAGTTGTTGCCGCGCTCGGCCTCGGCGGCCATGCGCTCGCGCATGTCCTTGCGGTTGAGCGCGTGGAAGCTGTCGCCCTCGATCACGACCGGCGAGATGTTCTCGCGGCGGAAGATGTGGTTGAAGGCGGTCTTGACGGTCGAGGTGCCGGCGCCGGACGAGCCGGTAACCGCGACGACGGGATGCTTCTTGGACATGGTCCCTCCTGTTGGAAAGCAATAAAACGAAACGTGGAAAAGCGGTGCAATTCGGTCGGTAGGCCGGCGAGGAGCGCCGTCGCGGTCGCGCTGCGAGACTCGCCGGGCAAACGAAAGCCCACGATAATAGGGGTTTACCGCATCGGGAACAAGTTGCCGCCTATCGAACCGGCCCGGGATGGCGCGGTCTTCACGCCTGGCAAGTGACGCTTCAGTGCGCGCTGGCCGACAGGGTCTGGCGGCGTCGGATTCGCTGCAGATGGATGTTGCGGGCAAGTCGAATGCTGGGGCGAACGAGGTACTGAAGCGAGGCGATGACGAAGACCCAGGCGCCAACCGATTCGTATTCGGGAAAGAGAAAGGCGACGCTGCCGAGGGTGAACCACAGGCCGATCAGGAAATCGTTCGCCAGTACGGCGGTTTCGTAGCGGCGCCGAATGACCAGCGCCTCGGGTCCCAGGGGCAGGGTCAGCGAGGGGTCGCGGCTCATGTCGAATCAGCGGCGGCGATAGAGCAGGTCGAATACCTGGTGGCCACGCTCCTCGCCGCGTCGCTCGAACTTGGTCCGCGGCCTCCAGTCGGGCCGGGCGTTCTCGCCGCTGCCCTCGTGTTCGGCGACGAAGGCGGGGTGGGCGTCGAGCACCTCGCGCATGTGCTCGGCGTACTCGGCCCAGTCGGTCGCCAGATGCCACAGCCCGCCGGGCTTGAGGCGGGTCGCGACGAGATCGGCGAACGGGGTCTGCACGATCCGGCGCTTGTGGTGGCGCTTCTTGTGCCAGGGGTCCGGGAAGTACAGCAGCAGCCGGTCGAGGCTTTCCTCGGCGATGCGCTGTTCGACGAACGGTACGGCATCCCCGCAAACGGCCTTGAGGTTGGTCAGGCCGAAGTGCTCGATGCCGTTGAGCAGGTGACCCACGCCCGGGCGATGCACCTCGATGCCGATGAAGTCGGAGTCGGGATCGCGCGCCGCCATCTCGACCAGGCTGTCACCGTTGCCGAAACCGATCTCGAGGGTCAGCGGCGCGGTGCGGCCGAACAGCTCGGCCGGGTCGATGCGCGGGCCTTCCGGCTCGATCAGGTACTTCGGTCCCAGTTCGTTCAGTGCCCGCTGCTGGCCCGGCGTGAGCCGGCCCTCGCGGCGGATGAACGAGCGGATTCGCCGGCGGATGCCGTCGCTCTTTTCCGTCGTCTCGCTCATGGGATCAGAAGAACAGGCCATCGACGGGCGAGGAGGCGCTGGCGTAGCGCTTTCTCGGCATGCGCCCGGCGAGGAACGCCTCGCGGCCGGCCTCGATGGCCTTTTTCATCGCCGAGGCCATCAGCACCGGGTTCTTGGCATGCGCGATCGCGCTGTTCATCAGCACGCCGTCGCAGCCCAGTTCCATCGCCACGGCGGCATCCGAGGCGGTGCCGACGCCGGCGTCGACGATGATCGGCACCTCGGCGTTCTCGATGATGGTCATGAGGTTGTACCTGTTCTGGATGCCCAGGCCTGAGCCGATCGGGGCGGCCAGCGGCATCACCGCCACGCAGCCGATCTCCTCGAGCCGTTTGGCGACGATCGGGTCGTCGGAGGTGTAGACCATCACCTCGAAGCCGTCCTCGACCAGGGTCTCGGCGGCGAGCAGGGTGTTGGTGATGTCCGGGTAGAGGGTCTTCTCGTCGCCGAGCACCTCGAGCTTGACCAGGTTGTGGCCGTCGAGCAGCTCGCGGGCGAGCCGGCAGGTGCGCACCGCCTCGGTGGCGGTGTAGCAGCCGGCGGTGTTCGGCAGGATGGTATAACGCTCGGGCGGCAGCACGTCGAGCAGGTTGGGCTCGTCGGGATTCTGGCCGATGTTGCTGCGCCGTATCGCCACGGTGACGATCTCCGCCCCGGCGGCCTCGGTCGCCTCGCGGGTCTCGGTCATGTCCTTGTACTTGCCGGTGCCGGTCAGCAGTCGCGACGAAAAGCGGCGACTGCCGACGATCAGCGGTGAGTCGGCTTGAGGGGTGGTCTCGGATCGTTTGTCGGTCATGGTCTGCATTCGTTCGGTTTGATAGGAGAGGGGGCGATCAGTGCCGGGCGCCGGCCTGGTGGCTGCCGCCCTCGATGGTGTCGTGCGGGTCGAGGCTCAGGGGCAGGCCGTCGATGGCGAGCGAGTCGTGCAGGTGCTTGAGCTTGATCACGCTCAGCACCAGGCTGCCCGAGCCGTCCGGTAGCGGGGCGCTGCGGACCACCTCGCCGGCGGTGTCGTCCTTGTCGTTGTGGACGGGGGTGCCGGGGGGTGGCGGGGCGAGACCCAGTACGTGACCGGCGAACAGGCGCCGGTTGGGCTTGCCGAGGTAGTGCATCCGGGCGATCACTTCCTGGCCCGGGTAGCAGCCCTTCTTCAGGCTGAACGCCTCGAGCTCGTCGAGGTTGATCCACTGCGGTACGAAGTGTTCGGCCGTCTCAGTGGTGACCTCGGGCACTCGGTCCTCGATCTCGGCCCGCTCCCAGTGATCGGTCGCGGCGATGGCCGTGTGGTCGCGCGCGGCGCGCACCAGGCTCACCAACGTGGCGGTCGGGCCGTGGATGGCCAGGCGCATGCCCTGGCTTGTATCGTTGTCCTCGCGCAGGAACAGCCGGCCGTGGGCGTCCACTGCCGCCGGCCACTGACCGGGTGACGGTTCGGCCTGCTGGAGCCGCTCGATAGTCGCGCAGGCGTCCGCGTCGTCGAACGGGCAGTCGGCCAACGCCGAGCCCGGCCAGAGGATGCCGATGGCGGCCTGATCCTCGGCCAGCGAGAGTTGCACGTCGCGACGCAGAACGTACATCTGCAGGCGCTTGAGCAGCCCGGCGGCCAGGTCGGCGCGCGTGACCAGTCGGAAGCCGTCGTCGTGAGCGACGATGCGCAACAGCCCTAGGGTCCGTCCCTTTGCACTGCAAAGCGCGGCGAAGCTGCCGGTGTCGTCGCCCAGGGCGTTGAGATCCTGGGTGAGGATCGCGTGCAGGAACGCGCGTGCCTCGGTCCCCGTGACCTCGATCACGCGGCGCTCGGGCAGCTCGGCCAGCAGGGTCCGGCCGGTGTCCGGATCGGCGTGTGGCTGCATCAGGTCGTGCCAGGTTGTATCGATCGTCTCGGACATGGGGCAGTCAAGGTCGTCAGGTTGGGTGGGCAAGGATAGCATCACCCCCGGCGGCTACGCTTCGGTAGCCGCTTGGGAAATCCGGCACGGATCGCACGGTAAGGGAGAAAGGGCCCATGGATGGGGCGACAACGGGGTTGCGTGAATGGTTGCTGGCCGATCGCTGGCTGGTGGCGGCCTGGTCGGGGCTGGTGGTGGCCGCCTGGGTCGCCGCGAGCCTGGTCGTCTGGCAGGCACCCGGTCCGGTGGGGGTGCATACGCCGCCACTGGAGTGGTTGTGGCGTACGGTGGCTTGGGTGGCGGTCTCGGGCTGGTTGTGGCGTTGTTACCGGTATCGTCCGCCGGGGTTCGTGCTCGAAGGTCGGCTGGCCTGGTCGGGCGGGTTCGCCGAGCTGTTGCTGCCCGATGGCGAGTCGATTCGCGGGGAGACGCGGGTGGTGTGGCAGGGGCCGCTGCTGGTGGGGATTGCGCTGGATGCCGCCGGCCGAGACCCCTTGACGCTCTGGCTGACGCCCGCGCGGCTGGGCCAGCGGGGCTGGTGGCGCCTGCAGCGATTCTTGGTGTTGCAGGGCGGCTGATCAGTCGGTCGGGGCGGCGTGACGCAGGCGCTGGTCGAGTGCCACGATCTGTTCGCGCAGGGCGTCGGGAGTGCCGTCGTTGACCAGCTCGATGTCCGCGATCGCCCGGCGCGCCTCGTCGTCGACTTGCGCGGCGATCAGCTGCTTGGCCTGTCGGCTGTCGATGCCCGGGCGGGCGGCGAGTCGTTCACGGCGGGTGGCGAGCGGTGCGGTCAGGGTGATCACGCCGTCGAGCCAGCCTCGGTAGGCCGGCCAGACCGAGGCCTCGGCAAGCAGCGGCACGACCACGAGCACGTAGGGAGCCCGGTGGGTCGCCGCCTCGGCTCGCTCGCGGGCCGCCGCCCGGATCGCCGGGTGCAGGATGGCCTCCAGCGCGGCGCGCTCTTCCGGCTGGTCGAGGATATGCCGGCGCAGGCGGTCACGGTCAAGTCGCCCGTCTTCCAGGAGTATCTCGTCGCCGAATCGTGCACGGATCGCCCCTAGGCAGGGGCTGCCCGGCTCGACCAGTTCGCGGCTGATGGCGTCGGTGTCGATCACCGGGATGCCCAGTTCGGCAAAGATCGACGCGGCCAGGCTCTTGCCGCTGGCAATCCCGCCGGTCAGGCCGAACACGCGGCCCGGTGTCTCCTGCTGATCAGGGGAGCGCGCCGTCATGTCGCGATCAGAGCGGGCCGCCCAGGTAGGCCGTCATGATCGGCTCGCCGAGGTAGAGGGCGACCAGCCCTGCGATGGCCAGGTACGGACCGAAGGGAATCGGGATGCGCCGGTCGTGGCGCAGCAACAGGATCATCGCGATGCCGATCACGCTGCCGGCCAGGGCGGAGAGCAGGATCACCAGCGGCAGCATCTGCCAGCCCAGCCAGGCACCCAGGGCGGCGAGCAGCTTGAAGTCGCCGAAGCCCATGCCTTCCTTGCCGGTAAGCAGCCGAAACAGCCAGTACACCGACCACAGCGCGAGATAGCCGAACACGGCCCCGAGCACGGCGTCCTGCAGGGAGAGGTGATAGTCCGGCAGCAGGATCGGCAGGAGCAGGCCCAGCCATAGCAGCGGCAGGGTGAACACGTCGGGCAAGAGCTGGGTCTTGAGATCGATGACGGAGGCGGCCAGCAGGGCCCAGGTGAACAGGAACACGGCCAGTGCCAGGGGGGTCGGGCCGAACTGCCAGGCCGCCAGGCCGACGAGGGCGGTACTCGCGAGTTCCACCAGCGGGTACTGCCAGGAGATGGACTGGCCGCAGTTGGCGCAGCGGCCGCGCAGCAGCAGCCAGCTGAGCACCGGGATGTTCTGCCAGGCGCGAATGGAACTGCCGCACCGGGGGCAGGTCGAGCGCGGGCGGACCAGGTCTAAGGGCTCCTCGTCGGCACTGGCGGTGTCTTCCTCCGCCAGCAGGGCGCGGCACTCGCGCTTCCACTGGCGCTCCATCATCACCGGCAGCCGGTTGATCACCACGTTCAGGAAGCTGCCCACCAGCAGGCCGAACATCGAGGCGACGGCGATCCACAGGGCCGGGTGTTGCTGGAGGATGACTTGCAGTTCGGACATGGAGCGTTCGGCCCTGGGTTTCGGCAGGCTGACATCGAAACGGCCCGGCGAAGACGCGGGCCGTCTGGGAGGCGGGGCGGGGTGGGATCAGACCACGGCGCCCAGCTTGAAGATGGGCAGGTACATGGCGATGACCAGGCCGCCGACCACGATGCCGAGGAAGGCCATGATCATCGGCTCGAGCAGGCTCGACATGGCATCGACCATGTTGTCGACCTCTTCCTCGTACATGTCGGCCACCTTGGCGAGCATGGTGTCGAGCGCGCCGGTCTCCTCGCCGATGGCGACCATCTGGATCACCATCACAGGGAAGAGGTTGGACTGTTGCATGCCGATGCGTAGCGGCGAGCCGGCCGCGACCAGGTCGCGCATGCTCATGACTGCGTCGCGGAACACGGCGTTGCCGGTCGCCCCGGCGGTCGGCGGCAGGGCCTCGACCAGCGGCACGCCGGCGGAGAACATGGTCGAAAGCGTGCGGGCGAAACGCGCGATCGCGGACTTTTCCATCAGCGGACCGAAGATCGGCAGCTTGAGGATCATCCGGTCGAGGAAATGGTTGAAACGATCCGAACGGCGCTTGACGAACACGAACAGGAAGATGGCTGCGCCAATGCCGCCGAATATCCAGTACCAGTACTCCCGGAACAGGTCGGACAGGCCGATGACGAACTGGGTGAAGGCGGGCAGGTCGGCACCGAAGCCCTGGAACAGCGACTCGAACTGCGGGATGACGAAGATCAGCAGGATCGCGGTGACGATGAAGGCGACCACCAGTACCGCGGTGGGATAGAACAGCGCCTTCTTGATCTTGCCCTTGAGGCTTTCGGTCTTTTCCTTGTAGGTGGCGACGCGTTCGAGCACCACCTCGAGTGCCCCGGACTGCTCGCCGGCACGCACGAGATTCACGAACAGCTCGTCGAAGTGCTTGCGATGCCGATCCAGCGCGTCGGCGAGGTTGGTGCCGCTCTCGACGTCGTTCTTCACCTCGTTGATGAGGTCTTTCATCGCCTTCTTTTCGGCACTCTGGGCGATGATGTCCAGTGCCTGCACGATCGGCAGGCCGGCGGTCATCATGGTCGCCAGCTGCCGGGCGAAGGTAGCGATGTCGCGCGGCTGGACCGGCTTGGAGTTGGAAAACAGCGGCTTGGACTTGCGCTTGATCCGGATCAGGGTCATGCCCAGTCGGCGGATCTCGGCGCGCACGGCGGTGTCGTTGAACGCCGCCATCTCACCCTTGATCACCCGGCCTTCCTTCGTGCGAGCCTCGTAGACGAAGACGGGCTTTTCGGTTGTCTTGTGCTTGCTTGCCGCAATGGCCATATTGCTCTCTCCCTTGATCCCGGCCGCCTTCAGTCCTTGGTGACGCGGTTGATTTCCTCGAGGCTGGTCACGCCGGCGAGCACCTTTTTCAGGCCCGAGCGCCGCAGGTCGGGGATCCCTTCCCTGTGCGCCTGGTCGGCGATGTCGATCGCGTTGCCGCCTTCCATGATGATCCGCCCCATCGCCTCGGAGACCGGCATGACCTGGTAGATGCCGACCCGGCCCTTGTAGCCATTGGTGCACTGGTCGCACCCGACGGCCTTGAAGATCTTCGGTGAAGCGGCGAGGTCTTCCTCGGTGAACCCCTCGCGGCGCAGCTCCTCGTCGGGGATGCTCTCCTTGGTGCGGCAATTATTGCACAGCCGTCGCGCCAGGCGCTGTGCGATGATCAGGCTCACCGACGAGGCGATGTTGTAGGCCGGCACGCCCATGTTGACCATGCGCGTGAGTGTCTGCGGCGCGTCGTTGGTGTGCAGGGTCGAGAGCACCAGGTGGCCGGTCTGTGCCGCCTTGATCGCGATCTCGGCCGTTTCCAGGTCGCGGATCTCGCCCACCATGATCACGTCGGGATCCTGGCGCAGGAAGGCGCGCAGGGCGTTGGCGAAGGTCAGGCCCACCTTGGGATTGACGTTGACCTGGTTGATGCCCGGCACGACGATTTCCGCCGGGTCCTCGGCGGTCGAGATGTTGCGATCGCCGCTGTTGAGAATGTTCAGGCCGGTGTAGAGCGAGACCGTCTTGCCCGAGCCCGTCGGGCCCGTGACCAGGATCATGCCGTAGGGCTTGTCGAGCGCGTCCATGTAGAGCGCCTTCTGCTCGGGCTCGTAGCCGAGCTGGTCGATGCCGAGTTGCGCGCTGGTCGGGTCGAGG
This sequence comes from Guyparkeria sp., assembly GCF_046540515.1. Lineage (GTDB taxonomy): Bacteria > Pseudomonadota > Gammaproteobacteria > Halothiobacillales > Halothiobacillaceae > Guyparkeria. Next base: position 24,263 of record NZ_JBKHFB010000020.1, read on the forward strand.
ATACGCAGCACCACCTTTTCCCCGAACAGGGTGGGGCAGGTGTTGACCCGGAAGTCGATCGAGCGATTCTTGGACAGCTTGAGTTTTATCCGTCCGTCCTGCGGAATACGACGCTCGGAGATATCCATCCGGCTCATCACCTTGACGCGCGCGATGATGCGATCGGCCAGGCTGGCCGGCGGCTTGGCGCTCTCGGTGAGCATGCCGTCGATCCGGAAGCGGATGCGGAACTGTTTCTCGTAGGGCTCGATGTGGATGTCGGAGGCGCCCTTGCGGATGGCGTCGGTCAACATTTTGGTGACGAACTTGACCACCACGTCGTCCTGGATGGAGGCATCCTCGACGTCGTGCGCCTCGTCCTCCCCACGCTCGAACTCGACGTTCGACAGGTCGTCGTCGAGTTCCTCGCCCAGCGCCTCCATGCTGTCGTTGAGGGCTTCCTGGAGCAGGTGGGCGATCTTGGGCGCCTCGGCGACCACCGCCTCGATCGCCATGTTGGTCGAGAAGCGGAAGCCGTCGATCGCGCCGGTATCGGAAGGGTCGGCCACGGCCACGGTCAGGCGTCGGCCGCGCTTGAACAGCGGCAGCGCCATGTTGGCCTGCAGGACCTTCTCGGGGACCAGCTTCAGCGGCAGGTCGGTGGTGTCGATGGCGTCGAGATCGACCAGCGGCAGGCCGAAGCGCTTGGAGGCGACCGCCGCGATGGTCCCGGGGGAAACCCCCTCGGCGAGGATGATGTTGAGCAGCGTGTCCTCGCTGCCTTCGGCCTTGGATTGAATGGCCTTGGCCTGGTCGGGAGACAGGGCCTCCTCCCTGACCAGGGCGCTGAGCAGTCCGTTGACGGGGGGTGCGCTCATCGATCCGCCTGTGCGTTGTCGCGTCCGTGTTCTCTGCCCCGGGGACGGGGTGCATGGGAGCTAAGCATGCCCGCTTGGCCGGCTCCTGACAAGGGACGCCGGGTGGTCTGGCCGCCTTTCAATCGGCGGCGTTCGACTCGATCCGGGTCTCGAGTTCGGCAACCCGGGCGCGCAGGCGCTCGTTTTCCTCGCGCATGCGCACGAGCTCGGTGACGTCGCGCTGAATGCCGATGAAGTAGGTGAGGTGGTCGTCTTCGTTGAAGACCGGGGTGATCGACAGTTCGTTCCAGAACAGGCTGCCGTCCTTGCGGTAGTTGCGCAGCACCACGCGCGTCGCCTCGCCGCGGCGGATCGCGTCCCGGACCTCGGCCAGCGGAGCCTGATCGCGATCGCCGGCCTGGAGGAAGCGGCAGTCCTGGTAGAGGATCTCGTCCTCAAGGTAGCCGGTAAGCTCCTCGAACGCCTGGTTGGCGTAGATCAGGATATTGTCCGAGCCTTCCTGCTCGGCAATCACGATACCGTCCGTCGAGGCATTGACCGCCTTTTTCAGCAGATTCGCATCCAGCGTCAAGGTCTGGATCTCCTGTTTTGCGTTGGGGCAACGCATTGTGACACAGACGCCGCGATGTCCACAGGCGGGGCAGTCCGCTTAGGGAAGGTCTGCACGAATGCCATGCCACTCTGGCATTCGTGCAGACCTTCCTTAGTGACGGGTCAGCTGGGGCGGTGACGGCTCCGGCCGGCCGAGCGCCTCGGCGACCTGTTCACGGCAGTGCTGAATGTCTTCCTCTACCAGCCGGCGCCAGCGCTGCATGAAGTCGACTGCCTGGTCGCCGTCATCGGGTTCGAGTAGCGGAAGTCGGCACCAGAAAACTTGCGCGCCGGCCGAGCGTCCGACGGGGTTCTCGGGAGGCGCGGTGTCGAGGCGAATCCAGGCGCGCGCCCCCCAGCGGCGGGCCATCTGCGTGCGTTGCGATTCGGTCAGGCCGGTCGGCAAGAGGCGGACGTGGAAACGATCGTCGTGCAGGGCGGTGAACAGTCGAAGCCCACCCGCCGAGAACGGCTGGCCGCGGACGAGGTTGTCGATCACGACTACCGGTTCGGAGGTGTGGCCTGGCCGGTCGGCAACCCACTCCGCGCGGCCCTTGATGTACTCGGCCAGCCAGATCAGGCCCAGGTCGCGATCCGGCCAGGCGGTGCGGGCCTCGAGCTGAGCGAGCGCCTCGATCAGCACCTCGCGCAGGTAGTCCTCCGGGGTGAGCCACATCAGGGCGGTCACCTCGGCGGCGCGCAACTCGGCCGGGTCGAGGTCGATCGCCGCGCGCATCACCCGGTCGAGCAGCGAGCGGGGGGGGGGCGTGGTCGGTGCCTCCGGGGCGGGCGTGGCCTCGCGCTGTTCCCGGCTTGACTCGGTATCGCCCTGCTTGAGCAGCAAGGCGATCTGGGCGAAGCCCATGCCGCTCTCGGCCAGTTCCTGAATGCGCTTGATGGTGCGGATGTCCGCCTGACTGTACAGCCGGTGTCCGGCCGGCGTGCGCGTCGGGCGAATCAGGTCGTAACGACGTTCCCAGGCGCGCAGGGTGATCGGATTGACCCCGGTGATCTGCGAGACCGAGCGAATCGGCAGCAAGGCCTGACGGTCGGTTTCGGTCGGGCTGGATTCGGTCGTGGACACGGGCCACCTGCGGCGCAATGGGTGTTGTATAACTTGTGCATCGATATTGTAGCAGCCTTCGACTACGCTCGCGTCAAACGATTCGTGCCAGCGGGCGGTGGTTGTCGCCGTGACCGGGCCGCATCCTCACGAGACGAAACGATATGACCCGAGCGAAGGCGAAGAGAGAACGAACGTATTGGCTGGTGGGTGCCAGTTCCGGGATCGGGGCCTCGCTGACCGACCGCCTGATCGCGCGCGGGCACCGGGTCGCGATCTCGGCCCGTCGCCGGGAACCGCTCGACGAGCGAGCCAGCCTCGATCCGGGGCGCGTGCTGGCACTGCCTGCCGACGTGACTGAGCCGGAATCCTTGCGCCGTGCCTACCGCGAGCTGGTCGCGCAGTGGGGCGTGCCCGACTCGGTGATCCTCAACGCCGGCGACTACGAGCCGATGGGGCTGGCGGATTTCGATCCGGGATTGTTCGAGCGATTGATGCGCATAAACTTCCTCGGTGCGGTCAACGGTATCGACACGGTGCGTGAGGACTTCGTTTCCCGGGGTGCCGGCGAGATCGTGCTCACCGCAAGTGTCGCCGGCTACCGTGGCCTGCCCTACGCCGCCCCCTACGGCGCGAGCAAGGCGGCGATCATCAATCTGGCCGAATCACTGCGTCCCGAGTTCGACAGGGCGGGGGTGGCGATCCGGGTCATCAACCCCGGTTTCGTGCGCACGCGGCTGACTGACAAGAATGATTTCGCGATGCCCGGGCGGATCGAGCCCGAACAGGCCGCCGCACTGATCGCCCGGGGCCTGGATCGTTGCGGCTTCGAGATCCTGGCTCCGCGAGGTTTCGGTTGGGTGATGAAGGGAATTCGCCTGCTTCCCTACGCCCTGTATTTCAGGGTGACCCGCCGCATGCTCAGGGAGCCGAAGGCATGAGCGTGCCGGGGCGTGGCTTGAGTCTCGTGGCCGCCCTCGAGCGATACGTCGGGGTGATGGAGGAGTTGCGGGTCGATGGTCTCGACGCGTTGGCGACCGTCTACGCCGCCGACGCGCGCTTCGTCGACCCCTTCAACGAGGTGCGCGGTATCGAGGCGATCCAAGCGGTGTTCGCCCACGGTTTTTCGCAGTGCCCGGGGATGCGGTTCGCGGTGCGGGCCCGGGCGGTGGATGGCGATCGGGCCCTGTTGCGCTGGCGGATGTACTGCGATGCCGCCGCGCAGGAGGTATCGATCGAGGGCATGTCGGAGCTCGTGCTGGGCGCCGACGGTCTGGTGGTCGAGCATGTCGACTACTGGGACCCGGCCGGCCAGCTCTACGAGCGAGTGCCGCTGCTCGGCTGGCTGATGCGTCGGATCAGGCATCGCCTGGCCGCGCCGTCGGCCCGTGCCGCTGAGTGATTTCGTCGTCGGGCGCGTCGATCACCCCGGCCGGCCCCCGGTAGTCCTCCCAGGCGGGATCGGTCTCGTAAATGGGCGGGGCGACGCCGTTGGGGGGCTCGTCGGTCTGCGTTGACTCGGGCTCGTCATCGTTCGTGCGCGGATCGAGCGCGAGGCCCGCCGCCGAGGTGCGGTGGGTGAAGACGTAGTCGCCGCGCTCGTCATCCGGGACGGGCTCATCGATCAGGATCCGCCAGAAGACCAGCGCAATCATGGTCAGCAAGGCCGCCAGGACGAACAGCGGAAAGCCGACCGCGCCGAACCAGCCCATGGCCAGACCGCTGATCACCGGGCCGACCGCCGAGCCGGCCCCGTTGACCATCAGCAACCCCCGGGTGCCCTCAAGGACCTGGTCGCTCGACAACCGGTCGTTGGTCTGCGCCACGCTGATCGCGTAAAGCGAGAAGGAGAACCCGCCGAAGGCCAGCGCCAGTGCGAACAGGCCCCATCCCGGGAACCAGTGCTGCAGGGCGAGCAGCACCGAGAAGGCCCCGCCGATCGCCGAGATCACGATCAGCACGTAGCGCCGGTCGCGCCCGTCGGACAATCGCCCGATCGGCCATTGCAACAGCCCCCCCCCGACGATGATCGCGGCGACAAAGGTAGCCACCTGGGTGTCCGGCAGGCCGACCCGATTGGCGTAGACAGCCGCCATGCCGTAGATGGTGCCGGTGATCACGCCGGACATGGCCGCACCGATCACGCCCGTGGGTGCCAGTCGGAACAGCTCGCGGATCGGCAGGCGGGTGGTCTCCATCGGTGGCGGCTGGGTCACGCGGGTCAGCGCGACGGGCACGAGCCCCAGCGAGAACAGCAGGCCGACGATGGCGAAGGTGGAAACGTCCGCCGGCCCGTAGATGCCGATCAGGAACTGGCCCGCGCCGTAGGCGAACAGGCTGACCATCATGTAGATGCCGAACACCTGACCACGGTGCGTGGTCACCTTCTCGTTGATCCAGCTCTCGATCACCATGTAGAGGCCCAGCAGGGTCACCCCGTTGATCAGCCGCAGGACGACCCAGAACCACGGTTCGACCCACAGGCCGTGCAGGATGGCGGCGGCCGAGGAGATCGCGGCCAGGGCGGCGAAGGTGCGGATGTGGCCCACCCGGCGGATGATGGCCGGGATGGTGAGCGTGCCGAGCACGTAGCCGATGTAGAAGGCCGACATGACCAGGCCGATGGTGCCGTCGGAGAAGTCTTCCTCGGCGGCTCGCAGGCCGAGCAGGGTGGCGAGCAGACCCGATCCGGCCAGCAGCACGCCCATGCCGGCGAGCAGCGACTGAACGGAAAACACCGTACTAAGCATGGCCCGGTCCCGTGACGGGGTTGGCGGGGCGCGGGATCATTTGCCGCCCTTCGGTTTCCGGGCGCTCGAGCAATCGATGGCGAACAGGGTCTCGTCCTCCAGCCGCAGGGCGGTCAGCTGATGCCCCCACATGCAGCCCTGGTCGATGCCCCAGGTATTGGCGCGCGCCTTGGCCGGGCCCAGTGTCGACCAGTGACCGAAGACGATCCGTTGGCCGGCCATCGCCCGGCCGGGCAGGGCGAACCAGGGTGTCAGGGTCGGGTCGGCCTCGGCCGGGGGGCGCTTCTCCGCGAAATCGAGCCGGCCATCGGCGTGGCAGTAGCGCATGCGGGTGAACACGTTGATCGCGAATCGCTGCCGGTCGATCGGGGTCGTGCCGTCGTCGGGGTGATCGCTCCGGTTGCCGAAGACCTCGGCGAAGAAGGCCCGCGGCTCGTCGGCCTGCATGGCCGCCTCGGTCTCGCGCGCCGCCGCCACGGCCGTGGCCAGGTCCCAGGCCGGGTGAATGCCGGCGTGCACGAGGGTCCAGTCAAGCGCCGGATCATGGTGCAGCAGCGGTTGCCGGCGCAGCCAGTCGATCAGCTCGTCGCGGTCCGCGGCGTTCAGTATCGGTTCGAGTGTGTCGCGCCCCCGGGTCACCCGCGTGCCGAAATGACACCCCAGCAGGTGGATGTCGTGATTGCCCAGCACGGTGATGGCGAGATCGCCCAGCCCGCGCACGAACCGCAGCGCCTCTAGCGACTGCGGGCCGCGATTGACGAGATCGCCGACAAACCAGAGGCGGTCGGTCGCGGGGTCGAAATCGATCCGTTCGAGCAGGGCCTCGAGTGGGTCGAGGCAGCCTTGCAGGTCGCCGATTGCGTAGGTGGCCATGAAGCGGGCAGGTTCCGTCGCGTGGAAAGTACAAAGGGGCAATGCTAGCACCCGACAGCGCCCGGCGATGGGCGCGGTATGGCATTCGTGCAGAGGTTCCCTGGGCGGGGCGGAATTACTGGATGCTGCGGAAGACCGCCGGGGCGATCAGGTCGAAGGTCGGGATCGTCACACGGAACACATCGCCGCGGTCGCTGACAAAACCGTAATCGCCCCACATCCGGCCGGCCGGCGACTCGATCACGGCGCCGGAACGATAGGAGAACCGTTCCCCGGGCGGGATGCGCGGCTGCTCGCCGACCACACCTTCGCCGCGCACCTCCTTGAGGCAGCCGTTGCCGTGGTCGATCACCCAGTGGCGGTCGGTCAGCGTGACTGCCTGGTCGCCACCGTTGTCGATCACGACCTCGTAGCCGAAGGCGAACCGGCCCGCGGCGGTGTCGCTGTGTTCGGGCACGAACACCGCTCGAGGACGGATGCGGATCGCTTCGGCCAGTGGCGAGGCGGTGAGCATCAGGGTGTCCCGGCCGCAGCATGGTCGACGAACCAGTGGGTGGGGCGTTCGGCTGCGAGTCGCTCGGCCGGCAGGTCGCTGCGTCCCTCGCGTATTCGCCCGATCGCGCGGCGCTTGTCCGCGCCCACCACCAGGAAGACCACGTCGCGGGCGGCTTCGAATACCGGGAAGGTGAGTGTCAGGCGGTGGCCATGGAGCTTGGCCACCGGGTTGACCACCACCAGCCGCTCGCGTTCGTCGAGTGCCGGGGTATCCGGGAACAGCGAAGCGAAGTGGCCGTCGCTTCCCAGCCCCAGCAGGGCGATGTCGAAGCGCGGCACGTGACCGGCCGTCCAGCGTCGCAGGATCGCCTCGTAGGTGTCGGCATCCCGCTCGGGGTCACGTTGGTGGTCGGATACCATCGGAAAGGTGCGGTTTGGCTGGATGCCCAGCGGCTCGAACAGCGCCAGGCGTGCCATGCGGAAGTTGCTGTCGGGGTGTTCCAGCGGGACGTTGCGCTCGTCGCCGAAGTAGAACTCCACCGAGTGCCAGTCCAGTGCATCGCGGTAGCGGGTCGCGAGTTGCTGGTAGAGCCGGCGCGGTGTTCCCCCGCCCGCCAGCGCGATCCGCGCGACCCCCCGGGCGCGTACCGCCGCGTTCAGGCGCTCGACCAGGAAGTCGGCGCAGGCGGCAAAGGCCGCCTCGGCGTGGGGGTGGGCGTGGATGTCGGCGGTGGCGGACATGGCCGTTGTTTCCTGCAATGGGTGGAATTGCTGCCTGAGGCAGGGCCGCCCGATTGGCGCCGCCTGCGTCGGCTAGGCCGGGTCGAGTCGCCGGGCCAGCGCCAGGAAGTCGGGGATGTCCAGTGCCTGGGCCCGCAGTGACGGGTCGATCCCCGACGCCTCAATTGTTGACGCTGACATCAGGGGTTTCAAGTTGTTGCGCAGGGTCTTGCGCCGCTGGGCGAAGGCCGCCGTCACCAGGCGTTCGAAGCGGGCCTGTTCGTCCGGCGGCACCAGCGGCTCGAGCCGGGGGGTGATCCGGATCACGCTCGAGTCGACCTTCGGCGGCGGATTGAAGGACTCGGGCGGCACGTCGAACAGGTGCTCGACCTCGGCATGCATGGCGGTGAGCACGCTCAGTCGGCCGTAGGCCGAATCGTTGGGCGCGGCGGCCAGTCGGTTGCCGACCTCGCGCTGGACCATGAACACCATCTGTTCGATGCGATCGGCCTGCTGCAGGAAGCGGCTGATCAGCGCGGTGGCGATGTTGTAGGGCAGGTTGCCGACCAGGGTCAGCGGCGGGGCGAGACCCTGGTCCCGGCAGAGCGTGTCGAGATCGAGGCGCAGGGCATCCTGCCCCACCAGTTCGACCTGCCGCCCGACGCCCTCGGCATCCAGCTTGACGCGCAGGTGGCGGATGACGTCACGATCGAGCTCGATCGCCACCACGCGATTGCCGCGCCGGGCCAGTGGCACGGTCAGGGCGCCGAGCCCCGGGCCGATCTCGACGATGTCGGCACCGGGCGGGACCGCGCCGAGGATGCGGTCGATCACGCCATGGTCGACCAGGAAGTTCTGGCCGAAGCGCTTGCGCGCGCGGTGACCGTCCTGGATGCCCTTGGTCGGGTGGCTCGATGAAGCCACGGTCAGGCCGCTGCCCGCTGGCTGATCTCGGCGGCCAGCGCGATCGCCGCGGCCAGCGAGCCGTGTTCGGCGCGCCCGCTACCGGCAAGATCCAGGGCCGTGCCGTGATCGACCGAGGTGCGGACGATCGGCAGCCCCAGCGTGACGTTCACCGCCCGACCGAAACCGGCGTACTTGAGCACCGGCAGGCCCTGGTCGTGGTACATGGCGAGCACGGCATCGGCGCCGTCGAGGTGGCGCGGCGTGAACAGCGTGTCGGCAGGCAGCGGGCCGATCGCCTGGATGCCGCGTTCGCGCATGGTCTCGAGGGTCGGGCCGATCACGCGGATCTCCTCGTCACCCAGGTGGCCCGACTCGCCGGCGTGCGGGTTCAACCCCGCGACCAGCAGCCGCGGTTGTGGCTTGCCCAGCCAGTCGACCATGGCCTGATGCAGCGTCTCGATCACCGTGGCGAGCGTCTCGCCGGTGATCGCCGTCGGAACCCGGGCCAGCGGCAGATGGGTGGTGGCCAGGGCCACGCGCAGGGAGCCGGCGACCAGCATCATCACCGGCGTGCCGCCAACCCGGTCGGCCAGGTACTCGGTGTGCCCGGTGAAGGGGATCCCGGCGTCGTTGATCGCCCCCTTGTGCAACGGGGCGGTGACCATCGCGGCATAGCGGCCGTCGTGGCAGCCGTCGGCGGCGTGATCGAGCATGTCCAGCACGTGCCGTGCATTGCCGGGATCGAGCCGGCCGGCGGTGACCGGCCGCGGTGCAGGCAGATGGTGGAAGCGAAAGCCCGGGTCGGGCGCGGTCGCGTCATTGGCCGTCGGCCAGTCGAAGGGCAGGCCGAGTGCCTCGGCGCGGTCGGCAAAGACGTGCCGGTCGCCGAGGACGACCAGTTCGCCGGGGGGCGTGAAGGCATCGTCCGCGGCCAGCGCCAGCAGCAGGTCCGGCCCGATCCCGGCCGGTTCGCCGCTACTGACGACCAAGCGCACGCTGGCCACTGGCGTCGTTGACGGTGCCGGTCAGACGGTTCTCGATGTAGGCCTCCGAGCGCAGGCGGCGGATGTACTTGGTCAGTTCCTCGTCCGCGCGGCGCTCGCCGATGGCGTTGCGCGCCTGCTCGCGCAGGTCCTCGCCGGCGACTTCCCGCTGGCGCTGGTCGTTGACCCGCAGGAAGTGGAAGCCGAACTGGCTCTCGAAGACGGGGCTGAGTTCGCCGGTCTCGACCGATGCCAGCGCCTCGGCGAAGGCCGGCACCATGTCCTCGGGGCTCACCCAGCCGAGATCGCCACCGCGCTGGGCCGAGCCCTGGTCGTCGGAGAACTCGCGTGCGATGTCCGCGAAGGAGGCCTCGCCGCTGGCCACCTGCTCGCGCAGCTGCTCGGCCAGTTCGCGGGTGGTCTCGGGGTCGCGGTTCTCGCCGGGGCGCAGCAGCACGTGCTCGGCCCGATACTGGGTGACAGAGGCCGAGCCGGTGGCGGTGCGGGTGTCTCTGACCTTCACGATGTGAAAGCCGTTCGGGCTGCGGATGATCTCGCTGACCTCGCCGGTCTCGAGGTCCTGCACCGCGGGCAGGAACAGCGACGGGATGCGCGCCGGCTCGCGCCAGCCGAGATCGCCGCCCTCGTCGGCGTTGAGCGCATCGGAACGTTCGGCCGAGATGCGGGCGAAGTCCTCTCCCTCGCGCAGCGCCTTGCGGATCGCCTCGGCGCGCTCACGGGCCGATTCGATCGCGTCGGGCGAGGCGTTTTCCGGCACGGAGACCAGGATCTGGGCCAGCCGGTACTCGGTCTGTTCGGCCGACGCGCCGGTGCGCTGCTCGATGTAGGCGTCGATGTCGCGGTCGGAGACGTTGATCTGGCTGTAGACCTCGCGTTTCTGCAGCTCCTCGAGCAGCATCTGCTCGCGGATGCCGTCCCGGAACTCGGCCCAGTCCTGACCCTGGCCGACCACCGCCTCACGCAGCTGGGAAAGGTTCATGCCGTTGCGTTGGGCGATGCCGTTGAGGGCCTGGTTCAGGCGGGTGTCGTCGATCTGGATGCCGATCTTTTCGGCCCGCTCGAGCATGGTCGCCTCGGTGATCATGCGGTCGAGCACCCGTTCGGCCAGACGCTGCTGATCGGCCTGGCTCATGTTGGCGAGATCGACCTGCCCCCCCAGCTGGGCGATCTCGGCGCGCAGTTTCTGCTGGGTGATGACGCGGTCATCGACCACGGCCACGATGCTGTCCATCGGCTGGAACCCGCTCATGCCCGGATTCTCTTGGTCGTCGCCGCCGGTCGTCTGGGCGACGGCCTGGGCAGGGAGGCCCGGCACGACGAAGCTCATCAGCAGGGTGGCCAGCACGGCCAGCGGTCGACGCGCGTGGCGATGGGTCGGGGCGTGCGAAACAGGCATGAATCTACTCGCGGTTGCAGCGTTGAAATGATGGATGTCGCGGGCGGCGCCACCCGCGCCACCCCGGTCGGAGCGATCATAACGCATCCGGGCGCCGCGGGCCGATGCCCCCCGACGGTGTCGGGCCTCAGGGATCGAAGCCGAGGATGTCGTCGCGGAACTGGTTGCCGCCGATGCCGCCCAGCCCCTTGAGCTCGATCTGGAAGACCACGGCGTTGGAGTACTCGGCGTCGTCGCCCAGGTCGGCGCCGACATCCGGTCGGACAATGTAGCGCTTCAGCCCCAGTCTTGCCGACCAGCAGCACGATTCGTAGCCCACGCCGAGCAGGGACTGGACCACTTGCTCGGATTCGAAGTCGTAGCCGACCCGGCCGAGCATCGACCAGCGCCGCGAGAGCGGCCAGGCAAACGACACGTCGCCCTG
>NZ_JBKHFB010000021.1:0-31483 GCF_046540515.1 Guyparkeria sp.
CGCTCGATGCCCGCGGCTGCCAGCCGGTCGAGGTAGTAGCGCCAGTTCGTCTCCTGACGCTCGCCGAGCTCGCGCAGCAGGCCCCAGTCGTAGAGGCCGGAATCGTGACCGTCGTCGAACACCAGTTTGACCGCGTAGCGGCCGACCGGTTGCACGTCGAGGATCTTCACCCGTTCCTTGCCCAGTACCAGCATCATCTCGCCGCCGCCGTGGCCGCGCACCTCCGCCGAGGGGCTGAACACGCGCAGGTACTCGGCGGGCAGGTCGAAGGCCGCACCGTCGGGGAAGACGACGTGCAACGAGTGCCGGTCCTTGCCCAGGCGGATCTGCTTCGGGGCGGGGGAATGCATCGCCATGGCGTACCTCGGCTTACAGGATGTAGCGGCTCAGGTCTTCGTCGCGCGCCAGTTCGCCCAGGCGCTCCTCGACGAAATCGGCATTCAGCGTGAGGGTCTTGTCCTCGCCGCTGGCCTCGAAGCTCAGCTCCTCGAGCAGGTGCTCCATCACCGTGTGCAGGCGACGGGCACCGATGTTCTCGGTGCGATGGTTCACCTCGTAGGCGATCTCGGCGATCCGGCGGATGGCATCGTCGGTGAACTCGATCGAGAGGCCGTCGGCGGACAGCAGGGCGACGTGCTGGCGCGTCAGTGCCGCATCCGGCTCGGTGAGGATGCGCACGAAGTCGTCGCTGGTGAGCGCCTCGAGCTCGACGCGGATGGGCAGGCGGCCCTGCAGTTCGGGGATCAGGTCCGAGGGGCTGGCGACGTGGAAGGCCCCCGAGGCGATGAACAGGATGTGATCGGTGCGCACCATGCCCACCTTGGTGTTGACGGTCGAGCCCTCGATCAGCGGCAGCAAGTCGCGCTGCACGCCCTCGCGCGAGACCTCGCCGCCGCCATGCTCGGCGCGCTTGGCGACCTTGTCGATCTCGTCGATGAATACGATGCCGTTCTGCTCGACGCGATCGGCGGCCTCGGTGCGGATCTCCTCCTCGTTGACCAGGTTGGCCGCCTCCTCGTCGGTGAGCGCGGACAGGGCCTCGGCCACCGTCATGCGGCGGGTCTGGGTCTTGTCCTGCCCCATGTTCTGGAACACCGAGCGCAGCTGGCTGGCCATCTCCTCCATCCCCGGCGGGGTCATCACGTCGATGCCGGCGGGAGTCTGGCGCAGCTCGATCTCCACCTCGCGGTCGTCCATCTCGCCGCGGCGGATCTTGTCGCGGAATTTCTCGCGGGTGTTGCGGTAGGCCTCCTGGCCGTGGCTGTCCTCGTTCTGCCACGGGTCGCGCGGGGCGGGCAGCAGGGCGTCGAGCACGCGGTCCTCGGCGGCGACCTTGGCCCGGTCGCGGACCTCGGCCATGGCCTCCTGGCGCACCATCTTCAGGGCGTACTCGGCCAGATCGCGGATCATCGACTCGACATCGCGGCCGACATACCCGACCTCGGTGAACTTGGTCGCCTCGATCTTGAGGAACGGCGCGTTGGCCAGCTTGGCCAGCCGGCGGGCGATCTCGGTCTTGCCCACGCCGGTCGGGCCGATCATCAGGATGTTCTTCGGCGTGATCTCGCTCTTGAGCGGCTCGTCGACCTGCTGGCGACGCCAGCGGTTCCTGAGCGCGATGGCCACGGCCTTCTTCGCCGCCTGCTGGCCGACGATGTGCTTGTCGAGTTCGGAGACGATCTGTGCGGGTGTCAGGTTCATCAGTCGAGTTCTTCGATGGTGAGCTTGTGATTGGTGTAGATGCAGATGTCGCCGGCGATGTGCAGCGCGGTCTCCACGGTCTCGCGGGCGGAGAGCTCGGAATGGCGCGTCAGGGCAGTGGCCGCCGACTGGGCGTAGGCGCCGCCCGAGCCGATGGCGATCAGCGCGTCCTCGGGCTCGATCACGTCGCCATTGCCGCTGATGGTGAGCATGGCGTTGCGGTCGGCGACCACCAGCATCGCCTCGAGTCGGCGCATCATGCGGTCGGTACGCCAGTCCTTGGCCAGCTCGACGGCCGAGCGCAGCAGGTTGCCGCTGTATTTCTCCAGCTTGGCCTCGAAGCGCTCGAACAGCGTGAAGGCATCGGCGGTGGCGCCGGCGAACCCGGCGAGCACCTTGCCGTCGTAGAGCGTGCGTACCTTGCGCGCGTTGCCCTTGACCACGGTGTGGCCGAGCGTGACCTGGCCGTCGCCGCCGATGACGGTCTGGCCGTTCTTGCGCAGGCAGAGGATGGTGGTGCCGTAGAGGGTGTCTTCGTGATGAGCCATGGAAGCGGTCGGGTCCGGTCGATGGGTGGGCCGATAGGGCGATCTGAAGGGAAGACAGTGTAGGCGATCGACCGGCTTTTCAACCCGGTTCGTCGTCACCTCTGGCCGGCTCCTGGGTTTTAAGCCGGGCCCGCGGATGCGCGCGCTCGTAGACACCCATCAGGTGCTGGAAATCGAGGTGGGTGTAGATCTGGGTGGTGGCGAGGCTTTCGTGGCCCAGCATTTCCTGCACGGCGCGCAGGTCGCCCGAGGACTCGAGCACGTGGGTGGCGAAGGCGTGGCGCAGCTGGTGGGGGTGCAGCGGCGCCTCGAGACCCGTCTGGCGCGAGGCGCGGTTGAGCCGCAGCTGCACCGAGCGAGCCGACAGCCGTCGTCCGCGATCGTTGATGAACACCGCCGGGCTGCCATGGCGGTCCCATTCACGACGCAGAGCGAGCCAGTCTTGCGTCGCGGCGCGTGCCTGACGGCCCACCGGGACGATCCGTGTCTTGTCCCGCTTGCCGGTCACGCGGGCCTGGCCGGCCGGCAGGTCCAGGTCGGTTAGGTCGAGGCCGACCACCTCGGCCAGTCGCAGTCCGCTGCCGTAGAGCCACTCGAACAGGCAATGGTCGCGGGCGGCACGGATGGTCGCGGCCCGCTGCTGCGCCGGGGTTTTCGATCCCGCTGGGTTTGCCGGGCCGGTGGTGTCGGTGCGGGCCGCGGGGGTGTCGAGCAGACGTGCCATGGTGTCGACGTCGGGGGCATCGGGCAGCCGCCTGGCGGCCTTGGGCGCCTTGAGCAGCAGGGGATCGGCAGGACAATCGATCGCCAGGTGTTGCCAGAAGCCCAGCAGGCGCTTGACCGCGCTGACGTGGCGGGCGATCGAGCGGGGCGACTGGCGGTCGCGGGCCAGATCGGCGAGAAAGCGGCGCAGCGAGCGGTCGTCGATCGATGCGGTGGATTCGATCGCCTGATCCGCGAGGAACGTGGCCAGCCGCGACCACGAGGCCCGATAGGCCTTGCGCGTCAGCGGGTTGAGGCGGTGATCGGCGGCGAGTGCCTCGGCCGCACGGTCGAAGGCCGTTGTCAGCGCGGCGGCGGGCACGGGGGTCAGCGGTTGGCGCCGTCGTCTTTGGTCTGGCCGAGAAACGCGCCGGCGAGCTCGCCGATCTGTTCGAGGAAGTGCGTGCCCTGGGCGGGGTTGAAGCCGTCCGGCAGGTGACGGCCGAGGGCGACGATGTAGCGCGCGGCGCCCGCCGACGGAATGGCGATCAGGGCCACCGAGCCGGTCTGCGGCAACGCATCACCGAACAGGGTCTCGCGTACGGTGTCGTGCGGTCGGCCACAGAACGGGGTGGGGTTGTCCAGCCAGCCGGCGAGCAGCCCGCGGGTCTCGCCATCGAGTTCGGCCAGCGGCACGACGCGGCAGGCGTCGATGTCGAAGTGGGTCCGGAGCTGGTCCTCGAGGGTCGTGGTCGCGCGGTCCGTGGCGCCGAGCAGGCCTTCGCAGAAGCGGTGCAGCAGGCGGTCGGCGGCAGCGTTGTCGGCGGCGACCCGGTGGAGCTGGTCGAGCGCGTTACGGTGGCGGATGGCCTGGCCGCGCCAGCGCCGCAGTTGCCAGTGATGCAGGGAAACGGCCGGTTGCGGCGGGCCGGGCAGTTCGATGTGCTCGAGGACGTCCGGGTGTTCCAGGAACAGGTCCGGGTGGGTGCGCAGGTAGGCGAGCACCGTCTCGGCGCTCGGCTCCTGATCGCTGCCGACATCGGCATCCCTGTCGGCAAGTTCGAAGGCCACGTTCTCGCTCATGCGTATTCCCTGAGTGGTGATTGGGTCGTAACGCGCCTCTACGGGCACTTGAATGCGATTGAGGGACTGCCGAATCCGCCGGGATGTTCGGCGCGATCGACTCGCCGGGCGCGGCGTGGGTCAGTCCCGTCTGACCATCACCTTACCGCCGCCCGGCGGGCGCGGCAATCCGGTCGCCCGATGATCAGCCGGTCGGGGCGACCGGGATCTCCCCGTCGAAGACGAAGGTGGCCGGTCCGGTCATGAACAACGAGTCCTCGTCGCGTCCGGACCACTCGATCGTGAGCGATCCGCCGCGGAGATCGACCCGGCAGGGTGACTTCAGCCGCCCGGCACGAATGCCCGCCGCCACCGCCGCGCAGGCCCCCGTGCCGCAGGCGAGCGTCTCGCCGGCGCCGCGCTCGAACACCCGCAGACCGATGTGGTCGGCGCCGTGCTGTTCGACGAAGCCCACGTTCACGCGCCGCGGGAAGGCCGGGTGCGACTCGAGTGCCGTGCCCACGGCCTCGACCGGGAAGCGCTCTAGGTCCTCGACCTGGATCACGGCGTGCGGGTTGCCCATCGAGACGGCCTCGAGCGTGACCCGATCATGCCCGCCAGGCTGGCCGCTGAGCATCAGGGTGTAGGGCGATCCGCTGGCCGTGATCGGCGGCTTGAACGGGATGGCCTCCGGCTCGAAGCGGGGGCGGCCCATGTCGACGCGCACGCGCCCGTCGTCGGTCAGGTGCAGGACGATCGGCCCGCCGGCGGTCTCGACGCGGATGTCGCGCCGGTCGGTCAGCCCGCGCTCGGCCACGTAACGGGCGAAGCAGCGTGCGCCATTGCCGCACTGCTCCACCTCGCCGCCATCGGCGTTGAAGATGCGGTAGCGGAAATCCGCCTCGGCACCGTGCGCCCGCTCGATCAGCAACAGCTGGTCGAAGCCGACGCCGACGTGGCGGTCGGCCCAGGACTGGATGCGGCTCGGGGTCAGCCAGTCGCCGACCGGCACGGGACGGCTGACGGCGTCGACCACCATGAAGTCGTTGCCCAGTCCGTGCATCTTGGTGAAAGCCAGCCGGTCGGCCATGGAGCGCCTCGTCGTGGTTGGTGGTGAGTGCGCCTCGATTCTACCATCCGACTGGAAAGGAGCTCTGATCCCGGTCGCACCACCCGGGTCGCGTTTTTGCCGAACCTTTCCGCCATGGTCGGTCAATACGGGCCAGGTCAACGGTGTTGGCACCGACTTTTGCTTTTCCGCCTCGGTCGCTCGACCTTTTGTGTTTATACTGCGCGCCCTTATTTCAATCCCTTGGACCGTTTTTCGTGATCGCCAATCTTCGCAATATCGCCATTATCGCCCACGTCGACCATGGCAAGACCACGCTGGTCGACCGTCTGCTGCAGCAATCCGGCACCCTCGACGCCCGCGCCGACCACGGCGAGCGGGTCATGGACTCCAACCAGATCGAGAAGGAACGGGGCATCACGATCCTGGCCAAGAACACGGCGATCAAGTGGCAGTCGCCGAAGGGCGAGGACTGGCGCATCAACATCGTCGACACCCCGGGACACGCCGACTTCGGCGGCGAGGTCGAGCGGGTCATGTCGATGGTCGACTCGGTGCTGCTGCTGGTCGACGCCGTCGACGGGCCGATGCCGCAGACCCGCTTCGTCACCCAGAAGGCCTTCGAGCACGGCTTGAAGCCCATCGTGGTGATCAACAAGATCGACCGCCCGGGCGCGCGTCCGGACTGGGTCATCAACGAGGTCTTCGACCTGTTCGACCGCCTGGGCGCGAGCGACGACCAGCTCGACTTCCCGATCGTCTACGCCTCGGCATTGAACGGCTACGCCAGTCTCGACGACACGGTCCGGGAGGGTGACATGACCCCGTTGTTCGAGGCGATCGCCGAGCGCGTGCCGGCCCCGGACGTCGACCCGGACGGCCCGTTCCAGATGCAGGTCTCCAGCCTCGACTACAACTCCTACGTCGGCGTGATCGGCGTGGGCCGGATCAAGCGCGGCCGGGTCAAGACCAACACCCCGGTCAAGGTCGTCGGCCGCGAGGGCGAGGTCCGCAACGGGCGCGTGTTGCAGATCATGGGCTTCCACGGGCTCGACCGCGTCGAGGTCGACTCGGCACAGGCCGGCGACATCATCGCCTTCTCCGGCGTCGATCCGCTCTACATCTCCGACACGCTCTGCGACCCGGAGAACATCGAGGCGCTGCCGGCGCTGACCGTCGACGAGCCGACCGTTTCCATGACCTTCCAGGTCAACACCTCGCCGTTCGCCGGCCGTGAGGGCAAGTTCCTCACCAGTCGCCAGATTCGCGAGCGCCTCGAGCGCGAGCTGGTCCACAACGTGGCACTGCGCGTCGAGCAGGGCGACGACCCGGACAAGTTCCGTGTCTCCGGTCGGGGCGAGTTGCACCTGTCGGTGCTGATCGAGAACATGCGCCGCGAGGGCTACGAACTGGGCGTCTCGCGCCCCGAGGTCATCGTCCGCGAGGTCGACGGCGAGAAGCAGGAGCCCTACGAGCAGCTGGTCGTCGACATCGAGGAGCAGCACCAGGGTGCGGTGATGGAAAAGCTCGGCCTGCGCCGGGGCGAGATGCGCAACATGGAGCCGGACGGCCAGGGCCGGGTGCGCCTGGAGTTCATCATCCCGTCGCGCGGCCTGATCGGCTTCCGCACCGAGTTTTTGACTGCCACCCAGGGCACCGGTCTGATGTTCTCGGTGTTCGACCACTACGGCCCGTACCAGTCGGGCATGGTCGGTCAGCGCATCAACGGTGTGCTGATCGCCTCGGATACCGGCAAGGCACTGGCCTACGCCCTGTACAACCTGCAGGACCGCGGTCGCCTGATGATCGGCCATGGCGAGGAGGTCTACGAGGGCCAGGTCGTGGGTATCCACGCGCGTGACAACGACCTGACCGTCAATGTCCTCAAGGGCAAGAAGCTGACCAACGTGCGTGCCGCCGGCACCGACGAGGCGCTCACCCTGACCCCGCCGATCCGCTACACGCTTGAGCAGGCACTGGAATTCATCGACGATGACGAACTGGTCGAGGTCACGCCCGAGTCGGTGCGGATCCGCAAGAAGTTCCTGACCGAGAACGAGCGCAAGCGCGCCAGCCGGGCTTCCTGATCGCGATTCGGTCGCGGGAGTCGGCCGGCTCCGCGGTGTGCCGCCTCGACCCGGACGGCACCGCAGTGAGAGAGGCAAGCGATGTTTGACAACCTTTCCAAGCGACTCGGTGGACTGCTCGATGGCCTCAAGGGCCAGGGGCGCCTGACCGAGGACAATATCAAGGACGCCCTGCGCGAGGTGCGCATGGCGCTGCTGGAGGCGGATGTCGCCCTGCCGGTGGTGCGGGAGTTCGTCAAGGACGTGCGCGAGCGTGCCGTCGGCGCCGAGGTGGCCAAGAGCCTCCAGCCGGGCCAGGTGTTCGTCAAGATCGTCAACGACGAACTGACGCGCCTGATGGGCTCGGAGAACGCCGAGCTCGATCTCGCCGCCCGTCCGCCGGCGGTGATCCTGATGGCCGGTCTGCAGGGCGCGGGCAAGACCACCACCGCCGGCAAGCTCGGCCGCTGGCTGAAGCAGCAGAAGAAAAAGAAGGTGCTGGTGGTCTCGGCGGACGTCTACCGCCCCGCGGCGATCGACCAGCTCGAGACCGTCGCCAAACAGGTCGGCGTCGACTTCTTCTCGTCCTCGAGCGACCAGGACCCGGTCGAGATCGCGAAGGCCGCCCGCAAGGAGGCCGAGCTCAAGTTCTACGATGTGCTGATCGTCGATACGGCCGGTCGCCTGCACGTCGACGAGGAGATGATGGGCGAGGTCGCCCGCATCCACGAGGCCGTCGACCCGGTCGAGACGCTGTTCGTCGTCGACTCGATGACCGGCCAGGACGCGGCCAACACCGCCCAGGCCTTCCACGAGCAGCTGCCGCTGACCGGCGTGATCCTGACCAAGGCCGACGGCGACGCGCGTGGGGGTGCGGCGCTGTCGGTGCGGCAGGTCACCGGCAAGCCGATCAAGTTCCTCGGCGTGGGGGAGAAGCTCGACGCGCTCGAGCCGTTCCACCCCGATCGGATCGCCTCGCGCATCCTCGGCATGGGCGACGTGGTCTCGCTGGTCGAGCAGGCCCAGGAGACCGTCGATGCCGACAAGGCGAAGGCGCTTGCCGACAAGGTGCGCTCGGGCAAGGGCTTCACGCTCGAGGACATGCGCGACCAGTTCAACCAGATGCTCAAGATGGGCGGCATGGGCGGACTGATGGACAAGCTGCCGGGCATGGGCAAGCTTGGTGCCGATGCGCAGAAGCACATCGACGACAAGGACATTGTGCGCATGATCGCGATCATCGACTCGATGACCCCGGGCGAGCGCCAGCGCCCCGACATCATCAAGGGCTCGCGCAAGCGCCGCATCGCCAACGGTTCGGGCATGCAGGTCCAGGACGTCAATCGGCTCCTGAAGCAGTACCGCGACATGCGCGACATGATGAAGAAGCTCTCCGGCGGCGGCATGAAGAAGATGATGCGCGCCATGAAGGGCCGCATGCCGGGCCTGCCGTTCTGACGACAGGTCGGGCAACCGGGTCCCATGCTTTGGGCGCGCGTTCGGCTCCGGTATACTTCCCCGCTTTGATCGTCGGGAAGCGCGGCAGTGGGGCCGCGGTATCCCAGCCTGCGAGAGTGGCGGAATTGGTAGACGCACTGGTTTTAGGTACCAGCGCCTGACGGCGTGAGAGTTCGAGTCTCTCCTCTCGCACCAGACCCGATAGGCGTCCTGCCGCCGCGTGGCGGGACGATCGACATACAGACACTTGTTTTCTTTTTGAGGTATCGCATCCATGCAGGTTGAATTGCAGCCGGCCGACGGCCTGACCCGCCGTCTGGCGATCGAGGTTCCCGCCAACGAGATCGACGAGCAGGTCGAGAAGCGCCTGAAGGACATGCGCGGTCGTGTTCGCATCGACGGCTTCCGGCCGGGCAAGGCGCCGTTGTCGGTCATCCGCATGCAGTACGCCGGCCGGGTGCGCGACGACGTGATCGGCGACGTCATGGGCCAGAGCTTCCAGAAGGCGGTCGAGGAAAACGACCTGCGGGTGGCCGGCCAGCCGAGCATCGAGTCGATCGAGAACAACAAGGCCGGTGAGCCGCTGAAGTTCACCGCCGCCGTCGAGGTCTACCCGGAGATCGAGCTGGGGGACCTGTCCAAGCTCGAGGTCGAGACGCTGACCAGCGAGGTCACCGACGAGGACATCGACGAGATGATCGACACCCTGCGCAAGCAGAACGCCGAGTGGAAGAAGGTCCGTCACAAGGCGCGCAAGGGCGAGAAGGTCACCATCAACTTCGTCGGCAAGATCGACGGCGAGCCCTTCGAGGGCGGTTCCGCCGAGGACGTCGAGGTGATCCTGGGCGAAGGCCAGATGCTGCCGGACTTCGAGAAGGGCCTGACGGGCATCAAGCCGGGCGAGCCGGTCACCATCGAGGTGAACTTCCCCGAGGACTACCAGGCCGAGCACCTGGCCGGCAAGACCGCCGAGTTCGAGATCGAGGCGACCAAGGTCGAGGAGCAGGTGCTCCCCGAGGTCGACGATGAGTTCGCCAAGAAGTTCGGCGCCGACTCGGCGGCGAAACTCCGCGAGGATGTACGCGAGAACATGGAGCGCGAGCTCAAGCAGACCATGCGTCGCCGCAACAAGGATCGCACCATCGAGGCCCTGACCGACTCGCTCGAGTTCGACGTGCCCTCGACGCTGATCGATGACGAAGCGGTCAACATGCGCGACCAGTTCGTCCGCAACCAGATGCCGCAGGCCGATGCCTCCAAGCTCGACCCGTCGCTGTTCCGCGAGCAGGCGGAAAAGCGGGTGCGCATGGGGCTGGTGATCATGGAGATCGTGAAGAAAGCCGACCTCAAGCCGGAAGACGAGCGCGTCGATGCCTTCATCGACGAGATCGCCGCGGCCTACGACGAGCCCGATCAGGTGGTCGCGCACTACAAGGGCGATCACCAGATGATGAGCAATGCCCGCACCGTGGTCCTTGAAGAACAGGCCGTCGAGCATATTCTTGGCAAGGCCAAGGTCAGCGAGAAGAAGGTTCCCTTCAGGGAACTGATGAACCCGCAGGGTTGAGATCCGGCCGGGCGCATTGACAGCTGACTGGAATCTGGCCGCCCTCGAGGCGGCCGAACCGTTTATATCGAGGTGACGAATGAAAGAGGCGTTTGAAAGCCACCATGGCGGCCAACCGGAGATGAATGCCCTGGTACCGATGGTCGTCGAGCAGAGCTCCCGGGGCGAGCGCGCCTACGACATCTACTCGCGCCTGCTCAAGGAGCGGGTGATCTTCATTGTCGGTCCGATCGAGGACCAGATGGCCAACCTGATCGTCGCCCAGCTCTTGTTCCTGGAATCCGAGAATCCGGACAAGGACATCCATCTCTACATCAATTCGCCGGGTGGCGTGGTGACCGCCGGCATGGCGATCTACGACACCATGCAGTTCATCAAGCCCGACGTCTCCACCCTTTGCATCGGTCAGGCGGCGAGCATGGGCTCGTTCCTGCTCGCCGGCGGGGCGGAAGGCAAGCGGTACGCGTTGCCGAATTCGCGCATCATGATCCACCAGCCGCTGGGCGGCTTTCAGGGTCAGGCCTCGGACATCAAGATCCACGCCGAGGAAATCATCAAGCTGCGCGAGCGTCTCAACGGCATCCTGTCGCACCATACCGGTCAGAGCCTCGAGCAGCTCGAGCGCGATACCGATCGTGACAACTTCATGACGGCCGAGCAGGCTTGCGACTACAATCTGGTCGACAAGGTGCTCACCAGTCGCCAGAAGGCCGGCAAGGCGGACTGATCCCCCGAGGGATCGCCCGACGTATGGTTCCGGGCCGATCGGGCCCATCGCGGCCGGACTTCGGCGCGACCCATTCAGCCGACCGGCCGAGCCGAGTGCCGCTCGGCCGCACCGACCCACGAGGTTCGACGAGAACAGCCATGGCTGAGAAGACGAAAGACACGCAGGACCTGATCTGCTCGTTCTGTGGCAAGAGCCAGGACGAGGTCAAGAAACTGATCGCCGGTCCGAACATCTACATCTGCGACGAGTGCGTCGAGCTCTGCAACGACATCCTGCGCGAGGAAGTCGAGGCCGAGGGCGAGAACGGGCCGGAGCGCCTGCCGACCCCGCACGAGCTGGTCGCCGCACTCGACGAGTACGTCATCGGCCAGATGACCGCCAAGCGCGCGCTGGCGGTGGCCGTATACAACCACTACAAGCGGCTGAACCTGTTCGGCGAGCGCCACCGCGAGGCGGAGGACGACGACGTCGAACTGTCGAAGTCGAACATCCTGCTGATCGGCCCGACCGGTTCGGGCAAGACCCTGCTCGCCCAGACGCTCGCCCGGGTGCTGGACGTGCCGTTCACCATCGCCGACGCGACCACGCTCACCGAGGCGGGCTACGTCGGCGAGGACGTCGAGAACATCCTGCAGAAGCTGCTGCAGCGTTGCGACTATGACGTCGAGAAGGCCCAGCACGGCATCATCTACATCGACGAGATCGACAAGATCACCAGGAAGTCCGAGAACCCCTCGATCACGCGGGACGTCTCGGGCGAGGGCGTGCAGCAGGCCTTGTTGAAGATGATCGAGGGCACCACCGCCTCGGTGCCGCCCCAGGGCGGACGCAAGCACCCGCAGCAGGAATTCGTCCAGATCGATACCAGCAACATGCTGTTCATCTGCGGCGGGGCGTTCGCCGGTCTGGAGAACATCATCCGGCAGCGGGTCGAGAAGGGCGGCATCGGTTTTTCCGCCGAGGTGAAATCCGAACTGGACCAGAAGGCCACCGACGAGCTGATGGGACAGATCGAGTCCGAGGACCTCACTCGCTTCGGCCTGATCCCCGAGTTCATCGGTCGCCTGCCGGTGATCGCGACGCTCACGGAGCTGGACGAGGATGCGCTGATCCGCATCCTGACCGAGCCGAAGAACGCGCTGACCAAGCAGTACGAGCGCCTGTTCGAGATGGAGGACGTCGAGCTCGAGTTCCGCGAGGACGCGCTGCGCGAGATCGCGAAGAAGGCCATCCGTCGCCGTACCGGCGCCCGTGGCCTGCGGACCATCATGGAACACATCCTGCTCGATACCATGTACGAGGTTCCGTCGCTCTCGAATGTCGAGAAGGTGGTGGTCGACGGAGCCGTGGTCCGGGCCGAGTCCGAACCCTACATCGTCTATGGCAATGGACGTGACGGCTCGAACGGTGACGCTGCCACGGACGACCGGGTGGCCGCCAAGCAGGACAAGGCGTCCTCGGATCGGTGATCGGTGATTCCCCGTTCCGAATTCCTGCACCCCGGCCTGTCCGGGGTGTTTTCATGTGGGCCGTCGGTTTCTGACAGGCCCGGCTTGAAAAGCTATTCTCCGGTCATACGTCTGGGGAAACCCACTGATTGGCGGTTCGCACGCTCCGGCGGGCCGGACCACCCGAATACACCGCCGCCAAGGCGCTACAGGTATACCCCTATATGAGTCACAGCGAAGAAACCCACGCCGTCATTCCCGGCTCGCCGCGTCAGGTCGACGTGCTGCCGCTGCGCGATGTCGTCGTCTATCCGCACATGGTCATCCCGCTGTTCGTCGGCCGGCCGAAATCGGTGGCGGCGCTCGACGAGGCGGTCAGGGGCAGCAAGCAGCTGCTGCTCGTCGCGCAGAAGGACGCCGAGAACGACGATCCGAGCGTGGGCGACCTCCACCGGGTCGGCACGCTCGCCTCGATCCTCCAGCTTCACAAGCTGCCCGACGGCACGATCAAGGTGCTGGTGGAGGGCATCGAGCGGGTCGAGCTCGACCGTGTCCATGAGCTCGACGGCCACCTGACCGCCGAAGTGCACTCGATCGAGCCGACTTCGGCGACCGACGAGCGTGAAGTCGAGCTCGAGGCGCGCGCCCTGCTCAACCAGTTCGAGAGCTACGTCAAGCTCAACAAGAAGACCCCGCCGGAGGTGCTGACCTCGTTGTCCGGGATCGACGACGTCTCGCGCCTGGCCGACACCATCGCCGCGCACATGGCCCTGGGGCTGGAAGAGAAGCAGGCGATCCTCGAGACCATCGACCTGCACCAGCGCATCGAGCGCCTGATGATGCTGATCGAGTCCGAGATCGACACCCTGCAGGTCGAGCGTCGCATCCGTGGCCGCGTCAAGCAGCAGATGGAGAAGAGTCAGCGCGAGTACTACCTCAACGAGCAGATGAAGGCCATCCAGAAGGAGCTGGGCGAGCTCGAGGACGGCGGCAACGAGCTCGACGATCTCGAGAACAAGATCGAGAAGGCCGGTATGCCGAAAGAGGCGCGCGAAAAGGCGCGCTCCGAGCTCAACAAGCTCAAGATGATGTCGCCGATGTCCGCCGAGGCCTCCGTGGTGCGCAGCTACCTCGACTGGATGGTCGCCGTGCCGTGGAAGAAGCGCAGCCGCATCAAGCACGATCTCGAGGCGGCCGAGGCGGTGCTCGAGGCCGATCACTTCGGCCTGGAGAAGGTCAAGGAGCGGATCATCGAGTACCTCGCGGTCCAGACCCGCGTGCGCAAGATGGCCGGCCCGATCCTGTGCCTCGTCGGCCCGCCGGGTGTGGGCAAGACCTCGCTGGGCCAGTCGATCGCCAAGGCGACCAACCGCAAGTTCGGCCGCATCGCCTTGGGCGGCGTGCGTGACGACGCCGAGATCCGCGGTCACCGGCGCACCTACGTCGGCGCGTTGCCGGGCCGTATCGTGCAGGCCCTGACCAAGGTCGGCACCAGGAACCCGCTGATCCTCCTCGACGAGATCGACAAGATGGCCTCGGATTTCCGCGGCGACCCGGCCGCGGCGATGCTCGAGGTGCTCGACCCCGAACAGAACAAGGCGTTCGCCGACCACTACATGGACGTCGATATCGACCTGTCCGAGGTGATGTTCGTCTGCACGGCGAACAGCTACAACATCCCCGGCCCGCTGCTCGACCGGATGGAGACCATCCGCATCGCCGGCTACACCGAGGACGAGAAGACAGAGATCGCCAAGCGCTACCTCTTGCCCAAGCAGATCAAGGCCAACGGTCTCGAGGAGGGCGAGCTCAAGGTCAGCGACAACGCCATCCGCGACATCATTCGCCACTACACCCGCGAGGCGGGGGTGCGCAATCTCGAGCGCGAGCTCGCCAAGATCTGCCGCAAGGTGGTGCGCGAACTGATCACCGCCAGGGACAAGAAGGGGGTGTCGGTCACGCCGAAGAACCTCGACAAGTACCTGGGCGTACAGCGTTTCGACTACGGCCGTGCCGAGGAGACCGACCAGGTGGGTCAGGTCACGGGTCTCGCCTGGACCGAGGTCGGCGGGGATCTGTTGACCATCGAGGCGACCACGGTGCCGGGCAAGGGCAACCTCAAGTACACCGGCAAGCTCGGCGAGGTGATGCAGGAGTCCATCCAGGCCGCGCTCACGGTCGTGCGCGCCCGGGCCGACACCCTCGGCATCGAATCCGACTTCAATCAGAAGTGCGACATCCACGTCCACGTGCCGGAGGGGGCCACGCCCAAGGACGGTCCCTCTGCGGGCAGTGCCATGTGCACGGCGATCGTCTCCGCCCTGACCGGCATTCCGGTCAAGGCGACGGTCGGCATGACCGGCGAGATCACCCTGCGCGGCGAGGTGCTGCCGATCGGCGGACTCAAGGAGAAGCTTCTGGCCGCCCAGCGGGGCGGCATCGAGACGGTGCTGATCCCCGAGCAGAACCGCAAGGATCTGGTCGAGATTCCCGACCAGATCAAGAAGAAGCTCGATATCCGGCCGGTGCGGTGGATCGACCAGGTGCTCGAGGCGGCACTCGTGCGCATGCCGATGCCCAACGAGACCACGCCGTCGGGCGACGTCGCTCTGATCGAGAAGAAAAAGCGCAGCGGCAAAGGCAAGAACCTGGCCCACTGACCCACCGGGAAAGGCCCTCAGGCCCGCCGAGGCCGTCGTTCAGTCGCGCTTTCCGGTCGCAGCGTTGCCGGTCTACGGACCGGTCGTGCAGGAAAACCACACCGCCCCTCCCGACCCGGAGGGGCGATTTGTGTCAGGGAGGCTGGCGGGCTGCGCTGGATTGCCGGGTGGATTCAGCGGCTTGCCTGGCTATTGGTGGCGTCAGAATGCGCCTTGCGCGGGTGATTTGCGTGTTGACACGCCGAAGGTCGCACTTGTATAACTGTTTTCGCTGTTTCCGTGCGGTGGCCAGCTGCGCCGCGTCCTGACGCTGACGCGCGGTGAGCCGGGACCCGAACAGACACTTTTTTCACCAAGGGATGACAAGGTATGAACAAATCTGAACTGATCGATGCGATGGCCGACAACGCTGGCATTTCCAAGTCGGCGGCCGCGAGTGCCCTGGATGGTTTCATCGATGCCGTTGGTGGCGCGCTGAAGAAAGGCGATCAGGTCACGCTGGTAGGCTTCGGGACGTTCCTGGTTCGCGAGCGTGAGGCCCGCACCGGTCGCAACCCGCGTACCGGCGAGACGATCAACATCAAGGCTTCCAAGCTGCCGTCTTTCAAGGCTGGCAAGGGCCTCAAGGACGCGGTCAACTGATCGACCCAACGGAACACACCCGGTAGCCCGGCCACCGAACTGGCCGGGCCGCTGACGAGGAGGGGCGGAAACGCCCCTTTCTTTTTGCCCGGCCGTTTTGCCGATGCCCGCGGCCGTCGTGATCCGGTCGCCGCGCCGGCATGGGTTGTCGGCGCCGGCCCTGCTATCATGCCGCTCGATTCGCGCCGATATCGAGCCGTCGCGGTGACGGCCGCGCCCACACCACCCAGAACAGACCCGAAGCGGGAGTGACGTAGACATGTTGATGGATATCCGCGAGAAGATTCGCGGCTGGATCGCCTATGTAATCGTTGGTTTGATCAGCATCCCGTTCGCCTTGTGGGGTGTGGGTGAGTATCTCGGTGGGGGCAAGGAGCAGCCGGTCGCCGAGATCGAGGGCGAGGAAATCAGCGCTCGCGAGCTCGATCAGGCCTTCAGCGATCGCCGTCAACAGATGATCGCCCAGAGCGAGGAACAGATCACCGCCGAGATGGTCGAGGAGATGGGGCTCAAGCGCCAGGTGCTCGACCAGCTGATCGACGAGCGCCTGCTGGTCCAGTTCATCGGCGAGCAGGGCTACCAGGTGCCCGACGGGCTGGTCGCCGCCACCATCCGCGGCATCTCCGCGTTCGAGCGCGACGGCCAGTTCGACCGCGAGACCTACCAACGTCGCCTGGCCCAGCAGGGCATGACGGTCGATCAGTTCGAGAACGACATGCGTCGTGACCTGCTGTTCAGCACCCTCGACAACGCGCTGATCGGCAGCGCATTCGTCACGGAGCCGGAGGTGCGCCAGCTGGTCGCGCTACGTGACCAGATGCGCGAGATCGGCATCGTGCGGCTCGACCGCGAGACAGTCGCTGCAGGTATCGACGATCCGGACGAGTCCACGCTCGAGGCCTACTACGAGGAGCGCGTCGAGGCCTTCCAGCGGCCCGAGCAGGTGCGCCTGTCCTATGTCGAGATCACCCCGGAGAAACTGGCCGCCTCGCAGGAGATCAGCGATGCGGCGCTCCAGTCGGCCTATGACGACTATCGCGAGCGCAAGGCCGACGAGGCCGTACGTCGGGCGCGCCACATCCTGATCCAGGTGCCCGGCGATGCCGACGCGGCGACGGTCGATTCCGCCCGAGAGCGGCTCGAGAAGGCGCGCGAGGCCATCATGGAGGGTGAGGCGAGCTTCGAGGAGCAGGCCGCCGAGTTGAGCGACGACGGCAGCACCCGGGATGACGGCGGTGACCTTGGTCGCGTTGGCGAGGGCGAGATCGGCGAGTCCTTCGACCGGGCGGTGGCCGCGCTCGACGAGGGCGAGATCAGCGAGCCGGTGCGCACACGCTTCGGCTGGCACCTGATCGAGGTCTACGAGGTCAGCCAGGCCGAGGTGCCGCCGCTGGAGGAGGCCCGTGGCGAGCTGATCGAGCAGCTGCAACAGGATGCCGCCGAAAGTGCCTACTACGATGCCGCCGAGCAGCTCGCCAGCGTGAGCTACGAGCAGCCCGACAGCCTGGTGCCGGCCGCCGAAGCCGTCGGCCTGGAGATCGAGACCAGCGACTGGATCAGCCGCGAAGCGGGTGAAGGCATCGGCGAGCATGCGGCCGTGCGCGAGGCGGCCTTTGACGAGGCCGTGCTCGAGGAGCGTTTCAACAGCCAGCTGGTCGAGCTGGATGGCAGCCACGGCGTGGTCCTGCGGGTCGAGGAACACCGCGAGGCCCAGCCGCTGCCGTTCGAGGAGGTGCGCGACAAGGTGCTGGCGCAATGGCGCGCCGAGCAGATCGAGGCGGAGGTCGCCGAACTGGCCGAGGCGATCGAGGCCGATCTCGCCGCGGGCAAGGACCCGGCCGAGCGCGTTGCCGACGTCGAAGCGGCCAGCTGGACCCCGGTGCAATGGTATGGCCGCGGGGATGCCACCGACGAGATGCCGGCCGAGGCTTTGTCGGCCGCGTTTGGCCTGCCTCGGCCCGGTGAGGGGGCGGCGAGCGCCACCACCACCGAGCTCTCCGGCGGCGATACGGCCGTGGTCGTTCTCAGCGGCGTGCGTGCCGGCGAACCGGCCGAACTGGATGGCGAGACCCGCAACCAGCTCGCCGGACAGCTCGAGAACAACCAGGCCAACCGGCTGATCGATGCCTTCATGCGCTCGCTGCGCGCCGAGGCCGACGTCGAGATCCGCGAGAGCGCCCTCGACTGACGCGAGCATTCACGCCGGGCGTGAGCCTGGCGGGCGAGGAGGAGTGACTGCATGGCCCTGCACTGGCAGATCCTGACTGCGCTGGCCGCGGCCTTCCTGGTGGGCGCCGTGTTCGGCACCGAGGCGGCCGGCATACCGCTGCTGTCCTTCTACGACTTCGTCGGGGGGCTGTTCCTCGACGCGCTCAAGATGCTGATCGTGCCCCTGATCACCGCCTCGATCATCACCGGGGTGGCGAGCATCGGCAGCGCCGGCGGGGTGGGGCAGATGGCCGGTCGCACGGTCATCTACTACCTGTTCTCCACCACCCTGGCCGTCACCACGGCGCTGCTGGTGATGAACCTGGTCCAGCCGGGCGTCTCGGGCGGGCAGCCGCTCTCCGAGACGGTCGCCCTGCCGCCGATCGGCGACGAGGTCAGTGGGCAGCTCGAGGGCAAGGAGCTGTCCGAGTTCTTCAACATCCTGCGCGACATGGTGCCGGCCAACGTCGTCCAGGCCGGGGCCGAGGCGCAGATGCTGGGGCTGATCTTCTTCTCGGTGCTGTTCGGCATCGCGCTGACCCGCGCGACATCGCCGGGCATGCAGACGGTCAAGGATTTCTGGGCCGGCGTGCAGGACGTGATGATCCAGATCACGCACTGGGTGATGAAGACCGCGCCGATCGGCGTGTTCGCGCTGGTGGCCGGCGTGATCGCGGAGAGCGGCCTGTCGGTGATTCTTCCGTTGATCGACTTCTTCCTCGCCGTGGTACTGGGATTGGCAATCCACGCCCTCGTGATCCTGCCGCTGGTGCTGTGGCTGGTGACCGGTCGGTCGCCGATCCGTTTTGCCCGCGCGATCTGGCCGGCGCTTCTGGTCGCGTTTTCCACCTCCTCGTCGGCCGGCACCCTGCCGGTTACCTTGCAGGCCCTGACCCAGCGGGCCGGCGTCTCGCGCGAGACCTCCTCGTTCGTCCTGCCCCTCGGCGCGACCATCAACATGGACGGCACCGCGCTCTACGAGTGCGCCGCGGTGCTGTTCATCGCCCAGGCCTACGGGGTGGACCTGTCGCTGTCCATGCAGGTGCTGATCGTGGTGCTGGCGCTGGTGACCTCGATCGGGGTGGCCGCCGTCCCGTCGGCGAGCCTGGTGGCGATCGCCCTGATCCTCGGCGTGCTCGGCCTGCCGCTGGAGGCGATGGGACTGCTGCTGGTGGTCGATCGCCTGCTCGACATGCTGCGCACCTCGGTCAACGTCTACAGCGATGCCACCGGCGCGGTGATCATCGCCAGGCTGCGCGGCGAGGACCGTATCCTGATGGACACCCGGTCTGACGGGGAACCGGCTGCGGTAGGGGAGCGAGCCTGACCGCCGGGGGCTGATCCAGGAGTCGGACGATCAAATGCGTGTCCGCCCGACCGGGGCGGTAACGAAAAGCCCGCCGAGATGGCGGGCTTTGTCGTCGTGGGCCGGCCGGTGCCGTGAGCCAGGATCAGTCGGCCATGTCAGTACTCCAGGCTGTCGAGGTCGATGCTATCGAAGTTGTGGTCGTCGACCTCGACGTTGTCCTGGATGTTCCAGAGGTTGTATTCAGGGATCGCCCACAGCAGACCGAGGAAGGCGACCACCAGGATGACCTGCCACCACTTGACGCGCTGGATCGGCTCGAGCCGCTTTACGCGGCAGGCCCCGCCCGGGCAGAGCTGCGGCTTCTGGCCGGTGATCAGGTTGTAGGCCGTGCAGCCCAGGCAGATGCCGAAGGCGGACTCGAAGGCGAGGAACAGCAGGCAGGCCGAGCAGCCGATCAGGTTCATCAGTCCCGTGTTCGCCTCGACGAACACCACCCAGATCATGAACGCCGCGATGAGCAGGCCGATGCCCCAGGCCACCCGCTTCTGCGGCGCGCCGACATACTCCACCTCCTGGTTGCGGGTGATCAGTCGCCCCATGATCATGAACGGGGCGTACTGCGGGTTGATCAGCACCCGGATGCCGAATTCGACCGTGAAGGCGAGGATCA
The DNA here is from genome assembly GCF_046540515.1 of Guyparkeria sp. Classification (GTDB taxonomy): domain Bacteria; phylum Pseudomonadota; class Gammaproteobacteria; order Halothiobacillales; family Halothiobacillaceae; genus Guyparkeria. Next base: position 19,841 of record NZ_JBKHFB010000021.1, read on the forward strand.
GCAGGCGTTCCCACATGAAGTCGCCGGTGAGAAACCCCTGGGCGAAGGCAAAACCGGCGAACAGGGCCAGCAGGCCGGCTGCGGCCCGTGCCTCGCGTTCGTTTATCACCCGGACCGGGTACTCGTCGACCTGTTCGCCGAAATGAAAGATCTTGCGAATGCCGGTATCCATCGTCCCTGATTCCTCCAGTATGTGCTGAATAACTGATATTTCGGATTGTTGATGGTGAGCGTCGGAAAACCGCATTTCCAATCAAAGTTTTCTCGGGACGACCTCGGCTTTTTATCAGGATTGCCACATATTTCTCGATGGCACGAAAAAGGGCGCCCTCGGGCGCCCTGGTCGTTTTCCATGGCTCGTGTCGCCGGGTCAGTCCTCGCAGCGGCCCATGCCCGTGATGAAGTAACCGGAGTCGACGTGCACGTTCTCGCCGGTGATACCGGAGGCGAGATCGGAGCACAGGAAGGCGGCGGTGTTGCCCACCTGCTCGATGGTGACGTTGCGGCGCAGTGGCGCATTGGTGGCGACGTAGTCGAGGAAGCCCTTGAACTCGCCGATGCCGGAGGCGGCCAGGGTCTTGATCGGGCCGGCCGAGATGGCGTTGACCCGGATGCCGCGCTCGCCCAGCCTGGAGGCGGCCAGGTAGCGCACGGTCGCCTCGAGCGAGGCCTTGGCCACGCCCATGACGTTGTAGTTCTTCATCACGCGCTCGGCGCCGAGGTAGCTCAGGGTCAGCAGGGCACCGTCGTCGCGGATGTGCTCCTCGCCGGCCTTGGCCAGCGCAGCGAGCGAGTAGGCCGAGACATCGTGGGCCTGGGCGAAGGCCTCGCGGGACATGCCGTCGAGGAAGTCGCCGTCCAGCGCCTCGCGCGGGGCGAAGGCCATCGCGTGGATGACGATGTCCACGCCTTCCGGCCAGTGCTCGGCCAGTGCCGGGAACAGGGCGTCGACCTGCTCGTCGTCGGTGGCGTCGAACGGCAGGTAGATGGAGGAACCCAGGTCCTTGGTGGCCTTCTCGACCTTCGGCTTGAAGCGGTCGTTGAGGTAGGTGAAGGCCAGCTCGGCACCCTCGCGGTGCATGGCCTCGGCGATGCCGAAGGCGATCGAGCGGTTGTTGGCAATGCCGGTAATCAGGGCGCGCTTGCCGGATAGGAATCCCATGGGTCTCTCCTGTGTTCCAAAGGTGGGAAGGGCGGCATCGAGGCTAACGGGTGTCGACCCGACGATGCTTGGCCTGCATTCGATTTTCACCGTATTGTATTCGCCTGATGACCAACAAGCACCCCACAACCGGGCATTGCCTCCCGGCCGACGCGGACTCGCCTGTCGTGCCGACGGGCGAGAACCTGCTTTCGCCGGACCGTCGCCTGTTCCTCCGGCGTATGGCCGGCCTCGGTGGCATCGCCGCGATGGGCGCCTGGCCTGGGCTGTCACAGGCCGCGGGCTTTGCCGAGGCACTCGGCTACGACCCCGGCTACCCGGTGGATTTCCCCCATTTCGACTACGTCAATGCCGACGCGCCTCGCGAGGGGTCCCTGACGCTCTCGGTGTTCGGCACCTTCGACTCGCTCAACCCCTTCCTCCTCAAGGGGCTGGCGGCCACCGGCACCAACTCCCTGCTGTTCGACACCCTGGTGGCACGCGCCTGGGACGAGCCGTTTTCCGTCTACGGCCTGCTGGCCGACCGGCTGGAACTGGCCGAGGACGGCCTGTCGGCGACGTTCCGCATCAACCGCGAGGCCCGCTTCGTCGATGGTCGGCCGGTCACCGCCCGCGACGTGGTATTCAGCTTCGAGACCCTGGTGGGCGAGACCGCGCACCCGCGCTACCGCTATTACTGGGCCGACGTGGTCGGCGCGACCGAGGTCGACTCTTCCCACGTGCGCTTCGATTTCCGACGCGCCAATCCCGAACTGCACATGATCATCGGCGAGCTGCCGGTGTTCTCCCGCGATGCCCTGGAGGACGTGGATTTCGCCGAGCACTCGCGCACGCCGTTGCCGGGCAGCGGCCCCTACGTGATCGAGGCGCTCAACTTCGGTCGGGACATCCGCTACCGTCGCCGCGACGACTACTGGGCACGCGACCTTGGCGTCAATCGCGGCCAGCACAACTTTCGCACGCTCGGTTTCAAGTACTACAAGGACGAGACGGTGGCGCTCGAGGCCTTCAAGGCCGGCGAGTTCGACGTCTACCACGAGACCAACTCCAAGCGCTGGGCGCGGGCCTACAAGGGCAGGCCGTTCGACGAGGGACGTATTCGCCGGCGCGAGATTCCGCATCGAAACAACGCCGGCATGCAGGGCTTTGCCATGAACACGCGCCGGTCGCTGTTCAAGGACCGACGTGTCCGACGCGCCCTGAACCTCGCCTTCGACTTCCACTGGTCCAACGTGCACCTGTTCTACGGGCAGTACAGCCGCTGCGAGAGCTACTTCGCGAACAGCGAGCTCGCGGCAGAAGGCATCCCGGAAGGCGAGGAGCTCGACTTGCTCGAACCCTACCGGGATCAGTTGCCGCCCGAACTGTTCGAGCGGGCGCACGTGGTGCCGTTCTCGCCGACCCCGGAGATCCAGCGCCGGCACCTCGTCCAGGCGCAGGAGTTGCTGGCCGAGGCCGGTTGGGAGCTCGACGCGGGCAAGCTGCGCAACGCCGAGGGCGAGACGTTCGCCTTCGAGATCATGCTGGCGCAGCGCGGGTTCGAGCGGATCGTCGCCCCGTTCGCCTACAACCTGCGCCGGCTGGGGATCGACGTCTCCTACCGCACCATCGACGTGGCGCTCTACCAGCGGCGCATGAACCGCTTCGAGTTCGACATCACGGTGGTCTCCTACGGCCAGTCGCAGTCTCCCGGCAACGAGCTGCGCGAGATGTTCGGCAGCGAATCGGCGGACCGCGAGGGGTCGAAGAACTACAGTGGTATCGACGATCCGGTGGTGGACGCCATGATCGAGGCGGTGATCTACGCCGAGGACCGCGAGGCCCTGGTCACCGCCTGCCGGGCGCTCGACCGCGTGCTGATGTGGAACGAGTACCTGGTGCCAAACTGGTACATCGGCGCGCATCGTCTGGCGTGGTGGAATCGGTTCGGCTATCACGATGACCCGCTGCCGCGCTACTTCAGCGGGGCCGAGTGGGTGATGCAGACCTGGTGGGAGACGCATGCCGAACCCCAGCCGGGACCGGTGGTCAACGACGTGAGCAGCCTGAATGGAGGGAGCCCGTCATGAACGCGACTAGCCCAGAGTTGCCCCGCACCGGTTTGCCGTACCGGTTTGGCGGGTGGCGGGTTTCCCGCCTGTTGCCCATGCTGGCGCTGATGGTGGGCGTGCTCGCCGGTTGCGCGGCGCCTCGCTACGCCACCGAGGTGCGCTATCTGCCGCCGGCGACCGAGGCGGGCCAGTCCTGCCTGCGGGGCTGCCACACCGACATGCAGGCCTGCCAGGCCGATTGCCAGTCGCGCCGACAGAGCTGCATCGCGGGCATCGAGCCCGAGGTGGACGCCGCCTTCGACCAGGCCCTGCGCCAGTACGACGCCGAGCGGCGCGTCTACATGCGCGAACGACAGTACTACCAGCTCGACCGGGCGATGCACTTCGGCCTGTACCGCGACCCGTTCTACTACGGCTACCCGAGCTCGTTCTGGCTGACCGACCACTACTACGACGATCCCCCCGTGCCGCCCGAGGCACCCAGCCGCGAGGCGATCCGCGCCGCGGTCATCGACGAGCAATGCAATCTCGATTGCGGCTGTCAGGCCGCCTTCGATCAGTGCTATGTCGGCTGCGGCGGGCAGATCGAGCGGCGCGTGGTCTGCGTGGAGAACTGCGATGACGAGGCGCCGAGGTCGCGGATCCCCGCCGAGCCGGCAGGCGGGCAGGGGGGCGACTAGATGGGGGCCTACATCGCCAAGCGCCTGGCGCTGATGATCCCGACCCTGTTCGGCATCCTGCTGATCTCGTTTGTCGTGATCCAGTTCGTTCCCGGTGGCCCGGTCGAGCAACTGATGATGCAGTTGAAGGGCGGCACGCAGGGCGCGGCGGCCGAATCCGGCGGGCAGTTCACCGGCGGGCTCTACCGCGGCGAGCAGGGGCTGGACGAGGAGCAGGTCGAGCAGTTCCGCGAGTTCTACGGTTTCGACCAGCCGGCCTGGCAGCGCTTTGGCGACATGCTCGGCAACTACCTCACCTTCGACCTGGGCGAGTCGTACTTCTACCAGCGCAGCGTCGGTGAGCTGATCGTCGAGAAGTTGCCGGTCTCGATCAGCCTCGGGGTCTGGACCTTCCTGCTCACCTATCTGGTCTCCATCCCGTTGGGGGTGGCCAAGGCGGTGCGCGACGGGTCTCGATTCGACTCGATCACCTCGACGGTCATCCTGGTCGGCTACGCCATTCCCGGGTTCGTGCTCGGCCTGGTGCTGCTGGTGCTGTTCGGTGGCGGCAGTTTCGTGCAGTGGTTTCCGCTGCGCGGTCTGACTTCGGACAACTTCGACCAGCTGTCGCTGATGGGGAAAATACTGGATTACCTCTGGCACCTGGTGCTGCCGATCACCGCGATGGTGGTGGGCAACTTCGCCGTGATGACCATGCTGACCAAGAACAGCTTCCTCGAGGAAATCAGGAAGCAGTACGTGCTCACCGCCCGGGCCAAGGGCCTGGCCGAGCGCACCGTGCTCTACCGCCACGTTTTCCGCAATGCGCTGATTCCGATCGTCACCGGCTTCCCGGCGGCGTTCATCGGCGCGTTCTTCACCGGCAGCCTGCTGATCGAGACCATTTTCTCGCTCGACGGGCTGGGGCTGTTGTCCTACAACGCCGTGCTGCAGCGCGACTATCCCGTGGTGCTGGGCACGCTCTACGTGTTCAGCCTGATCGGGCTGTTCGGCAAATTGCTGTCGGATCTCGTCTACGTCTGGGTCGATCCGCGGATTCATTTCGAGGCGGTGCGCTGATGTCGGCACCACGCAAAAGCGACGTTGCCATGCGGTGGCGGTGTGACCGGCGCGCCGGTTGCCTGCCTGTCGGCCCGGTCGGTCAGTTTGTCGGCGGGACGCGTTCCCGCAGTCGGTCGGCCTGTGCCGTTACTGCGAGGTGCGCATGAGCATTGTCGATGCCGGAGCCGACACGGCCGTCGCCAAGGGGGCCGGCGCCGAGGGCCAGGTCTCCACGGCGGCGCGCGCCTGGAAGCGCTTTCGTCGCCACCGGCGTGGCTGGATCAGCCTGTGGGTGTTCCTGGCGCTGTTCGTCCTGAGCCTCGGTGCCGAGCTGATCGCCAACGACCGGCCGTTGATCGCGCAATACCAGGGCGAGCTGCTGTTCCCGTTGTGGAACGACTACCCGGAGACGCGCTTTGGCGGTGACTTCGCCACCGCGGCGGATTACACCGACCCGCACGTGATCGACCTGATCGAGCGCGACGGCTGGGTGATCCGCGCGCCGATCCCGTTCTCCTTCGACACCATCGACTACTACAACGAGGAGCCCAACCCGGCCGCGCCCAACAGCCGCCACTTGCTGGGTACCGACGACCGCGGCCGCGACGTGGCCGCCCGGCTGATCTACGGCTTTCGCATCTCGGTGCTGTTCGCGCTCGCGCTGACGGTGGTCGGCACGGCCATCGGCGTGCTCGCCGGGGCGGTGCAGGGGTATCTGGGCGGCAAGACCGATCTGGTCTTCCAGCGTTTCATCGAGGTCTGGTCGGCGTTGCCGGAACTGTATCTGCTGATCATCTTCGCCTCGATCTTCGAGCCCTCGATCGGGCTGTTGCTGGCATTGCTGGCGCTGTTCGGCTGGATGGGGCTGTCGGATTACGTTCGCGCCGAGTTCCTCAAGGGGCGCAACCTCGACTACGTGCGGGCCGCCCGTGCCCTGGGTGTTTCCGGCCCGCGGCTGATGTTCCGCCACCTGATGCCCAACGCCATGACCCCGGTGATCACCTTCCTGCCCTTCCGCATCTCCGGGGCGGTGCTTGCCCTGACCAGCCTCGATTTCCTCGGCCTGGGTGTGCCGCCGTCCACGCCGTCGCTGGGCGAGCTGCTCTCGCAGGGCAAGTCGAACATCGATGCCTGGTGGCTGTCGGTCTCGACCTTCTTCGTGTTGGTCGGGACGCTGGTGCTGCTGATCTTCGTCGGCGAGGCCACCCGCGACGCGCTCGACACCCGCCGCGGCTGATCGGTACCCACTGCGGCGCGTCTGGCCGCCGTGCCGTTTTCCGGGTGATGGTCCAACTGAAACAGAGCTCGCGCCTCCTCGCTTGCAGGGCAAGCTCCCACACCGTCAGCTGGCCCCACTGTGGGAGTGTGGGAGCGCGCTCGCGCGCGAAGGCCGCGGCAGCGGCCGTCCCGACGTCAGGGCCGAAATGGGCGCAATCCATGTCTGGCACCTTGCCACCCGGCCGACCCCGTCGGGTATCATGACGCGGCCAGAGAGTTCTCCCACCGCCCCGTCACGGATCGAGCGCGCATGCCGAAGAAATCCCGCCAGAATCGCCTTCCCGGACAGGCCTACGCCCCGGGCATCCACGCCCGGCTGTGGCTGGTCGACGAGGCCGGCGAGCACTATCTCGGCGTGGGCAAGGTGCGGCTGATGGAGGCGATCGACGATCTCGGTTCGATCAGTCATGCCGCCCGCACGCTGGGCATGAGCTACAAGCGCGCCTGGTCGCTGATCCAGGAGGTCAACCAGCTCGAGGACGAGCCGTACGTGTCCAAGGAGGTCGGCGGCGCCGGCGGCGGGCATGCCACGGTCACCGAGGCCGGCCGCGCGGCGATTGCCCGCTACCGCGAGCTCGAGGACGACCTGCGCGCCTTCCTCGCCCAGCGGGCCGAGCGCAAGGCCGGCAAGCGGGGAGGGCAGGCATGAGTGTCTCGGTCCGGGAACAGGCCGGCATCCTGCTGCGCGAGAACGATCCGACCGTGAAGGCCGATGGCGTACGTGAACTGTACGACCGCGCCATGCATGCCCCGGACCCGGACGTGCCCACCCCGCCGCCGTCCGTCGAGCCGGTCCCGGACCCCGGCCGGCCCGAGCGCCCCGAGCTGGTCGCCCCGCGCGACGTGCCCAGGCGCGGTCCGGCCACGCCCGAGGGTCGCGCGTCGATGGCGCATTCGTTCGCGCACATCGAGTTCAACGCCATGAACATCGGTCTCGATGCCTGCTACCGCTTCGATGCCATGCCGGCGGACTTCTACCGCGACTGGCTGTCGGTGGCCCGCGACGAGGCCAAGCACTTCGAGCTGCTGGACGCCTACCTCCGCGAGCGCGGCTACCGCTACGGCGCCTTCCCGGCCCACGCCAGCCTCTGGGAGACGGTGCACGGCACCGAGCACGACGTGCTGGTGCGCATGGCGCTGATCCCGCGGGTGCTCGAGGCCCGCGGGCTGGACGTCACCCCCGGCATCCAGAGAAAGCTCGCCCAGTACGACGACCAGCCGCTGATCGATATCCTCGACGTGATCTACACCGAGGAAATCGAACACGTGCACATCGGCACCCGCTGGTTCCGCTACGCCTGCGAGAAGCGCGGCGTCGACCCGCGCACCACCTTCCGCGAGCTGTTGCAGCAGTACATGAGCGGGCGCATCCGCGGCCCCTACGACGAGTTCGGCCGCAAGGCCGCCGGCTTTACCGACGGCGAGATGCAGGACCTGAAGGACATGGAAGCCGAGACGCTCGCCATGCTGGAGGGCAAATGAGCGTGTGTCGCGTTGACGACCGCAGCGGGCCGAACGTGGCCCCTGTGGGAGCGAGCCCTGCTCGCGAATCGCGCCGACAGGCGCGAGTCCCGGTTTCCGTGCGGTGCCGGCGCGATCCCGGGACGGCGGCTATCGCCGCCTTCGCGAGCAAGGCTCGCTCCCGCACCGCGGAGGTGGCCGCATGAGCTTCGTCCACCTGCACGTGCACAGCGAGTACTCGCTGATCGACGGCACCCTGCGCGTCAAGGACGCCGTCAAGCACGCCAAGGAACGCGGCATGCCCGCCATCGCCCTGACCGACCAGGGCAACCTGTTCGCGATGGTGAAGTTCTACAAGGCGGCACTCGGCGCGGGCATCAAGCCGATCTTCGGCGCGGACTGCTTCGTCTACGAGAACGCCCAGACCCCGCCGTCGCGCGTGGTGCTGCTCGCGCAGAACGACACCGGCTTTCTGCATCTGACCGAACTGCTCTCGCAGGCCTACTGCGAGGGCCAGCACGACGACCGGCCCTGCCTGAACCGCGACTGGCTCACGCCCGAGAAGGCCGAGGGGCTGATCGCCCTGATCGGGGTGGACAGCGATCTCGGCCGCGGGCTGGTCCACGGACTGGACCACATCGTCGACGAGGCGCTGGCCTTCTGGACCCGGCGCTTTCCCGACCGGCTGTATCTGGAGCTCACGCGCACCAACCGCGTCAACGAGGGCGCGTTCATCGAGTCGGCGGTGGATCTCGCCATCGCCCGGAGCCTTCCGGTCGTCGCCAGCAACGACGTGCGCTTTCTCGACCAGAGCGACTTCGAGGCCCACGAGGTGCGGGTGTGCATCAACCAGGGCCGCACGCTCGAGGATCCGCGTCGCCCGCGCGACTACGCCGACCGCCAGTACCTGCGCAGTGCCGCCGAGATGCGCGAGCTGTTCGCGGACCTCCCCGAGGCGATCGACAACAGCCTCGCCATCGCCGAGCGCTGCAACGTCACGCTGAAACTGGGCGAGAACTTCCTGCCCAACTTCCCCACCCCGGCAGGGCAGACCGAATCCGACTACCTGCGCGAGCTCTCCGCGCAGGGGCTGGAAGAACGCCTCGAGCGCGTGCCGGCAGAAGATCACCAGACCTACCGCGAGCGGCTGGAACGCGAGCTGGACGTCATCATCCAGATGGGCTTTCCCGGCTACTTCCTGATCGTCGCGGACTTCATCCAGTGGGCCAAGCGCCAGGACATCCCCGTCGGGCCGGGGCGGGGCTCGGGTGCCGGCTCGATCGTCGCCTGGGCGCTGCTGATCACCGACATCGACCCGATGGCCTACGACCTGCTGTTCGAGCGGTTCCTCAACCCCGAGCGGGTCTCGATGCCCGACTTCGATATCGACTTCTGCATGGAAGGCCGCGACCGGGTGATCGACTACGTCGCCGAGCGCTACGGCCGCGACGCGGTCTCGCAGATCGCCACCCACGGCACCATGGCCGCCAAGGCGGTGGTGCGCGATGTCGGCCGGGTGCTGGGCTACCCCTACGGCTTCGTCGACCGCATCGCCAAGCTGATCCCGTTCAAGCCGGGGATGGACGTCTCGCTGGACGACGCCCTCGGGCGCACCGAGAAGAGCCAGAAGGAGCCCGAGCGCTATTCGGCCGACCTGAAGGACTTCTACGACCGCGACGAGGAAGTGCAGGCCATCATCGACATGGGCCGGGCGCTGCAGGGCCTGCCGCGCTCGGTGGGCAAGCACGCCGGTGGGGTGCTGATCGCGCCCTCCAAGCTCACCGACTTCACGCCGATGTTCTGCGAGGCGAACCACGCCTCGCCGGCCTCGCAACTCGACAAGGACGACGTCGAGGCCGTGGGGCTGGTCAAGTTCGACTTCCTCGGCCTGCGCAACCTCACCATCATCGACTGGGCGCTCAAGGCCATCAACGCCACGCGCGAGAAGGAAGGCCTCGAGCCGATCGACATCTCGGCCATCCCCATGGACGACGCCAAGAGCTTCGAATTGCTCAAGCGCTGCGAGACCACCGCGGTGTTCCAGCTCGAGTCCAAGGGCATGAAGGGCCTGATCAAGAAGCTCCAGCCGGACAACTTCGAGGAAATCATCGCCCTGGTGGCCCTGTTCCGCCCGGGCCCGCTCGACTCGGGCATGGTCGACGACTTCATCCTCCGCAAGAAGGGCGAGCAGCAGGTCGAGTACCTCCATCCCTGGCTGGAGGACGTGCTCAAGCCCACCTACGGGGTGATCGTCTACCAGGAGCAGGTCATGCAGATCGCGCAGATCCTGGCCGGCTACACCCTGGGCGGCGCGGACCTCTTGCGCCGGGCGATGGGCAAGAAAAAGCCCGAGGAGATGGCCAAGCAGCGCCAGATCTTCCTCGACGGCGCCAGGGAGAAGGGCGTGGACGTCGACGAGGCCGGCCGCATCTTCGATCTCGTCGAGAAGTTCGCCGGCTACGGCTTCAACAAGTCGCACTCGGCCGCCTACGCGCTGGTCGCCTACCAGACCGCCTGGCTCAAGGCCCACTACCCGGCGTACTTCATGGCCGCCGTGCTTTCCGCGGACATGGACAACACCGACAAGGTGGTCGGCCTGATCGAGGAATGCCGCCGCATGGAGCTCGAGGTCGTGCCGCCGTCCGTGCAGCGCTGCGCCTACCGCTTCACCGCTGGCGGCGAACGCGAGATTGTCTACGGCCTCGGCGCGATCCGCGGGGTGGGCGAGGGCGTCATCCAGCGCATCGTCGACGAGCGCGCCGAGAACGGCCCGTTCCGCGACATGAACGACTTCTGCCAGCGCGTCGGCGCGCAGGCGCTCAACAAGCGCGTGCTCGAGGCCATGGTCTGCGCCGGCGCACTCGACGAGCTCGGCCCGTCACGCGCCGCACTGCACGCCCACATCCCCGAGGCCATGAAGGCAGCCAGCCAGGTCGCCACCGCCGCCGAGGCCGGCATGAGCGACCTGTTCGGCGGCATGGACGAGCCGGAGACGGCAGTGGCCAGCCCGATCAAGCCGCTGCCGGAATGGTCGGACGACGAGCGCTTGCGCCTCGAGAAGAACATGCTCGGGCTGTACCTGACCGGCCACCCGATCAACCAGTACATCGACGAGATCAAGTGCTTCATCACCGGACGGCTCGACGAACTGACCGACAAGGCCGAGGCTGCCGCGGCCGCCGCCGGTGGCGGCTTCGTCCGCGGCACGCCGGCGGTGGTGGCCGGGCTGTGCGTCGCCGAGCGCACCATGCGCACGCAGAGCGGCGACAAGCAGCTGTTCGTCACCCTGGATGACGGCCACGGTCGCGGCGAGATGCGGCTGGTCGGCGACGACATCGAGACCCTCGCCGACCGCGTCGACCGCGACCAGCTGGTGATCGTCGAGGGCGACGTCTCCTTCGATTCGTTCAACGGCAACCTGCGGATTCGGCACAAGCGGCTCTACACGCTGGGTGAGGCGCGGGCGCGGTTCGCGCAGTGCGTCACCATCGCGCTCACTCCCGATTGCGGCGTCGAGGCGACCGAGCGGATGCTCGACATCATCGAGCCGTTCCGTGAGGGGGAGGGGTTGCCGGTGATCGTCGAGGTGCAGAGTGAGTTGGGGCGTGGGGCGTTTCGTCTCGCCGACGAGTGGCGGGTGGCGCCGGAGGCTACGTTGATGGAGCGGTTGAAGGAACTGGATACTGTGACGTGTGCGGCTCCTTATTATCCGTCACGATCCACGTAGTCCCGAGTTTTCTCTCGTCGAATTTGTTTGTTTTTCTGTTTTAACGGAGATTTCTTATGTTAAGGGATGAGCTGGAAACCGCAAAACGATCTGTTAATACCGACACATTGCAGATGTCTATCGGAGAGATAGCGTCTATGTATTCGCAAAAAGAGCTTGATATAATTCCTGAATTTCAACGTCTTTTTCGTTGGTCAGCTGAAAAGAAAACTGCATTTATAGAGTCCATTCTAATAGGCATTC
>NZ_JBKHFB010000022.1:0-31331 GCF_046540515.1 Guyparkeria sp.
CGGGTCGGTCGGCCGTTTCCGATGAACCTCGACGTCCTAGTGCGCCGATCTTGGAACGATCAGGCCGACGAGCCAGACAAGCCAGCCGGTGATCAGGAGCAGCCCGCCGAGGGGGGTGAGCGGGCCGGGCCAGGCCTGGTCGAACAGGGTCAGGGAATAGAGGCTGCCGCTGAACAGGATGGTGCCGGTAAGCCAGGCGCCCGCAACGGCCAGGCGCACGCGAGCGCCGCCCGGCCAGAATGCGAGCAGCATCGATCCGAGTGCATGAACGAAGTGAACCAGCGTCGCGGTATCGACTTGGCGCTGGGCGTCGGACTCGGTCGGGGCGAGGGGGCCGTGGGCAGCGAGCGAGGCAAGGACGACGGCGAGCAGCCCGAGCAGGAGCCCAGTGGCCAGAACGCCTCGATCTGGAATCGTGTACGGGTCGTGGCGAACGTCTGGCATGCGTCGTCTCCGGGTCGAGCCGTGCCGTCGCACGGTCGATATCAGAAGTCGTCGGTCATCTGCTCGCGAAGTCGTCGTTCCTCGAGCAGGTCGTCCAGCCGGCGACGGGCGTCTTTCGTGCCCTTGATGCTGTCGAGCAGCGTGTCGTTGTTCTGATCGTCATCCTCGACTTCGGTGTCGTCCCAGTCGTCGAGGTCCTGATAGTCGTTCTCTTTGCTCATGATGTACCTGCGTGATCAACACGTTCAAGGCAATCCCGTGGCGGGATCGCGTTGGCATCGATCGACGGTCATGGCCAGGTCCTGCAGGCCATCATGGGTTCCGGGCAGGCTGCCCGGTCCGGCGCCCCGTTCCCGAAGCTGACCAGCCGATTTTCCGGCGCGTTATACCGCGTTTTTCCGGCCGGTCAAAGCAAATTCTTCATCTACGCGCGGCGGTCGTGCCGGCGGCGTTTGCGGCGATGCAACAGCGGAATTTCCGGCGGGCTTCTGCGCCAGGTGGGCGTCGGTAAAAAAAGCGGGCGGTTCAGGGGGGGAAAAGCCGGGTTCGGGGTCAGAGCAGGTCGTGTTCGCGCAGTTTCTTGCGCAGGGTGCTGCGGTTGATGCCCAGGCAGGCGGCCGCGCGGCTCTGGTTGTGGTCGCAGCGCTCCAGCACGCGGGCGAGCAGGGGACGCTCGACCTGGCCCATGACCAGCTGGTAGAGATTGCTGGGTTGGTCTTCCTCGAAGGCATCCCAGAGGATGTCCAGCGCGTCGATAATCGTCTCGTGCACGTCGTGATGGCATTCGGCGGCACGACGTGCGCTGCCGTTGAGCGACGACTCGTGGGTCTGGGCGGTGACGGTGCTGGATGGGTAGGTCATTATTCTTTTCAACAACACGGCTTCGGGGGCGGACGGGACCACGAGGGAACGGGACGAGCGGCGGCTGCCGTGCTCGTCGTGGGTCCCGCGTGCTGTCCCGGGTCGGGCGTCGGTGGCGGATCAGTTGCCGCCCGCCGACGCGGTCGTCGACACGCCGTGAAGCTCCGCGGTGATCCCGTCGAGTCGCCGATGTTGCAGGTCGAGCCAGCGGCGCTGGGCCTCGACGGTCTCCAGCCGGTTGAACTCCTTGCGCGTCCCTTCGTCAATCGGTAGCCGCGAAGAATACCATCCCCAGTGCTTCCTCGCGATGCGAACGCCCATCACATTTCCGTAATGGGAATAAATATTCTCGAATTGCGTGCGGACAAAGCCCATGACCTCGACGGGGAGCGGCTCTCCCGGTATCGGACGGCCGGTCAGGGCCGCGCGAATCTGGGCGAACAGCCAGGGGCGTCCGAAGGCTGCCCGGCCGATCATCAAGCCGGCCGCCCCCGTGGCGGACGATACCTCGTACGCCTTGGCCACCGAGTCGATATCGCCGTTGGCGAGCACGGGGATGCTGCGGTCGGCGACCACCCGGGCGATCGTGTGGTACTCGGCCCGCCCGTTGTACTTCTGTGCCCGGGTGCGTCCGTGGACCGAGAGCATCGCAATGCCCGTCTCCTCGGCGATGCGTGCGATTTCAGGGGCATTGCGCCAGTCCTCGTTCGGCCCGGTGCGCATCTTGAGCGTGACCGGGCAGGGCACGGCCTCGACGGTCGCCTCCAGTAGCCGGGCGACGGTGTCGGGCTCGGCCATCAGGGCCGAACCGGCCGCCTTGCGGCACACCTTCTTGGCTGGACAGCCCAGATTCAGATCGATGAGTTGCGCGCCATCGCAGTATGCCTGCTGTGCCGCCCGGGCGAGGTCTCCGGGGTCGTTGCCAAGCAACTGGACGGCACGCGGAGCGGGATCGTCGGGGCGAATCCGGCGCTGCTCGCTCTTGCGGGTATGTCGCAGTTCCGGTTTGCTGCTGATCATCTCGTTGATGACCAGCCCGGCGCCCTGATCGAAGCAGAGTTGCCGGAACGGCCGATCGGAGACGCCCGCCATCGGCGCAAGGGCGAGCGGGAACTCGATCCGCAGGCGCTCGTCGCGCCCGACCAGTTCGATCGGTGCCAGCGCGGGGTGGGCCGGGTTGTCAGGGCGTGCGGACGTCAAGGGTCTCGGGCAGCCAGGTGACCAGGTCCGGGAAGATGACCAGCAGTCCCAGCACGGCGATCTGTATGGCGATGAAAGGCAGCACCCCGCGATAGATCTGGGCGGTACGGACACTGGCCGGCGCCGCTCCCCGCAGGTAGAACAGCGAGAAGCCGAACGGTGGGGTCAAGAAGCTCGTCTGAAGGTTGACGGCCAGCAGCACGCCCAGCCAGATCGGGTCGATGCCCATCATCAGCAGTACCGGTGCCACGATGGGTACCACCACGAAGGTGATCTCGATGAAGTCGAGCATGAAGCCGAGCAGGAACACGATCACCATCACGATCAGGAGGGCCGTCATCGCGCCGCCGGGCAGTTCCGAGAGCAGGTCGTGGACCATCTCGTCGCCGCCGAAGCCGCGAAAGACCAGCGAGAAGATCGAGGCGCCGATGAAGATCAGGAACACCATCGCCGTGACGCGCAGGGTGCCGGTCAGGCTCTCGTGCAGTACCGGCAGGGTCAGGCGGCGCTTGGCGGCGGCGAGCAGCAGCGCACCGACCGCGCCGACGGCGGCCGCCTCGGTGGGCGTGGCGATCCCGCCCATGATCGAGCCGAGCACCAGCACGATCAGCAGCACCGGCGCGGTGAGCGCCAGCAGCAGCCGGCTGATCGGCGGACGATCGGCGAGCTCGTCCTCCGTCAGGCCGGGTACGCGCTCTGGCTGGCGCCAGGCCACGAACAGGATGTAGGCGGCGTACGCGCCGACCAGGATCAAACCGGGGATCAGGGCGCCGCTGAACAGGTCGCCGACCGCGACCGTCTCCGGCGAGTAGATGCCCTGGTCGAGCTGGGCCTGGGTGTAGGCGTTGGAAAGCTGGTCGCCGAGCAGCACCAGGATGATCGACGGCGGGATGATCTGGCCCAGCGTGCCGGCAGCGGCCACCGACCCCGAGGCCAGGCAGGGGTCGTAGCCGCGGCGGAGCATGACGGGCAGCGCGATCAGGGCGAGGGTCACCACGGTCGCGCCGACGATGCCGGTGCTGGCGGCCAGGATCGCGCCGACGAGCATCATGGAAAGCCCCAGCCCGCCCGGACGCCGGCCGAACAGCGCGCTCATGTTCTCGAGCAGGTCATCGGCCACCCGGGCCTTTTCCAGGAGCACGCCCATCAGAACGAACAAGGGCACGGCCACCAGGGTCTGGTTGAGCATGATGCCGAACAGGCGGTTGGGCATCGCACTCATCAGGCCGTGATCGAACACGCCGATCAGCGTCCCGATCCCGGCGAAGATCAGCGAGACCCCGGCGAGCACGAAGGCGACCGGAAAGCCGCTCATCAGTGCGGCGAAGATGGTCAGCACCATCAGGAGCAGCAGCCATTCCATGCCTTACATGCCCTCCTTGATCGAACCGTGCTCCGGTTCGGTGGGCTGCTGGTTACGCAGGACGGCGACATGGCGCAGCAATTCGACCAGTCCCTGCCAGAACAGCAGCGCGGGCATCACGATCAGCAGGGTCTTGAGCAGGTACAGCAGCGGGATGCCGCCGGGCTCGGGCGAGCCCTCCCGCATCGCCCAGCTGTTACCGACGTACTCGAGACTCGAGATGGCGATGAACAGGCAGACGGGCCAGAGCAGAAGCACGACCCCGACGATCTCGATCCAGGCGCGGGTTTTCGGCGAGGCGTTGCGCGAGAGCACGTCGACGCGCACATGCCCGTCGTGGCGGTAGGTGTAGCCCATGCCGAGCATGAACATCAGCGCGAACCAGTACGTGATCGACTCGGAAAGCCACTGGTTGCTGTCGGAGAAGCCGTAGCGCAGTGCGACCACGCCGAAGACCGTCAGCGTCAGCACCAGTCCCAGCCAGGCGACCACACGCCCGGTCCATTCGTTGACACGATCGAGACGATCGACCAGGCGGCTCAACCGGCAGGCAGGCTTCTCGGCGTTCATTGTCGGGCCTCCACGGGCTGGTTGGACCCGATCCAGTGGGCCGTGCGCTCCCCGTTGGCGCGGTGCGCCTCGAGGATGCGGCGAAACGGCGTCGGGTCCTTGATGTAGGTCATCTCGGCGGCACGCGGGAAGTACCGATCCTGCATGCGCGAGACCCAGAAACGCAGGGCCGCGGCGCGCAGCAGCCCCGGCCAGGCCGCCTGCTCGCCCGGCGTGAACGGGCGTTCGGCGAGATAGGCGCCCAGCAGGGCGTCGCGCTCGGCCGGCAGTGGTTGGCCCGAGGCGTCGATGCACCAGTCGTTGAGGGTCACGGCCAGGTCGTAGGCAAAGGCGTCGGTGCAGGCGTAGTAGAGATCGATGATGCCGGTCAGTCGGCCGTCATCGAACAGGGCGTTGTCGCGGAAGAGATCGGCGTGGATCGCCCCGCGCGGCAGACCGTCGCGCGACTGGCCGCGCTGGAAGGCCAGCTCGTCGTCGAGCAGCGCGAGCTCGTCGTCGGTGGCCTTCTCGTGGAGTTGGCGCGCCACGGTCTCGGCCCAGGCGAGATCGCGATCCGGGGCGCGATACTCGGGGAAGTCGGCGGAGGCCCGGTGGAACCGCGCCAGCGTGCGGCCGATCTCGGCACAGGCCGCCGCGTCCGGGTGGTCGAGCGAGGCGCCGGTCAGCCGCTGTACCAGTGCGGCGGGCTTGCCGTTGAGCTCGGTGAGGTAGGCGCCGTCGCGCGTCGCCACCGGGTGCGCAGTGGGAATGTCGTGCTCGGCGAGATAGGCCATCAGGTCGAGGAAGAACGGCAGTTCGTCGGCACCGTGGTTCTCGAACAGGGTGAGCACGTACTGCCCGCCAGTGGTGGTGACGAAGTAGTTGGTGTTCTCGATCCCGGCGGCGATCCCGCGGTGCTCGACCAGCTCACCGCAGTCGAACCGGGTCAGGAAGGTGGTGAGTTGGTCGGTATCGACCTTGGTAAAAACCGACATGACGGTCTCGTTCGTTGCGTGGGTTTGCCGGGCATCGGCGCCGGGACCTAGAGGTCGAGCAGCTTCTGCTGCTCCTCCTCGGTGGCCGTGACGCGGCGGTTGCGATAGAAGTCGAAGATCGCGTCCACCGCCTCGTCGGCCGTGTCGCAGAGGGTAAACAGCTTGAGGTCTTCGGCGGCGATGGTGTTCTCGACCAGAAGCTGGTCGCCGAACCAGTCGATCAGCCCCTGCCAGAACGTGGTACCCAGCAGGATGATCGGGATGCGACGCGACTTGCCGGTCTGCACCAAAGTCAGAATCTCGGCCAGCTCGTCGAGTGTGCCGAAGCCGCCGGGCATCACCACGTAGGCCGAGGCGTGCTTGACGAACATCACCTTGCGGGCAAAGAAGTGCTGGAAGTGCAGCGAGACATCCTGGTAGGGGTTGTCCTGCTGCTCGTGGGGCAGGGCGATGTTCAGTCCCACGCTGGGGGCGCCGCCGGCCTGTGCGCCCTTGTTGGCCGCCTCCATGAGGCCCGGCCCACCGCCGGAGATCACCGAGAAGCCGGCGTTCGAGAGTTTTTTCGCTACCTCGACGGTAAGCGCGTACCAGGGGTTGTCCTCCTTGTAGCGCGCCGAGCCGAAGATGCTCACGGCTGGCTCGATGCTGGCGAGCGTCTCGTAGCCATGCACGAACTCGGACATGATCTGGAAGACCTTCCACGACTCCTGCGAGAGCCGCTGTTGCTGATCCAGTCGGGTCGGGTGGTTGGGTAGCTTTCTGCTCATGGAAATCCGCGCGAGGCCGATGGGTTTCAGGACATGTCGGTCGTTCTTCCGGGGGGCGACCAATCGCCCTCCGGGCGGCCGTGTCGACCGCTGCCGGTGCCGGTTGCCTGCGGTCTTCGGCATCGGTGACCCGGCTGCCTGTGGCATAGTACCGGGTTGATACCCACGGCTTAAAAAAGGGGCAAATCCTACCATGTCCGACCGTAACGGACCCGTGATACTCGTCGACGGCAGTTCCTTCCTGTTTCGCGCCTTTCATGCCCTGCCGCCGCTCACGGCACCCGACGGCACGCCCACCGGGGCGATCCACGGCGTGGTCAACATGCTCCTGAAAATGCGCCGCGAGGCCGATCCCAGCCACATGGCCGTGGTCTTCGACGCCCCGGGCAAGACCTTCCGCGACGACATCTACCCCGAGTACAAGGCGCATCGCCCGCCGCTGCCCGACGACCTGCGGGTGCAGATCGAGCCGGTACACGCCCTGGTCCGAGCCCTGGGCTTTCCCCTGTTGTGCATCGAGGGGGTGGAGGCGGATGACGTCATCGGCACGCTGATGCACGAGGCACGCGAGAACGGCGAGGAGGTGATCGTCGCCACCGCGGACAAGGATTTCGCCCAGCTGGTCGCCCCGGGGGTGACCCTGGTCAACACCATGAGCAACAAGACCACGGACGTCGCGGCCGTCGAGGAGAAGTACGGGATAAGCCCGGCGCAGTTCATCGATTTTCTCGCGCTGGTGGGTGACAAGGTCGACAACATCCCGGGTGTGCCGGGCTGCGGGCCGAAGACGGCCACCAAGTGGATCAACCAGTACGGCTCGCTCGACGAGATCATCGCGCATGCCGACGAGATCAAGGGCAAGGTGGGCCAGTCGCTGCGCGACTCGCTCGAGATGCTGCCCGTCAGCCGCGAGCTGGTCACCATCCGCACCGACTGCGAGCTGCCGGTCAAGCTCGATGACCTGGTCATCGAGGCGTCCGACGTGCAGACCGGCCTTGCCATGGCCGATCGCTACGCGTTGAACAGCCTGCGGCGCTGGTTCGGTGAGCAGGGACTGCCCGAGGGCGAGGCGGTTGGCGAAACGGTCGAGCGCCCCGAGGTCATCTATCACACGATCGTCGACATGGCGGCGCTCGATGACTGGATCGAACGGATCGAGGCGGCCGAGCGGGTCGCCTTCGACACCGAAACCGACTCGATCGAGCCGATGCGTAACCACGTGGTTGGGCTGTCGTTCGCGATCGAGCCCCACGAGGCGATCTACGTGCCGCTGGCCCATGTCGATGCCCACGGTGAACGGATCGAGCCGCAGCTCGATCGCGAGACCGTGCTCGCTCGGCTCAAGCCCTGGCTGGAGGACGAACGGCCCACCAAGATCCTGCAGAACGCCAAGTTCGACATGCACGCGCTGGCCAATCACGGCATCACGCTCTCCGGGCTGGTCGACGACAGCATGCTCGAGTCCTACGTGCTCGATCCGACCGCCTCGCGCCACGACATGGACACGCTCGCCGCCCGCGAGCTATCGCACCAGACCACGACCTTCGAGGAGATCGCCGGCAAGGGGGCCAAGCAGCTGACCTTCGACCAGGTCGCGCTGGACGTCGCCGCCCCGTACGCCGCCGAGGATGCCGACATCACGCTGCAACTGGCCGATCGGCTGCGCGCGCGACTGGCCGAGACCCCTGACCTGATGACGGTCTACGAGGAGATCGAGCGGCCGCTGGTGCCGGTGCTGTTCAGCATGGAACGTGCCGGGGTCGCGATCGACAGCGAGCAGCTCGCCCGCCAGGGCGAGGCGATCGCCGAGCGGATCGAGGCGATCGAATCGCAGGCCCGCGAGATCGCCGGCGAGGCGTTCAATCTCGGCTCGACCAAGCAGCTCAAGGCGATCCTGTACGAGCGCATGGCCCTGCCGGTGAAGGTCAAGACGCCCAAGGGCGAGCCCTCGACCAACGAGGAGGCCCTGTCCGCGCTGGTCGACGAGCATCCGCTCGCCCAGCTGATCCTCGACTACCGCGGCCTGACCAAGCTCAAGAGCACCTACATCGACCGGTTGCCCGAGCGCATCGACCCCGACACCGGACGCGTGCACTCGATGTTCCACCAGGCGGTCACCGCCACCGGGCGGTTGTCCTCCTCGAATCCCAACCTGCAGAACATCCCCGTGCGCACCGAGGAGGGGCGGCGTATCCGCAAGGCCTTCGTCGCCGCGCCCGGTCACAAGCTGGTCTCGGCGGACTACTCGCAGATCGAGCTGCGCATCATGGCGCACCTGTCGGGCGACGAGGGGTTGCTCAAGGCCTTCGAACGCGGCGAGGACATTCACCGGGCCACCGCCCGCGAGGTGTTCGCCGACGGCGGGGAGGTCACCGACGAGCAGCGCCGCGCCGCCAAGGCGATCAACTTCGGTCTGATCTACGGCATGTCGGCTTTCGGGCTGGCACGCCAGATCGGGGTGGGGCGGAACGAGGCGCAGGAGTACATCGAGCGCTATTTCGCCCGTTACCCCGGCGTGGCGCGCTACATGGACGAGACCCGGGCGCAGGCCCATGAGCGCGGCTATGTCGAGACCGTGTTCGGTCGGCGCCTGTACCTGCCCGAACTCAAGAGCCGCAACGGCCAGCGGCGCCAGTACGCCGAGCGCACCGCGATCAACGCGCCGATGCAGGGCACGGCCGCCGACATCATCAAGCGGGCCATGCTGACCCTGCACGAGAACGTGGTGAAGCCCGGGCGGGCCCGGATGATCATCCAGGTACACGACGAGCTGATCTTCGAGGTGCCGGACGATCAGGCGAGCGTGCTGGCCGAGGATATCGAGCGGACCATGATCGCCGCTGCCGAACTGCGGGTCCCGTTGGAGGTGGGGATCGGCATCGGCGAGAGCTGGGACGAAGCGCACTGACCCGACGTGGTGCCGGGAAAGGCTGACCGAGCCGGCGGCGTTCCCGCCGGTCGAACAAACGAAACCCGAAGGTCCGTTGTCGCTGATTGAGGCGGCAGGCGGGCGTCGATCCCGGGTCTTATTCGATCTGACGGCTGGGCTGGACCTCGGGCACCGTGTAGCTCGGGACTTTTCCGTGCATGAACTCGCCGTCCCAGTAGTCCTCGTCGAAGGGCCGCGAGAAGACGAAGCCCTGGATCTGCAGCCGGCTGCCGAACTTGCGCAACTCGATCAGTTGCTCCGGTGTCTCCACCCCTTCGATCACCACTTCGAACTCGAGCTTCTCGGCCATGGCCAGGATCGACTCGAGCAGCTTGCGCGCCTCCTCGCTGTGCTCGATATCGTCGACGAACTGCTTGTCGATCTTGAGCTTGGAGATCGGCAGCTTGTTGAGATAGGCGAGCGAGGAATGGCCGGTGCCGAAGTCGTCAATCGCGACGGTAAAGCCGTGCATGGCCAGCTGGTGCAGGCGTTCGGCGAGCAGGGTCGGGTCCGAGCCGAAATCGCTCTCGGTGATCTCCAGCACGATCGAGGAGGTCGGCAGCCCGGCGCTCTTGGCCAGCTCGATCAGCCGTTCGTCGACCTTGTCGAGGAGCAGCAGCTGCGGCGGCACGTTGATCGAGATGGTCAGCTCCTGGCCGGCCTCGCGTTGCCAGTCCGCCACGCGTCGGCAAGCGTTGTTCAGCGCCCATTCGGTGAACTCGCCGATCAGGTTGTGTTCCTCGGCCAGCGGGATGAACTCGGCCGGCGAGATCCAGTCGCCGCGGTAGCGCCAGCGCATCAATGCCTCGAAGCCTACCAGGGTGCCACTGGCGAGCGAGACCTGCGGCTGGTAGTGCACACGCATCTCGCGGTTGCCCAGCGCACGCCCGAGCGCCTGGGTGAGCTCGAAGCGGCGTTGGGCGGCGTGGGTGTGCCCCTCGGCGTGCCCGATGATACGGTTGCCGCCCTCGGCCTTGGCCTGGGAGAGCCCGTTGTCGGTGATGCGCAACAGCTCCTCGGCCGTCTGTCCCTCGGCCGGGAACTGCGCCGAGGAGAGGCTGGCGCGGATGTCGAGCCGGTAGCCGGCCAGTTCGACCCGCTGGGTGAGATGGGCATGTGCCTGGCGCATCGCCTCGTCGACGACCGCTTCGAGGTCGGCGGTGGTATCGGCGAATACCAGGAAGGCGAATTCGTCGCCGTCGATGCGTGCGAGCAGCGAGCGCGGCTCGGTGATCTCCGCCAGCCGATCGCCCATTACCCGCAGGATGCGGTCGCCGAACCGACGGCCCAGTGCCTCGTTGAACGCCGTGAAACCGTCGAGGCCCAGGGCGATCAGCGCGAAGGGCCGGTCCGGGTGGGTCTGGATCTGCGTGTCGACCTGCTGGACGAAGTAGCCGCGGTTGAGTCGGTCGGTCACGCGATCCTGGCGCGCCAGGGCGAGAATCTCGTTCTCGCGGGCCCGGATCTCGGTATGGTCGTTGAGCACCACGATCACGTGGCCCCGCTTCTCGCGCGGCTCGCCCACCAGACGAATGGAAACCAGCGTGACCAAGGTCTTGCCGTCCTCGGGGCGGTTGAACTCGATCTCGCTTTGCCACTCGCCCTTGTCCAGCACGTGCTTCCAGATCGGGGCGATTACTCGGCTGGGCTGGTCGAGCAGGATTTCCAGCAGGGGGCGTTCGGCGAGCTTGGTGCTGCTCATGGCCAGGAGCGACTCGGCGGCGGGATTGGCCCGGGTGACGATCCCCTCGATATCGGTGACCAGCACTGCCTCCTGCACCTCGTCGAATACCGAACCGGTCAGAGCGAGCGACTCCTCCGCGCGCCGCCGGCTCAGTGCCTCCTTGTCATGCTTCTTGAGTATCGCCTGGAGCTGTTCACGGGAGTTGGACAGGCTTACCAGCGAGCTGCGGAACTGCTGGACGGCTCGGGCGATGCGCCCCAACTGGTCACGACGTTTCTGTTGCGCGCCGGCGCTGGCTTGTTTGCCGGCGACGATCCGTTCGGTGATGTCGGCCAGTTGCCGAATCTGCCGGTTGGTGAGCCAGAGCACCAGTATCAGCAGCAGGGCCTGGAGGGCGACGAAGACGATCAGCATCAGCTGGTAGTTTTCGGTGACCGCCGCGTTTGCGCTCCGAATCGCCTGCATGGTGTCCTCGAGTTCCGCGTTGGCCGCATCGATCAGCTCGCCGAAGCCGTCGGTCATTATCGCCGCACGCTGGTCGGCCAGGCGCGCCTGGATGCGCTCGATCTCCTCCTCGGAGGCCGAGGCGACGTTCTGGTTGGCTTCGATCAGCCGGCGAGACTGGAGCTCGATCGAGTCGGCGAGTCGGTTGATCGCACCGGGGTGGTTCTCGCGCAGTGCGGCCAGCGCGACGCTGCCGCGTATGGCGGAGGCAATCTGCCCCAGTTCGGTGCGTAACGCCGAGACGTCGCCGCGGTCACCGGGCGCGAATCCGTCGACCTCGTGCTCGACCTTGGCGGCAATCACCGCGTACTCGTTGCGGATCTGCTCGATCGACCGGTGCGTCTCGGCGAAGCCGCGGCTGGCCTCGGCGAAGGTTTCGACGTTCGACTGGGCAAGGTTGCCGAGGTAGAAGACCAGCCCGGCACTCAGGGCCAGCTGGGCGAGGATGAAGAGCAGAAATTGCAGCGGCAGGGGGAGCAGTCGCATTCGGGTCGTCCTGGTTGCTTAGATCGCATTCCGTTGATCCGGTCCCGCCGGGCCGGCACGCACTAGGCGGGGCGATCAAAGTGTCGCGCAAGGGCCTCACCGAGTCCAGCGGCGATCGGCTGCACGCGGGCGAGCCGTTCGATCGGCCCCATCGGCTCGCGTGTGCCGGCCCCCCAGACCACCCCGGGCCAGGCCGGGTCGTCGGCGCGGCGCACCACACAATGCAGATGGAGCTGATCGACGAGATTGCCGATCGCCCCGACATTGAGACGGGCGGGCTGATAGAGGCGATCGAGGCTCTCGCTCAGGGCCTGCAGGCCGGTGAGGGCCTCGTTTCGCCAGTCGGGCGACAACCGGTGCAGTTGTTCGGCGCCGGGGCACATCGGCACGATCAGCGTCCAGACAAATCGCCGGTCGTCGATCAGCCGGAATTGCAGGCGGCCGTGGTTGAGCAACGGGATGCTGTCGGCCATGAGCCGCGGGTGGATTGACCATTCCGTGCCGGAGGATCGGTGGGCGTTCATCGGGGGGCCTCCTCGGCGGCAGGCAGTTCCAGTACCAGATCGACGCGGCGGTTCTCGGCACGCCCGGCGGCCGTGTCGTTGTCGGCGATGGGCTGGGTGTCGGCCATCCCGACGGCGTGCAGGCGAGTGGGCCGGATGCCCCCGGCAATCAGTTCACGAACCACCGCCGCGGCCCGTGCCGCGGAAAGTTCCCAGTTGGACGGGTAGCGCCAGGTCTGGATGGGCCGGTCGTCCGTGTGTCCCTCGACGGTGATGCGGTAGTCGCTGTCGTCCAGCCGCTCGGCCAGCCGGGCCAGCAGGGCGCGCCCGGGGTCCGAGAGACCCGCCTCGCCGGTCGGGAACAGGATGTTGTCCTTGACGCGCAACTGCACCCGGTCGGCGATGGCCGACACCTCGACGTCGTCACCCATGTCCTCGAACCGCCCGGCGAGCGCGCTGGCCTGGGCGTCAGCCTGTTCGTCGTTCTCTTCCCGAGGTGCGTCGCCGCCTTTCGGCTGTTCCTGGTGGGATTCGGCATCGCCGGGTTCGGCAAACAGTTGCTCGTGGCGTTCGCCGATCAGTGCGTCGCCGCTGGCAGTGCGGGCATCGGGATTCGGCTTGTCCCCGCCGATCACGACCTCGGGCGGGTCGGTCTGGCCGGTGGAATCGCTTGCCGCCGGGCGGTCGGTGTTGGCCGGCCGGTCGGTCTGTGCGCCACTGCCCGGTTCGATGGGATGCTCGGCCTTGTGCTGGTAGGCGTAGGCCGCCAGCAGGACGAACAGGGTCAGCAGCAGGGTCATCAGGTCGACCATGGTCAGCAGCCAGTAGTTCTGGTCATCCTCGACCTGGCGGACATCCGTCTCCCAACCTTCGCTCCATGGCCGCCCACCGTCGCGGGCGGCCGCGGCGACGCGGGCCTCCTGGAGTTCGATGTCCTGGGCGCTGGGCTCGGCGGTCACGCGATTCACTCGCTTGCCTGCCTCGTTCGGCGGCGAGGGGTGGTCGATCGCCCACTGGAGCGGCCTTTCGACCGGCCCCGCTGATGCTCGGCGTCACGCAGCTCGTCCTCGCTCTGGGCGAGGAACGAACCCAGGGTCTCGCGGATGAAGGCCGGCGAGCGATCTTCCTGCATCAGCAGCACCCCCTCGACCATCATGTTCATCAGCATCACGCGCTGTTCGGTGCGTCGTTCGAGCTTGAGCGCGATCGGCTTGAACAGCATGTTCGACAGCAGGATGCCGTAGAGGGTGGTGATCAGCGCCAGCGCCATGTTGGTGCCGATCGCACCGAACTGGTCGGCGTCCATGGCCGAAAGCATGTTGATCAGGCCGAGCAGAGTGCCGAGCATGCCGAAGGCCGGTGCGAAGGTGGCCATGGTACGAAAGATCTGGGCTTCGGCGCGTTCTCGGGCACGCATGCGGGCGATGCGCCACTGCATCAGGGTGATCAGGTCTTCCGAGGCGGCGCCATCGAGTACCATCTGCATGCCCGAGCGCAGGAACGGGTTCTTGATGCGGTTAAGCTTTTCGTCCGCTCGGGTAATCTGTCCCTGAAGCTTGAGCTTGGCGACCTCGACCAGTTCGTTGATGTCGCGCTCGGCATACAGGCGCTCGTTTCGGAGCACGATGCCGAACACGCGGAACACCCGCAGCACCTCGTGCAGGGGATAGCTCACCAGCGTGGCCGCCACCGTGCCGCCAACCACCAGCAACAGGCCCGGCAGGTTGAGGAAGTTGGACGGATCCTCGGCGGAGAGGCCGATCGCGGCCACCACGATCGCCAGGCCGATGAACATGCCGAGTAGCGTACTGGGATTCAAGTCTCGCGGTCCTCGTGGTTGGTCGGTGCCGTACGATGAGTGTGGCAGTGGTCAACGATAGCACTGTCGCCATCGTCGCCGGGACGGGCGCGCCGCGCGAGGCGTTTCCAGATCCTTTACTAGAATCGACCACTCGGGCGCATTCTTGAGCCTGCGTGATGTCACCTCGGCTTGAAACCGGTGACGGAAGACGGGGGAACCGGCGTGGAGTTGATCGATACCCATTGCCACCTGGAGGCCGAGGCCTTCGCCGACGACATGCCCGCCGTGCTCTCCCAGGCGCGTGCCGCCGGGGTGACCGGGCTGGTGGCGGTGGGCGTCTCGCCGACGGACTTTCCCGACCAGTGCCGGGCGATACGACAGGCCCGGACGGCGGGGCTGTCGGCCTGGCCGGCCTTCGGTACGCATCCCTGGTGGAGTGATCGTGTTGACGTCGCGACGGCCCTGGCGGGGCTGGATCGGCAGTGGGAATCGGCCGACCCGCCGGTCGCGGTGGGCGAGATCGGCCTCGACTTCGCCCGCTCGGGTCTCGATGTCGAGGCGCAGAACGCGCTGTTCACCGCCCAGATCGACTGGGCCGCCGAGCGCGACCTGCCGGTGATCCTGCACGAGCGCCAGTCGGCCGACCGGCTGCTGTACTGGCTGCGGCGCCGACGGCATGCCGGCGGCGTCGTGCATGGCTTTACCGGATCGCGCCAGCAGGCCGAGCAGTTCATCGAGCAGGGGTTTTTCCTGGGGGTGGGCGGCGCGATCACCCACCAGGGCGCCCACCGTGTGCATCGGATGCTGCGCGAGTTGCCGCTCGAGTCGCTGGTGCTGGAGACCGATGCGCCCAACCAGCCGGGGCATGCCCATCGCGGCGAACGCAACCTGCCCGGTTACCTGCCCGAGAACCTGACCGCGCTGGCCTCGTTGCGGAATCTGGCCGAGGGCGAGTTGCTCGCACAGATCGAGCGCAATGTCGGCCGGCTTTTCAAGGGTCGACTTCGCTACAATGCGGCTGGCCCACCCTCGACCCATCCAGACAGCCGGAACGACTTGCCGTGAACGCCATCAACCCCGTCGACGAACGCACCGAACTGCTCATCGGAGAAGAGGGTCTCGCCCGCCTGCGGGCCGCCTCCGTGCTGGTCGCCGGGCTCGGTGGCGTCGGTGGTGCCGCGGCCGAGTCGCTGGCCCGGGCCGGGGTGGGGCGTTTGATCCTGCTGGATCACGACACCTTCGTCGCCTCGAACCTCAACCGCCAGCTGTTGGCCACCGGCGAGGTACTGGGGCGAGGCAAGGCCGAGGTGGCCGTCGAGCGGCTGGCCTCGATCCGCGACGACATCGAACTGGTCCCCAGCACCGACTTCCTGGATGTCTCGGCCGTCGAGGGGTTCCTCGGCCAACACCAGCCCGATTTCGTGGCCGACTGCATCGACTCGATCGCGGTCAAGGCGCGACTGCTGGCCGTGGCCCGCGAGCAGGGGCGGGGTACGTTCACGGCACTGGGGGCGGGGAACCGCATCGACCCGCGCCAGATGCAGGTCGGGCGGCTTGACCGGGTGCATGGCTGCGGGCTGGGGGCGGTGCTGCGTCGCAAGCTGAGGAAGGCGGGCGCGCCGGTCGACTTTCCGGTGGTCTATTCCACCGAGCCGCCGAAAAAGCCCGCCCCACACGAACCCACCGCGGACGGCAGCCAGTCCCGGGCGGTCAACGGCACGATCAGCTACCTGCCCAACCTGTTCGGCCACGTGGTGGCCGGCGAGATCATCCGTCAGTTGCTCGAGGGCACGCGCTGATTGCGCGCCGCCGGCTAATCCTGGGGGTCCGGGTCATTCCCCGCGGCAAAAGACCCGTCGGCCGTTGACCCAGGTGGCGTTCACCTGGTGGGCGAAGTCCCAGCCGGTGAACGGCGTGTTCTCGCCTGCGCTCAGCTGGCCGGCGGCCTCGAGGTTCCACATCGCGTCCGGATCGACCAGGGCAAGATCGGCCCGCTGGCCCACGGCGATCGAGCCGGCATCGGACAGGCCGAACAGGGCCGCCGGGCGGCTGGCCAGCGCGTCGATGGCACGGTCGAAGCCGATCACGTCCTCCTCGACCAGCTTCAGCACCAGTGGCAGCAGCGTCTCGAGCCCGGAGATCCCCGGCTCGGTTTCCGGGAACGGGGCGAGTTTGGCATCCGGCTCGTGCGGCTGGTGGTCGGAGACCACCGTATCGATAAGGCCCTCGGCCAGTCCCCGGCGCAGCGCATCGCGATCGCGCATGCTGCGCAGCGGCGGGATGACGTGGGCGTTGGGATCGAGCGCGTCGGTGTCCATCTCGGTGAGCCAGAGATGGTGGGCGGAGACCCCGGCGGTGATCGGGAGTCCATCGGCCTTGGCCCGCTCGATCAGCTTGAGCGCGGCGGCCGAGGACAACTGCGGCACGTGCACCCGCGCGCCGGTCTCGCTGATCATGGCGATCAGCTGGGACAGCGGCGCGGTCTCGGCGGAGACCGGCAGGCCGGGCAGGCCGAGGCGGGTTGCCACCGCGCCATCGTGGGCGCATCCACGCGCCGACAGCGACGGATCCAGCGGCTGGAGCAACACCTGCAGGTCGAAGGTGGCCGCGTACTCGAGGGCCCGGCGCATCAGGCGCAGATCGTGGAAGGGGTAGTGGGCGTTGGAGATCGCGACGCAGCCACCGGCGTCCAGGGCGGCCATCTCGGCGAGCAGTTCGCCGCCGAGCTGCTGCGTCATCGCGCCGATGGCCACCACGCGGGCACGCCCGGCCAGCTGGGCCCGGCGCTTGATGTAGCGCGCCACGGCCACCGTGTCCAGCACGGGCGAGGTGTCGGGCGGCATGACCAGAGTGGTGATGCCGCCGGCGACTGCCGCCGCGCTCTCGGTGGCGATGGTGGCCTTGTGCTCGCAACCCGGCTCGCGCAGCCGGGCCCAGCCGTCGATCACGCCCGGGATCAGCCAGTGCCCTTCGGCGCAGACATGTTCGGCGGTGTCGGCCGGCCAGTCGCCGGGTGCCTCGCCGATCGCGACGATACGGCCGTTCGACAGGTAGAGGTCGGCGGTGGTGTCCAGTCCCTGCGACGGGTCGCGCAGCCGGGCGCCGCGGATCAGCCAGTGATCGCAGTCGATGCCCGGCCGGCAGCCTTCCGGGTGGCGGACCGGGTCGTAGTCCAGACCGAGGTTCTCGGGTGCGTCCTTCATGTGGTCTCTCCCCGGTTGGCGCTCATGCACAGGCTCATCACCGCCATGCGCACCCCGATGCCGTTGGATACCTGCTCGAGGATCACCGACTGCGGCCCGTCGGCGACCGTGGACTCGATCTCCACGCCGCGATTCGCCGGTCCCGGGTGCATGACGATCGCGTCATCCTTGGCCCAGCCGAGTTTCTCCTCGGTCAGACCGTAGAGGCGGTAGAACTCCTCCTCGCTCGGCAGCAGGCCCGATTCCATCCGCTCGCGCTGCAGGCGCAGCATGATGATCACGTCGACGTCGCGCAGGCCCTCGCGCATGTCGTGGAAGACGCGCACGCCGAGCTTCTCGACGTCGGTGGGGATCAGCGTGCGCGGGGCGATCACGCGCAGCTCGCCGACGTTGAGCGAATTGAGCACGTGCATCTGCGAGCGAGCCACCCGCGAGTGGCGGATGTCGCCGACGATCGCCACCCGCAGCGGGGTGAAGTCGCCCTTGTGCCGGCGGATGGTGAAGGCGTCGAGCAGCGCCTGGGTCGGGTGCGAGTGCCAGCCGTCGCCGGCGTTGAGCACCGAGACGTGCGGGGCGACGTGCCGGGCGATGAAGTGGGCCGCACCGGATTGCTCGTGGCGCACGACGAACATGTCCGCCTGCATCGCCTCGATGTTGCGCAGGGTGTCGAGCAGGCTTTCGCCCTTCTTGGTCGCCGAGGTGGCGAGATTGAGGTTGAGCACGTCGGCCGAGAGGCGCTTGGCGGCCAGCTCGAAGGTGGTGCGGGTGCGGGTCGAGGATTCGAAGAACAGGTTGACCACGGTCCGGCCGCGCAGCAGCGGCACCTTCTTGATCTCGCGGTCGGTCACCGAGACGAAGCCCTCGGCGGTGTCGAGGATGCGCGTGATCCACTGTGGCCCCAGGCCCTCGATGGTCAGGAGGTGACGCAGATGGCCCTGGTCGTCGAACTGGATCGCCCAGGGGTCCGGGGCGAACTTGGGGATCTTGGGGCGAACGAATTTCACGGCCATGGCGCTCAGCTCTCCTTGCTGGTGACCAGACGGGCGGTCATCGGGTCCGGCCCGTCGACGTGGATCTGCTCGTCGGGGCCTAGCGCGAGTTCCTGGCCGGCCCAGTCGGCACAGATGGGCAGCTCACGGCCGTCGCGCTGGTAGAGCACGGCAAGGGCGATCCGACGGGGACGGCCATAGTCGAACAACTCGTTCATCGCGGCACGCACCGTGCGGCCGGTGAACAGCACGTCGTCGACCAGGATGATATCGCGTCCGTCGACATCCACCGGCAGATCCGAGGGGCTGACCTGCGGATGCAGGCCAAGGGTATTGAAATCATCACGATAGAAGGTGATGTTCAACCGGCCCAGAGGTTCCTCGCAGCCCAGTGCGCGGTGCAGCGCGTCGGCCACCCAGACCCCGCCGGTGTGAATGCCGACGATCAGGGGATCGACCAGCGCGCCGTCGCGGCGCTCGGCCCGGATCTGGGTCTCGAGCCTGTCGATGGCCTCGTTGACGGGCAGCAGGCGGTCGGTCTGTGTCATCTAGGCGGCGTCCGGGTGAGGTGAATGCTCGCGGATTGTATCAACGGCGCGTCTCGCTGGGGGTGTCGACGAGATTCTGCGTGACCTCGGCCTTGGAGACGGTTTCGATGCCGCGCGCTTCCGGCCGGTCGAAGAACCCGTCGAGGATGACGGCGGCGGCCATGGCGTCGATGCGGGCCTCGTCGCGGGCGGCGGCGCGTCTGCCCAGGCGCTCGGCGGCCTGCTCGGAGCTCAGGCGCTCGTCGACGACGAACACCGGCAGGCGCGTGCGCTCGCGCAGGCGATTGCCAAAGCGGCGGATCGCGGCGGCCTGCGGGTAGCAGCGACCGGCATCGTCGATCGGCCAGCCGAGCACCAGCGCATCGGGGCGCCACTCCTCGATCAGTGCCTCGATCGCGTTCCAGTCGATCTGGTCGGCGTTGCGGTTGTGCAGGGTGGTCAGCGGTCGACCGTTGCCGATGCGCCGGTCGCCCACCGCGATGCCGATGCGCCATTCGCCGTAGTCGAAGCCCAGCAGTTGCACCGGGGCGAACTGGTCGTCGGCGCGGCTCGCCGCCATCAGGCGTGGCCGGCCTCGCCGGAGAGCAGGTTGATGTCGATGCCGAGCTGGCTGGCAGCGGTGGCCCAACGCTCCTCGACCGGCTGATCGAAGAGGATCTCTTCGGTGGCCTCGACGTTGAGCCAGCTGTTCTCCGCGATCTCGCGATCCATCTGTTCGCGACTCCAGCCGGAGTAGCCCAGCGCGACGATGGCCTGCCTGGGACCGGCGCCGTCGGCGAGCGCCTGCAGGATGTCCTTCGAGGTGGTCAGGCCGATACGGTCGGTGACCTCGAGGGTGGATTCCCAGCCACCGTGCGGTGCATGCAGGACGAAGCCGCGCTCCAGTGAGATCGGTCCGCCCATGAACACCTGACGCCCGCGGACCGCCGGGTCCGTGCAGGTGATGTTCATGTGATCGAATATGTCGCCGAGGTCGAGGTCCAGCGGACGATTGATGGTGATGCCCATCGTCCCCTCGTCGTTGTCTTCACAGATATACGTCACGCTGTGGCTGAAGTTGGGATCCTCCAGGTTCGGCATGGCGATCAGGAGCTGGTTGGTGAGCGAATTGTGTTCTTGCATGGTCTCCCCAGTATTGGTGGCCGGCGCGCGACGTTCAAGCCGACCGGCCGTTTCAGCGGCGCGTGCCGCGGCGGCCCTTGGGTGCCGGCCCACTCTTGCGGCGCGAACTGGCCGGCTTGACGGTGGTCTCGCGCTTGAGCGAGTGAGCGACCGGACCGCTGCTCTTGCCGCCTTGGCGGGGTTTGGTGGCTCGGTTGCCATCACGCAGCGTCCGTCCCGCCTTGAACGGTTTGTGGGCGCGGCGGGCCTCGTGGCGCCCCAGTGTCTTGTGCCGGGACTCCGGCTTGAGTCCCACCAGCTCGGCGAGTGCGCCTTCGATCTCGGGCTCCAGTTCCTGCACCTTGCCCGGTCGCAGGCGCGGCGGCAGGGCAACCCCGGCATAGCTGATGCGGATCAGCCGGGATACCGCCCCGTTGACGGCCTCGATCATGCGGCGCACCTCGCGGTTGCGCCCCTCGTGCAGGGTGACGTGGTACCAGTGGTTCTGCCCCTGGCCGCCGGCATCGACCAGGCGCTTGAAGCTGGCCGGCCCGTCCTCGAGTTCGACCCCGTCGAGCAGCTGTTTCTGCTGTTCGTCGGAGAGGCCGCCGAACACGCGCACGGCGTAGGTACGCTCGATGCCGTAGCTCGGGTGCATCAGTCGGTTGGCCAGCTCGCCGTCGTTGGTCACCAGCAGCAGGCCGCTGGTGTTGAAGTCCAGCCGACCGACGGTGATCCAGCGCCCCTCGCGAATCGGCGGCAGGTGCTCGGCCACCGTCGGCCGGCCCTCCGGATCGTGGTTCGCGGTGATCTGCCCTTCGGGCTTGTGGTAGATCAGCACGCGGCGCACCGGACGCACGTCCGGCACCTGGATGCGCTTGTCGCCCATCTCGATGATGTCGCCGGGGCCTGCCTGATCGCCGAGGGTGGCGACGCGGCCGTTGACGCGCACCTCGCCCTCGACGATCCGGTTCTCGATCTTGCGACGCGAGCCCAGCCCCATGGCCGCAAGGACCTTCTGCAAGCGCTGTTTTTCCATGGGTGTCTCCTCGAATCGCGGCGGCACGGTGGCATGACGGGGCGCCTGTCGGCGCGCCCGATCACCACCGGTAAAGGGCCGGGCAGTCTATCAGGTTCCGCCCCACGGACCGATGTGTTCGCGCCGGGCCGGCTTGGCCGCCGACCACGGCGGGGTGGATGGACGCGCGGGGCGATTTGCGCCTACGCTTGGCCTCGTGTCGTCCGCACTCGCCGTCGGCGCCAAGCCAGGGCAACCTGGCCGGGCCCGGCTGTGCGCGCCGTCCGGTGTGCGTTTCCCGTCCCAGCCACCCAAGAGAAGATCGCCCGGCCCATGTCTGCAAACGATTCCGCCACCCGCGCTGCACCGCATTTCGCCCTCGAGCCGGGGGCGGATGGCGACTGGCGGTTGCGGATCTCCGGTGCCTGGACACTCGAGTCGATCGACAAGGGGGCACCGACCGTGTTGGGCGGTCGGCGCCCGGATGCCACGGGGCTGCGCGCCGCCCGACTGGAAGGAGACATCGAGGCGATCGACAGTGCCGGGGCACTGCGGCTGGCGCGAGTGATCGACCGGCTGGAACAGGACGGGGCCGTTGTCGATCTGGGCGGGCTGCCGGCCGGTCAACGCAACCTTATCGAACTGCTCAAGGCCCGCCTGCCGCCGCCGGAGGCACCCCGGCCGCCACGCGAGGGGATGCTGGCTTCCGTCGGACGGGCCACGGTGGCCAAGCTTGTCGAGGGCAATGCCTTCCTCGCCTTCGTCGGCGAGCTGGTGGTGCGCGGCGGGCGACTGCTCGCCGTGCCCTGGCGCATCCGCTGGCGCGAGGTGGTCGCCGAGATCGAGGCGGCCGGACTGCGGGCGCTGGGTATCGTCGGCCTGCTGTCGTTCCTGGTCGGCATGGTGATGGCCTACCAGGCCGGCGCCACCCTGGCCGACTTCGGTGCCAACATCCTGATCGTCAACCTGGTCGCGATCATCACGCTGCGCGAGATGGGGCCGCTGCTGACCGCCATCATCGTCGCCGGGCGTACCGGCTCGTCCTATACCGCACAGCTCGGCACCATGCGGATCACCGAGGAGATCGACGCCTTGCGGTCCATCGGCATCTCGCCGTTCGACATGCTGATCCTGCCCAAGATAATCGCCCTGATCGTGGTGCTGCCCTTGCTGACGGTGTTCGCCAATCTGCTTGGGCTGCTGGGTGGGGCGGTGATCGCGGCCTACCGCTTCGAGTTGGGCTTTTCGGTCTACTTCGACCGCCTGCCCGAGGTGGTCGACCTGAGCACCCTGATCCTCGGGCTGATCAAGACCCCGGTGTTCGCCGTCGCCATCGCGCTGATCGGCTGCATGCAGGGCATGCGGGTGGCCGGCAGCGCGCTGGCGGTCGGTCGGGCGACCACGGTGAGCGTGGTGCAGGCCATCTTCCTCGTGATCGTGCTGGATGCCGGGTTCTCCGTGCTGTTCAACCTGCTGGGGTACTGACGACGATGGCACTCGACGACGACAGCCCGATGGCCGAAGCGGCCCCAGTGGCCCGCCTTGTCGGCATTCGCAATTGCTTCGGGTCCGAATGCGTTCACGAGGACCTGGACCTCGAGGTGCCGGCCGGGCGTATCGTCGCCCTGGTCGGGGGCTCGGGGAGCGGCAAGACGGTATTGCTGCGCACCCTGTCGATGCTTCGTCGCCCCGATGCCGGCCGGCTGGAGTTGTTCGGCGAGGATGCGCTTGCCGCCGGCGAACGCGCCCAGCGCCGACTCCGGCGGCGGATCGGGCTGCTGTTCCAGGGCGGGGCCCTGTTCACGGCCCTCACCGTGTTGGAGAACGTGATGCTGCCGTTGCGCGAACACACCGCCGTGCGCGGTCGCTGGCTCGAGGAACTGGCGATGAGCAAGGTGCTGCTGGCCGGGCTGCCCGCCGACAGCGCCGGCAAGTATCCGGCGGAGCTCTCCGGGGGCATGGTCAAGCGCGCCGCCCTGGCGCGGGCGCTGGCGCTCGACCCGCGCCTGCTGATCCTCGACGAGCCGACCTCCGGGCTCGACCCGATTGCCGCGGCGGGCTTCGACGAGCTGGTGCGCGAACTGACCGATTCGCTCGGGCTGACCGTCCTGCAGGCCACCCACGACCTCGACTCGATCTGGCGCGGGTCGGACCTGGTGGCCTTTTTGGCCCGCAAACGCGTGCTGGCCTTCGCCCCGGCCGCGGAGCTCGCCGAGCGCGACGAGCCCGAGCTGGTCGCCTATTTTCGCGGTAGTCGCTCGGCGGAATATGCGAAACTCGAGTCGAACCGGGCGGGACAATCCCAGGGGAGGGCGTAGCGCGACGTCATGGAATCGAAGGTCAACTACAGCATCGTGGGACTGTTCGTGGTGCTGCTGTTCGGCGCGGCGCTGGCAAGCGCCTGGTGGCTGTACAGCGGCGGTTCCGCACGCCAGTACAGTCCGTACCTGGTCTACGCCACCGACAGCGTCTCCGGGTTGAACAGCGACAGCCGGGTCTACTACCACGGCGTCGACGTCGGCTACGTCGACGAGATCCGCATCGACCGAAACAACCCCGAGAACATCCGGATTCGCCTGCTGATCGACCACACCGTGCCCATTCGTGCCGATACCAGCGCCCAGTTGCAGCCGCAGGGCGTCACGGGGTTGAGCGTGCTCAATCTCAAGGGCGGATCGGCCGACGAGGATCTGTCGGCCAAGGCGGATGCCTGCTGCCCGGTCATCCCCTACGAGCCCTCGTTGTTCTCCAAGCTCGAGGGCGGACTCAACGACACCATGGTGCGCCTGGTGGCCGTGAGCGAGCGCATCGATCGGCTGCTGCGCGAGGATAACCTCCAGGCGATCGAACGCACCGTCGCGAATCTCGACCGGGTCAGCGGCACCCTCGCCGAGGAGCGCGAGACACTGCGCTCGCTGATGAAGAACGCCGCGCGCACCGCCGAGAACACCGCCGAACTGACCGAGAACGGTGAACAGCTGCTTGGCCGTGCCGAGCTGACCATGGACTCGCTCGATCAGGCGATCGTCCGGGTTTCCGGAACCATGAATACCTTCGAGCAGACCGCCGACCGCGTGGCGATCGCCGCCGAGGCCACCGTGGGCTTCAGCGAGGCCGGCGAGCGGGCGGCCGACGAGATCTCGCGCCAGACCCTGCCCGAGATGAGTCTCCTGATCCGCGACGTGCGCGAGCTT
The DNA here is from genome assembly GCF_046540515.1 of Guyparkeria sp. Lineage (GTDB taxonomy): Bacteria > Pseudomonadota > Gammaproteobacteria > Halothiobacillales > Halothiobacillaceae > Guyparkeria. The sequence continues at coordinate 24,140 of NZ_JBKHFB010000022.1, forward strand.
TCGCGCCGCTTGAGCGAGTTCACCTCGACGCTCGACGAGGATCCCTCCCGGGCCCTGTTCGGCAGCGATCGACGAGCGCCGGGACCGGGCGAGGCCGGTGACCGGCAACGCTGATAACGTCAACCCGAGCGACAGAACAATGGCGTATCCGATTGGAAAGATGAAACATTTTCTGGTGACGGGCCTGATGGTCGCGCTGGGCAGTGGCTGTACCGTGTTTCCGGAACGCAATGGCGAGCCGCAGCAGTGGCGCCTGCTCGCGCCCGAGGTGAGCGACGCGCCGACAGAAACCGCGGAGCGCGTGATCGTGCGCCTGGTCGAGACGCGCGCGGCCAGCGCGATCGATCGCCGCGACATGGCCTACAGTCGCGGTCGCCAGTCGCTCGCCTATTACCGAGACAGCCGCTGGGCGAGCCCGCCCGGCGTGATGCTCAACGAGATCATCGACGAGACCCTTTCGACCCAGCCTTGGGTCCGTACCGTCGTTCGGGGTGGGGCGCGCGTGCCGGCCGAGCTGAGCCTCTACTGCGAGATCCAGCGCCTGGAACACCTGCTCGAACCGGCCTCCGAGGATGTGCGCGAGGGCAAGGTGCGGTTGAAGGTGGCCTGCAGCTGGTATCGCGCTGCCGAGCGGCAACTGGTCGAGGCGACGGTCTTCGACGAGACGACCGAACTCGACGCCGACAACGCCGAGGGCTACGCGACGGGCGCCCAGCGCCTGGTCGACGACCTGATGAGCCGCCTCGTCGAGCAGGGGGCCCGGCTGGCCGGGCAGCTGGCCGCAGACGCCGAGGTGGTGCCGGCTGCCGACTGAAGGGAAGGGGCGATCGGACGGCGTTTCAGCCGGTCGGCCGGTTCCCTCGCACTTCCTCGTACCAGGAGTCGGGGATCGGCAGGTGCCCGGTCTTCACCCAGATGGTGCAGCCGGTCTCGGAATAGGGCTGATGCAGGCTCCAGTGCGGGTTGCGCAGCCAGGTCCCGGCGGTATAGCGACCGTGCTCGTCGGCAAACGTGCCTTCCACGACAAAGATCTCCTCTCCACCGAAGTGATGATGCGGCTTGAAACGCGTCCCCGGCGCCCACCGCACCATCGCGGTGTGCTCGCCCTCGAACCCGCCCAGCGGCATTACCTCCAGCCCCTCGACCAGCCCCGGTTGCCACGCCGTGTTCCGGGTGTCGACCACGATCTGTTCGCGCTCGCGCGGGTCGAGGTGATGCAGCTTGACCAGAATCACGCAGCCCTCCGGCGCGCTGGGACGATGACGTGAGCCAGGCGGGTTGCGCACGTAGTGCCCGGCGGGGAAGCAACCCGTCTCGTCGCAGAACGCCCCCTCCAGCACCAGGAATTCTTCGCCCCCGTCATGGACATGCACGGGGAACGCGGCGCCGGGGGCGAAACGTACCAGGCTGGTCGCCCGGGTGCCGTCACCGCCCTCGCGCTCGATCAGCTTGCGTTCCACGGTCGGCTCCGGCGAGGCGACCCAGGGCAGGGCGTTGGTATCGACCACCGCGCGTTCGAACAGGTCGGCGTGCCGGGGTGTCAGCGGGTGTTCTGCCATCGCTCGTTCGATCCTCGTTGCTGGATGGCCAAAGCGTAGTCAAAAAAAACCGCGACCGGCCTGAAGCGGGTCGCGGCTTTCATCGGGCCGGGGGGCTCAGGCGGCCTGAGCCTTGCGTGCCTTCTTCTCGGCCTTGATCTGCTGATCGAGCTGCCAGAAGTAGTACATGATCGGGATGACCACCAGGGTCAGCATGGTCGAGGCGAAGGTGCCGAAGATCAGCGATACCGCCAGCCCGCCAAAGACGGGATCGGGCACCATCACCGCCGAACCCAGCATGATGGTTACCGCCGTGAGCAGGATCGGGCGGAACCGCACGGCACCGGCCTGCAGCACGGATTCGAACAGGCCGAAGCCCTCCTTGCGGTAGTCGATCACAAAATCGATCAACAGCAAGGAGTTACGGACCACGATCCCGGCCAGGGCGATGAACCCGATCATCGAGGTGGCATTGAACGGCATGTCGAACAGCCAGTGCCCGGGGAAGATCCCCACGAGGGTTAGTGGTATCGACCCCATCACGATCACCGGCAGCATGAACGAGTGGTAGTAGGCCACCAGCAGCAGGTAGATGAACACCAGGGCGACGATGAAGGCCGCACCGAGGTCGCGGAACACGTCCAGCGTCAGGCGCATGTCGCCGCCCCAGAGGACCTCGTAGCCGGAGAGATCGTCCGGCTGGGTGTCGACGAAGCCGAGGTTGCCGGTGGTGATCTCGACGTTGCCGTCGAGCTCCATCTCGTTAAGCCACTTGTTGAGTGTCAGCGTGGCGTAAACCGGGCTGGAGCCGAGCAGGTCGCCCTGCACGTAGACCACCGGATGCAGGTCGCGGTCGAGAATGGGCTTGTTGGCCACGGTCTGCTCGATGGTGACCAGGTCGCCGATGCGCACCGGCTTGCCGCTCTCGCCGGTGACCGTCAGGTCCTCGACCTGACGAATCCAGGCACGATCGGCCCGGGCCAGACGCAACACCACGTTGACGGGCTCGGAGGTGCCGGTGTCGTGCACGGTCCCCAGGTTGTGGCCTTCGACGTAGTGGTTGATGGTCTTCGCGACCTCGGCCGGGGCGATGCCGGACTGCAGAGCCCGGCTGTGATCGACCTTCACCCGATATTGCTGCACGTCGCCGGTGACCGAATCGTCGACGTTTATCATGCCGTAGACGTCGTCGAATCGCTCGCGAACCTGGCCGGCGACCCTGCGCAGGGTCTCGTAGTCTGGACCGTGGATGCGGGCCAGCACCTGCGATCGCACCGGCGGGCCAGGCGGCGTGAGGAACAGCTTGATCCGCGACTCGGGGAATCGTTCGCGCACCTCGGTCAGCTCGTCCCAGACCTCGACGGCCATCTCGCTGGTCACCGGGCGTTGATCGCGACCGACCGTGTTCACCCGGATCTGGGCCAGACTGGGTGACTGGCGCATCGCGTCCCCGCGCACCATGCCGGCAAAGGTCAGCGGCGCGGTCTGCCCGATGTAGGTCTGGTAGTCGGTGACGTAGCGGTTCTCGGCCAGGGTCCGCCCGATGGCGTCGGCGACGATGGCGGTACGTTCCGGGGCGGTGCCCTCCGGGGTATTCACCTCCAGCAGGAAGGTGCTCACGTTGCCCTCGGGCAGCATCTTGAGCCCGACCCCGCCGGGTGAGAGCGGGCCGTTCATGCCCGCCCCGCGGATGAACTGCCAGGCCGGCATCATCATCGAGGCGATCAGCAGGCCGACGACCAGCAGCAGGAAGGCCAGCGACAGCCAGCGCGACCGCAGCAGCGGGCGCAGCGTGGCCTTGTAGACCCGCTGCAGCCAGTCCTCGTGGTTCATGTCGCCCTCGAGCGTCTCCCGCGAGGCCAGCGCCTTGCGTGCCTTCGCGCCCAGCCAGCGGTAGGCGGCCCAGGGGACCACCATGTAGGCGAGCAGCAGGGAGGCGATCATCGCCACCGGCACGTTGAGCGGGATCGGCAGCATGAACGGGCCCATCATCCCGGAGACGAAGGCCATCGGGACGAAGGCGAGGATGATGGCCAGCGTGGCGATATTCGTCGGGTTGCCGATCTCGTTGGTCGCCTTGACCAGCACGTTGGTGAACGACGGGTCCTTGCCTTCATGCAGGTGACGGTGGATGTTCTCCACCACGACGATCGCCGCGTCCACGAGCATCCCCAGCGACAGGATCAGCGCGAACAGCGAGATACGGTTGATGGTCTGGCCGAAGATCCAGCTCACCCCGAGCACCACGAACAGGGTCAGCGGCACGGTGATGGTGACGATCATGGCTTCCCGCCATCCGAGCGAGAAGAACAGCACGATCAGCACGATCAGGATGGCGATGCCCAGCGACTCGAACAGGTCGTTGACCGCGGTGTCCGCGCGCACCCCGTAGTCTCGGGTAATGGTCATGTCGACCTGGTCGGGCAGCAACTCGCGCTCGATCACGTCGAGCTTTTCCTTGACCGCGTCGGCCACCGTCACCGCGTTGGTGCCCAGCCGCTTGCCGATCGTGATGGTGACCGCGGCGTGCGGATCCCCGGCCGGCTTGCCGGCCGCGTTGCCCGGGCCGAAGGTGTGCGTGGTGATCAGCCCGTCGTCCGCCGGCGCGTAGTCGATATCGGCGACCTCGCCCAGGTAGATCGGCCGGTCGTCGTTCTGACCGATGATCAGGTTCTCGAGATCCTCGGGGCCGCTGAAGGCGGCATCGGTCCGCAGTTGGATGCGCTGATTGTCCTGGCTGAGCTCACCGCCGGGCATCACCACGTTGCTGCCCTCGAGCAACTGGCTCAGGCGATTCATCGACAGGCCGGTGGCGGCCAGCCGGTAGGGGTCGACCTCGACGGAGAGGGTGCGGCGCTGTCCGCCGATCACCTCGCTGATGCCGACATTGGGTACGTTCTTCAGCTGTTCGAGAAAGCGTTTGCCGATCTCGCGCAACTGCATGCCGTCGAGGGCCTCGGAGCTGAGCGTGACCGTCATGATCGGCACGTCGGTGATCCCGATGCTCTTGACCAGCGGCAATTCCGTGCCCGGGGGCAGCCGGTCCATGTTCCGGGTGATCTCGTTGTACAGCAGGACCAGGCTGCGTTCCTCGTCGCTGCCCACCTCGAACTGCACGGTGACCACGCCCATGTCGTCCATGGCCGCCCCATAGGTGTGTTCCACACCCTGCAGGTTCGACATCAGCGCCTCGAGCGGCTTGACCACCTGGTCCTCGATCTGCCCGGTGTCATGGCCCGGACGCTGGACCATGATCTGTGCGCCGGGGACGACGATCTCCGGGTTGTACAGACGCGGCGTGATCACGATCGCCAGCAGGCCGAAGAGGGTCAGGCCGACCATGATCAGGGCGGTGATCTTGGAGTAGAGGAAGGTCTCGGCCAGGCGGCCGGCGATGTTCAGGCGCTTCCCGGCTCCGTTTTGCTGGTTGGCCTGACTCATGACGCCTGCTCGCTCCGTACGGTCACGCCATTGGCCAGATGCCCGTCGGACTGGGTGATCACGCGATCACCGGCCGACAGCCCGGAGAGGACGGTGACCTCGCCATCGGCCGACCGGCCAAGGCGCACCGCGCGAAAACGCGCCCGGTCCTGGTCGTCCAGGACGAACACCCCGTCGATGCCGGCACGCTGGTGAACCGCGTCTTGCGGCAGCACGATCGCCTCCCGGCTGTCGAGGGTCACCCGGACGTTGACGTATTGACCTGGATTGACATCCACCGAGTCGGGCACGGCGAGCTTGACGGTATGCGTACGCGTGACCGGGTCGGCCGCCGAGATGGCCGTGACCACGGTGGCGGTGAAGTCGCGCTCGACCGCCTTGGCATCGCGGTAGCTGATCCGGGTCTCGGTGCCGGTCGGCAGCTCGGCGAAGGCGGAATCATCGACTTCGACGCGGATCTCGCGGGCCTCGTCGCCCTGAAGCATCAGCAGCGGCTGCCCCGGGTTCGCCAGCTGGCCCGGTTCGATCCGACGCTCGGTGATGACACCATCGAACGGCGCCTCGATGCGGGTATATCCCGTTTCGGAACGGGCCTGATCCAGGGCTGCCTCGGCGGCATCGAGATCGCCGCGGGCGGAGTCGTAGGCGAGTCGGACCTGGTTGAACTGCTGCTCGGGAATGGCGTCCTTTTCGAACAGGCGCTTGAAGCGTTCGTATTCCTCGCGCGCGTTGTTGAAGCCGGCACGCGCCTTGGCGAGATTGGCCTCGGCCTGACGGATCTGGCTTTCGAGGCTGGCCGGGTCGATCACCAGCAGGACGTCGCCTTCCTTGACCGCGTCACCGGCGTCCACCTTGAGCTCGCGGACGAAACCCGACATGCGCGAGGCGACCGGCAGTTGCTGGCTGGCGATCACCGTGCCGGGGAACCAGGCATGGATGTCGGCCTCCGTGGGCTCGACGGTCAGCCATTCGCCGCTGATCTCTGTCCCCTCGTTGGCCGGTCCGACCTGGTTTTCGGGGGTCTTGTCGCCACAACCGGCAAGCAGCAGGCTGGAGGCGGCCACTGCCCAGAGGAGGAATCCGGGCGCATTGAGTCGGGTCGGGTGTCGCGATTCGGTGTTCATGTCGGCTTCGTTTGTTCTATTGGGTACGGGGGTGTGGAGCGGTTCAGCTGGCATCGCTTCCGGCATCGGTCTTGGGCCGGGCGGCGATGCGCGACGGGTCCAGTTCACCCAGGGCGAGCCACAGCGAGGCCCGCTGCATGGTCCGCTGGAACTGGGAGCGGATGTGTTCGGCACGGGCGTTGTCGAGCTCGGTCTGCGCGGCCAGGAGTTCGGTCATCGTCGCCACGCCCTGTTCGTAGCGCAGGCGTTCGAGACGAACGGCCTCCTTGCTCTGCTCGATGGCCGCCGAGCGGATCTGTACACGCCGCTCGGCGAGTCGCGCCTCGCGCCAGACCTTGCCGACCTGGTTGATCAGCTTGTCGAGGGCCTGCTGACGTTCGGCCATGTTCGCGTTGACGCGCGCCTGGGCGCGGTCGACCTGACCGGAACGCGCACCGAAGTCGAGCACACGCCAGTTCAGCACGCCACCGACGGTGTAGCTGTCATTGCGCAGACCCGGTTGCTCGCTGTTGAAGTCCTGCTGGGCCATCAGGTTGAACTGTGGCTTGAACTCGGCGCGAGCGACTTCGACCTCGGATCGCGAGGCGGCTACCTGGCCGCGCAGCGCCTGAACCCGGGGGTTGTTCGCCAGCGCCTGTTCGCGGGCGGACTCGAGATCGGTCTTTGGCAACGGGACGTCGATCACCTCGCTGATCTCGAGCTCACGGGCGGTGTCGAGCCCCGCGAGCACCTTCAGCCCGTCGGTGACGTTCTCTGCCTGGTTGCGTGCCGCCTCGAGATCGAGTTCGCGTTCGCCGAGATTGACCTCGGCCTTGAGTAGATCCGCCCTGGTGACCACGCCCTCGTCGTGGAGCTCCTGCGAGAGATCGCGGAAGGAAGTGGCCGCCTCGTGCGCCTGGCGGGCGACCTTGACGAAGGCCTCGGCGGTGTTGATGCCGGCGTAGGCCTCGACGGTGTGCAGCACCAGTTGCTGGCGGGCGGCCTCGTCGCCGGCCTGGGCGGCCTGCAGCAGGGCCTGGGCCTGGGTGCGCATCTCGCGGATCTTGCCGCCGTTGTAGACGGGCACGGACAATTTGAGCGAGGTCTGGA
>NZ_JBKHFB010000023.1:0-30220 GCF_046540515.1 Guyparkeria sp.
CGGTCGCAGGAAGAGCATCTCGGCGTTGGCTCGCGTCCTGACGATCTTGCCGAGAGCAAGTGACATCCGCGGAGGTGTATCTTGTGCCGGAGCCTCGTTCGGGCCGCAGCCACTAAAAAACCCGGCCTGTTGAGCCGGGTCTCCGATCGGTGCGTGTCTGCATTGCGGGTTATTCGCCCTTCTCGGCTTCCGCCTTGGCCACTGCCTCTTCGAACAGCGGCTTCAATTCACCGCGTTCGTACATCTCGATGGTGATGTCCGCGCCGCCGATCAGCTCGCCGTTGACGTAGACCTGCGGAAAGGTCGGCCAGTCCTGGTAGCTCGGCAGGGCCTGCATGATCTCAGGATCGGCCATGACGTTGACGTAGCCGAACGGTACGCCGCAGGCCTTCATCGCCTCGGCGGTGCGGCTGGAAAAGCCGCAGGTCGGGAACTGCGGGGTGCCCTTCATGAAGATCAGGATGGGGTTTTCCTTGACGAACTGGTCGATGCGCTCAAGAGCATCCATGGTGATGGTCTCCCGTTGAATTCGGTGTCTGGCAGGGCCTCGCGGATGACGAGCGCCCCAACTGGCTGTGATGGGTTATATGGGACCAAATTCGTACCGATTTGGCAAGGGTCGAGGGTGCCGGCAGGTGCTCGAACGCGGGGTAAGTCGGCCTGGAGGCCATCCCACAGCCCCCTGGGACCAGAGGGTGCGGCCGGGCAAGGTGCCAACAGCGGAGACGGGGAGATTCAGTCCTCGGACAGGCGCGCCTTGACCTGGTTTCGGCCGCCCTGCTTGGCGCGGTAGAGCGCACCGTCGGCGGCACTGATGATCTCCTGCGGGGTGAAGTGCTCGGGATATCCGGCCACCCCGGCACTGAACTGGCAGTGGATGGTGTCCCCGGCCTCGGTGGTCACGGCGCTCTCGGCGAACTGTTCGCGCAGGCGATCGATCAGCTCGGCGGCCGTGTCGATGTGGGTGGCGGGCAGGACGACCATGAATTCCTCGCCGCCGTAACGACCGACGCCATCGTACTTGCGCAGCCGGGTGTTGAGCAGGGTCGACAGCCGACGGATCACGCGGTCACCGCTGGGGTGGCCGTGGGTGTCGTTGATGTGCTTGAAGTTGTCGATGTCGATCATCGCCACCGACAAGGGCTGCTCCTGGCGGATGGCCCGCTCGAGTTCGCTGTCGACCATGGCGGTGATGGCCCGGTGGTTGAGCAGGCCGGTGAGCGAGTCGGTACGTCGTTCGGCGAGTGCCTGCCGGTAGCGTTGGGCACGGTAGCGCACCATGCGGATCAGGTCGGCTCCGGCGATGGACTTGTCGAGGAAGTCGTCGCCACCCTTGAGCTTGGCTTCGAGCCGGTGCTGGTCCCGCTCCTCGGTGGACATGAACAGGATCGGCACGTCCGTGAGCTGCGGGTGCTCGCGAAAGATGCGGGCCAGGTCCATGCCATCCATTTCGGGCATGTAGAGGTCGAGCAGAATGACATCGGGCTGTTCGACGATGGCGGTCTGGTAGGCGGCCTGGGGGCGGGTTTCGAACAGCAGGCGGACATTGGCCTGCGCGAACTGCTTGCGCCAGTACATCCCGGTGGTGGCCATGTCGTCGACCAGCAGCACGGAAATCTGCTCGTCGTCGCATTCGTAGGCGCGGGCCCCGGTAAGCAGGGTATTCAGGCGGGCGGAGTCGATCGGGTAGGTGATGACGTGATCGATACCCGTGCGCACGGCGGCGGCACGGATGGCGAAGTCGTCGCGCCGGCTGACCATCAACGACTGGGCGCAGGCGGGCATGCGCCTCTTCAATGTGGCCAGCTGGCCGAGTTCCGCCTCGTGGTCGGCTTCGTCGTTCGCGAGATAGATCAGCAGGCCGGTGTGCTCCAGCAGGGCCGGATCCGGTGCGTCAAGGTCGATCGGGTGTATGCCGAAGCCGTTGCGTTGCAGCGAGTCCTTGACGAGATCGGGCAGGGCGCCGCCACCGGTGTAAAGCGCGATGGCTTCGGGGGTGTCGTCCCGAGCCTTCTCCAGGTGCTGGACAAGACGGTCGAAGTAAAGAATCAGGCGGTTCAGTCGCGAGAGGTCGGCCGAGCCCCGGGTGTGTTCTTGAGCGATTTCCTGGTCGATGCGATTTAGCGCCCCGAGCAACACGCGCAGCTTTTCATGGCGAGCGACTCGAATCAGGCTGCGCACCTGGTTCTGCAGGTCGGCCAGCCGGTTCGCGCGTCTCGCGGTTGTGTCGTCGATGGTCGCGCGCAGAGAGGCGGCGGCCATGGGCCAGTCCTGGGGAGTCGTCTGCCAGTCCAGCAGGTCGATCGGCCCGGGCGCGGTCAGGGCATCGTCGGTCATGGGTCTCGATCCATTGAGTCAATTCAGCAAGTCCTGATATCGACTCTAACGCAATCCGGCGCTGCTCGGTATGGTCGAAATTCGATTGCCGATAAGCCCCCTGTCACCCGCGGTCGGCCCGCCGTTTCCCCATGGCGTCGGGGGGCATGGTCACAGCCCCTGTTCCTGTAGCCACAGCTCGAACACGGCCAGGTGCCAGATCTTCGCGCCCTGCAGGCGGGTGAAGTGGCGGTCGGGTTCGGCGAGCAGCTTCTCCACGTAGGCCGGTTCGAACAGCCCGCGGGCCCGCGCGGTCTCGGAGGTGAGGATCTCGCGCATGAACTCGAGGAACGGGCCGCGGACGAACTTCAACGCCGGCACCGGGAAGTAGCCCTTGGGCCGGTCGATCACCGCGTCCGGGATGCGCCCGCGGGCGATGGCCTTGAGGATGCCCTTGCCGCCCTGGGCGAGCTTGTGTTCGGCCGGCACGCGCATGGCCGCCTCGACCAGCCCCGTGTCGAGGAATGGCACGCGCGCCTCCAGCCCCCAGGCCATGGTCATGTTGTCGACCCGCTTGACCGGATCGTCGACGATCAGGGTGCTGGCATCGAAGCCCAGCACCCGGTTGGCGAACGACCCGCCACCGTGGCCTGCCAGTCCCTTCTTCACCAGTTCGCTGGTGGCATCGGGGCCGCGGAAACGCTCGGTGACCATCGCCATCAACTCCTCGTGGCTGCGGTCGAAGTAGTAGGGGGCGAAGCGCTCGAGGTCCGAGCCTTCTGCGTCGCGCATCGTCGGGTACCAGAAGTAGCCGCCGAAGACCTCGTCGGCGCCCTGGCCGGAGAGCACCACCTTGACCTCGCGGGCCACCTGCTCGGAGAGGAGATAGAACGCCACGGCGTCCTGGCCGAACATCGGCTCGTTCATCTCGCGCACCGCCTCGGGCAGGCGGGTGAGCACCTGCTCGTTGGGCACGTGGAAGCGGAAGTGCTCGGTCCGGTAGCGCTCGGCGACCGGGTCGGCGTACTCGAATTCGCTGCCCTTTTCCTCGGGCTGGTCCTCGAAGCCGATGGTGAAGGTCTTCGGGCTCACCCCGGCCTCGTGGGCCAGGGCGACGATCAGCGAGGAGTCCAGCCCGCCGGAGAGCAGCACGCCCACCGGCACGTCGCTGATGGCCAGGCGCTTTCGCACGGCATCCAGAAGTCGCTCGTGGATCAGCTCCGGCCAGTCGTCGGCGGGGACATCGTGGTCCTCGGTGGTGTCGATGGCCCAGTAGCGCTGCAACGTCTGGTTGCCGTTGCGATCGACCCGCATCCAGTGGCCGGGAGGGAGCTTGTTCACGCCGCGAAAGATGGTGCGGGGTGCGGGCACCACGGCGTGCAGGGTGAACTGGTGGTGCAGGGCGGCGGGGTCGAAATCGGTATCGACGTTGCCGGCGGCCAGCAGAGCGGGGATGGACGAGGCGAAGCGGAACGGCCCCTCACCGACCGTGTGGTAAAGGGGCTTGATGCCCTGGCGGTCGCGGGCGAGGAAGAGCGAGCCGTCGTGCATGTCCCAGATGGCGAAGGCGAACATGCCGTCCAGCCGGGCCACGCAGTCGGCCCCCCATTCGCGGAAGGCGGTGAGGATGACTTCCGTGTCGCCGGTGGAGGCGAAGCGGTGCCCGAGTGCGGCCAGTTCCTCGCGCAGTTGCGGATGGTTGTAGATGGTGCCGTTGAAGACGATCGCCAGCCCGCGCTCGCGGTCGATCATCGGCTGGTGGCCGTGGAAGGACAGGTCCAGGATCGACAGCCGGCGATGGCCGAAGGCCAGCGGCCCGTCGGAGAAGCTGCCCTCGTGGTCCGGCCCGCGCCGCTCCAGCCGGCTCATCATCCGCCGCACCGCGGTCAGGTTGCCGTCACGCGCTCCGGTCTCCAGCCATCCGCAAATGCCACACATCGCTTCGCTCGCCTGTCTCTTGCTTGTAATCGGGGAAGGGGAGTCTAGCCTAACGGCCGGTGTTACAGGCCGATGATGCCGTACTCGGACAGGGTCGGTTCCCAGCGGCGCCAGTCGGGGTAGGCGCGGTCCATCACGCCGTAGAAGCGGGGGTTGTGGCCGCGCTCGACCAGGTGGGCCAGTTCGTGGACGATCACCAGATCGATGGCCTCCACCGGCAGGCGCACCAGTTCGAGGTTCAGCCAGATGCGTCGCGCCTGGATGTTGCAGGTGCCCCAGCGCGAGCGCATGCGCCGGATGCGGGTTTCGGGGCAGGCCAGCCCCATGTGATCGGCCCAGGCGGGCACACGCTGGTCGAGCAGGGCCTTGAACTGTCGGCGGCAATGCTCGCGCAGTAGCGCCCGAGCCTGCTCGACGCCGGTGCTGCGGATGTGGATGGTGTCGGACGCGCGGTGCAACTGCCCCCGCATGACGGTTTCGTCGTCTTCCCGGACAAGTGCGTGTTCCTCGCCGAACAGATGCAGTCGGTTCGGGAGTCGTCCCTCGACGATGACGGGAGGTCGGTCGGCCAGTCGGCGCCGCTGCGAATCGATCCAGTCGGCACGGCTGCTCACGAAGGCTCGCACGGCGCGATCGCTGATCCGTCGGGGCGCGTTGACGCGCAGGGCCCCGTCCGCCGGGTCGAGTCGCAGGTACAGGTGCCGGATGGATTTCCGCTGCAGCCGGATTTCGCCCAACGGGTGGTCGAGATGGCTGACCCCGGGCTGGGGGAAGCGTTTGGTGAGCAGGCGTTTCATCGTGCGGGGAATTCTACCCGAGCCCGGCACCGGGAACGGTCACCGACTACGCTGGTCCGACCTGCACACTTCGCCAAACCGACAGATCCCCCGATGCTAAAGACCCTGCAATCCCTCTTTCTGCCCGACGCGTCGGGTACACAGGCCACGCGGGAGACGCGCGTCGACGCGGCGGTGGCCATCCTGCTGATGGAGGTGGCCCGCGCCGACTTCGACGTGGCCGACGAGGAGCTCGACGTGATTCGCCGCACCCTGGTCGACGATTTCGCCATGACGGCCGACGACGCGGACGCGCTGGTCCGTCACGCGGCGGCCGAGGTCGACGATTCGACCGGCTTCTTCCCGTTCGTGCGCGTGCTCAACGAGCAGCTCGACCCGGAACGCAAGTGCCAGGTGGTCGAGACCCTGTGGCAGGTGGCCTACGCCGATGCCGGCAAGCATCACCTCGAGGAGTCGATCATCCGCCAGATCTCGGATCTGCTCTACGTGCCGCACAGCGAGTTCATCCGCGCGCGCATGCGGGCCGAGGAAGCGTCCGCCGACTGAGTCCCGTGCGGTTCTCGCCAATCCCGATCGCCGGACAAAAAAGCCCCGCGACCGATCGGTGCGGGGCTTGGCTGAACTCGAGATGTCGACGATCAGGTCTTGAACTGGTTGACCAGTGCCTGCAGCTGCGAGGCCAGTTGCGCCAGCTCCTGACTGGCGGTGGAGGTCTGCTGGCCGCCTTCGGCGGTCTGCGAGGCCGCCTCGTTGATGTTCGCGACGTTGCGGTTGATCTCCTCGGCCACCTGGCCCTGTTCCTCGGCCGCCGAGGCGATCTGGTGGTTCATGTCGGTGATCGTCTCGATCGCGCGGGTGATGGTCATCAGCGACTGGCCGGCTTCGCGGGCCTGCTCGGCGGTCTTGCGGGCGTGCTCCTGGCTGCTCTGCATGGCGCCGACCGCCTGCTTGGAACCGCCCTGGATGCTCTCGACCATCTCGCGGATCTCCTGCGTGGAGGCCTGGGTCTTGCTGGCCAGTGAGCGCACTTCCTCGGCGACTACCGCGAAACCGCGGCCGTGCTCTCCGGCACGGGCGGCCTCGATGGCGGCGTTCAACGCCAGGAGGTTGGTCTGCTCGGCGATCTCGCGGATTACGTCGACCACCGTGCTTATCTTCTCGCTGGCCGCCTCGAGATTGCCGATGATGCCACCGGCTGCCTCGATCTCGTCGGCCAGGGCGGCGACGTGGTCGATGGTCTCGTTGACCACGCGCTGACCGTCCTTGGCCTCCTCGTCGGCATTCTGGGCGGCATCGGCGGCGCCCGAGGCGTTCTGGGCGATGTCCTGGACCGTGGTGGTCATCTCGTTCATCGCGGTGGCGACCATCTCGGTCTCCTCTCGTTGCCGCTGCACGCCCTCGTTGGTGTCCGCGGTGATCTGAGAGAGCTCCTCGGCCGAGGCAGAGAGCTGGCCGGTGGAATTGGCCACCTCGTGAATCGACTCGCGCATCTTGCCGGCGAAGCGGTTGAACGCGGCCGACAGGTCGGCGATCTCGTCGCGGCCGCTCTCGTCGAGTTTCTGGGTCAGGTCGCCGTCACCCGCGGCGATGTCGTCCATCGCCCGGACGGTGCGACGCAGCGGCTGGGTAATGCTGCGGGTGATCAGAAAGCCGATGATGGCGGCAATGGCGATCGCAACCGCCATCACGGAGATCACCTTGTTGCGGGCGGCGGCCTGGCGCTCGACGTATTCGCTGCGGTCCATGCTCACCGCGAGCACGCCCACCGGCTCGCCGGAGAAATCGTCGATGGTGTCGGCATAGGTCACCGTGGGGGTCTCACCGAGCGCGTGTTCCCAGATCGTCGTCTCGCCCCGGGCCGCCAGGAGCTGCTCGCGATCGAGTGCGGACGGGTCGTCGAGGGTCGAGCCGAAGGTCTCGAAATTGCCCCCGTCGCTCTCCAGATACAGCCCGATGTCGACGCCGTTGCCATCCTTGAACTTGTCGAAGAACGACTGACCGAAGCTCATGCCGAACTCGACACTGCCCTGGTGCTCGCCCTGGTGGCTGATCGGGGCGATGCCGCGCATGCCGAGACCCGCGACACCCCGTTCGAGACCGCGAATGCGCTTTTGCTCGTTGTTGGTTGCCAGCACCGTATTCCGGAAACTGGAGAGGTCGTCACCATGCTTTGCCGGGTTGTGGACCCGGAAGAAGGAGGTGGCCGGCGGCAGGTGGAACTGGAACTGGCGGGCGCCGTAGTCATCGCGCATGGTGGCGAACATTGGCAGGGTCAGTTCGCGGATACGGTCACGATCCTGATCGGCCATGGCCTGTTCCACGTCAGGAATGCGTGAGACGGCCGTACTCAATGCTTCGGCCAGCCGACCCTCGGCGCGGATTTCGACCTGAGCGCTCTCGAACAGGCTCTTGAGCTCGCGTTGTTGCGCCTGCTTGATCGTGGCCGAGAACTCGGAAATCACCAGCGGGATGATCAGGGCCGCGATGAAAATGATGACCAGGGCGAAACCAAGGGCAAGTCGGGCACCGATGGTGAGATTCTTGAACAGGGCAGGCATGCGTGAACTCCGCTTCGTCTGGGTCGAGTTGCAGGTGATTTTGGATTCGTTTGATCGGCTGATCCGCCGGAACCTTTAACCACAATATTTCTATGGGGCAATAAGGTGCTGTTGGCACGACGAGGTTCGTAGCGGCGAAAGGCGGGCCGGATTGCCATCCGACCGGATGGTTCTGACCGGTCTTACTTGGTTTCCAGTTCCATCCATCGTTCGAGGATCGCCTCGAGTTCCCGTTCCAGTTCGGAAACCCGCGCGAGCGTGCTCTCGATCTTGGCGGGATCGCCCTGGTAGAAGGCCGGGTCGTTTATGGTGCTCTGCAGTTCGGCCTGCTGGGCCTCCAGTGCCTCGATACGGGCGGGCAGGGCGTCGAGTTCGCGCTGATCCTTGTAGGAGAGCTTCTTCGTCTTCTTCGGTTTCGGCGATGGTGACGAGCCCTTGCCGGCCGTCGACCGGGTCGTCTTCGGCGAGACGGGCGCGGTGGTCTTGGCTTCGTGGCGCTCCAGGTAGTCCTGATAGCCACCGAAGACCTCCTCGATCTCGCCGTCGCCCTTGAACACCAGCAGGCTGGTGACGACGTTGTCGAGAAACGCCCGGTCGTGGCTGACCAGCAGCAGGGTGCCGTCGTAGTCGGCCAGCGCCTGTTCGAGCACCTCGAGGGTCTCGAGATCGAGATCGTTGGTGGGCTCGTCGAGCACCAGCAGGTTGGCGGGCTTGGCGAACAGCTTGGCCAGCAGCAGGCGGTTGCGTTCCCCGCCGGAGAGCAGTTCCACCCGGGTGCGTGCCCGCTCGGGGGTGAACAGGAACTGCTGCAGGTAGCCGATGCCGTGGACGTTGGACTCGCCCACCTGCAGCCGGTCGCCACCGTCGCAGAGGTTCTCCAGCGCGGTCCAGTCGTCACGCAATTGCGCGCGGTGCTGGTCGAAGTAGGCCACCTCGAGCTGCGTGCCGCGCTTGATCTTGCCCGCCGTGGGCTCGATCTGGCCGAGCAGCAGCTTGATCAGGGTGGACTTGCCCGCACCGTTGGGGCCGACCAGCCCGACGCGGTCGCCGCGCAGGATCGTGGTGGATAGATCCCGGATGACGGTCTTGTCGCCGAAGGTGACATCGACGTGCTCGGTCTCGGCGATGATCTTTCCGGAAGTCTTGCCCGAGTCGGCCGAAAGCGCCACGCGGCCGGCCTTCTCGCGCCGGGCGGCGCGCTCGGCGCGCAGCTTCTCCAGGTTGCGTACCCGGCCCTCGTTCCTCGTCCGGCGGGCCTTGATGCCCTGGCGGATCCAGATCTCCTCCTGCGCGAGCGTCTTGTCGAAGCGGGCGTTCTCCTGCGCCTCGGCATTGGCGCGCTCCTCGACGCGGCGCAGGTAGTTGTCGTAGTCGCCCGGCCAGGTGGTCAGGTGGCCGCGGTCCAGCTCGATGATGCCGTTGGCCAGCCGCTTGAGGAACGCCCGGTCATGGGTGATGAAGACCACCGCGCCGTTGAAACGCTTGACCAGGTCTTCGAGCCACTCGATGCCGCTGATATCCAGGTGGTTGGTCGGCTCGTCGAGCAGCAGCAGCTCGGGCTCGAGCACCAGTGCCTGGCCGAGCAGCACGCGGCGGCGCTCGCCGCCCGACAGCCCGCGCACCGAGGCGTCGGGGTCGAGTCCCAGCCGGGTAACCACCTCGTCGATCTTCTGCCCGGCCATCCAGCCGTCTCGGGTTTCCAGTTCGTGCTGCAGGGTCGAGAGGCGGTCGAGCGCCGCGTCGTTGTCGGCGTTCTGTGCCAGCCGGTGGTATTCGGTCAGCACGTCGTGCAGGTCGCCCAGTCCCTCGGCGATCACGGAATACACCGAGTCGTCCGTGTCCAGGTGAGGATCCTGCGGCAGGTAGGCGACCCTGGCCCCCGGCTCGAGGCGGATCTGGCCGTCGTCGGCGCGCTGAATGCCGGCGAGCATCTTGAGGAAGGTGGACTTGCCCTCGCCGTTGCGGCCGATCAGCGCGAACTTGTCGCCGCGCTCCATGGTGAGGTTGACGTGGTCGAGGAGCTTGCGGTCGCCGATGGCGAATTGCAGGTTTTCTACGGTCAGAAGGGGCATGGGATCGAGGTGTCAGAAGGCAGGTGTGAAAGTTGAGAGCGGCACATTGTACGCGGATGCTTCGCTCCGACGCGGACGGATTATGCCCGTCAGCGGCGATCGCGGAAGAACTGGGTGAGCAGTTCGGCGGCCTCGGTCTCACAGGGACCGGTGTCGATGACAGGGCGGAAGTGGTGCCAGTCGGCGCGGTTGAGGTCGATGGCACTGCCGCAGGCGCCGGCGCGCGGGTCGGGGGCGGCGTAGACGATCCGGGCAATGCGCGCGTGCGAGGCGGCGGCCAGGCACATGGGGCAGGGTTCGAGTGTCACGTACAGGGTACAGTCGTCGAGGCGATAGTTGCCCAGCCGTTCTCCCGCCTCGCGCATGGCGAGAATCTCCGCGTGGGCGCTGGGGTCGTGCAGGGCCACGGGCCGGTTGTGGCCGCGCCCGATGATCGTGCCTTGGGCGTCGACCACGACCGCGCCGACAGGGACCTCGCCGGCCTCGATGGACAGCCGGGCGAGGGCGAGTGCCTCGGTCAGGAAATGGCGGTCACGGCCGATCGTGGCCGGGTCGGTACCGTCAGGTGATGGAGACGCCGGCTTCATTGAGGTGTGGCGGCAGCCGATGAGGGCGATGCGGGCCGGCTCAGCCGCCTGCCGTGCCACCGACGACCCCGCCACGCAGGGCCTGCCTGGCCGCGGCTTCGGCCATTTCCGGCGTGCCCGCCACGTCGCGGAACATCGACATCGAGCCGATCAGTGCGGAGGACTCGTAGGGGATGAAGATCCGCTCGCCTTCCTTGGCAATGTCCGGCAATTGCTTGATGT
Organism: Guyparkeria sp.; assembly: GCF_046540515.1. Classification (GTDB taxonomy): domain Bacteria; phylum Pseudomonadota; class Gammaproteobacteria; order Halothiobacillales; family Halothiobacillaceae; genus Guyparkeria. Next base: position 10,491 of record NZ_JBKHFB010000023.1, read on the forward strand.
AGCTCTGGCCCAGCAGGTAGCCGACGACCGTCTGCTTGTTCTCGTCGGATTCGCCGAGTGCCTGGAGGACCAGCGTGATCGATTGCTGTTCGCCCTCGGCACGCAGGATGGCGGCCTGCTTGTCGCCCTCGGCGTTGAGGATGGCGGACTGCTTCTCGCCCTCGGCGATGGCGATCTGTGCCTCGCGCTCGCCGTTGGCTTCGGTGACGGTCGCACGGCGGCGGCGCTCGGCGGCCATCTGCAGGCGCATGGCCTCCTCGACTTCCTGCGGCATGGAGATGTCCTGGACCTCGACGCGGGATATCTTCACGCCCCACTTGGATGCCGGCTCTTCCATCGCCGCCTGGATGGCGTCGTTGACCTCGCCACGGGACTCGAACAGCTTGTCGAGTTCCATCTTGCCGACCACCGAGCGCAGGGTGGTCTTTGCCAGCACCTCGACGGCCTGGCTCATGTTCTCGATCTCGTAGATCGCGCGCTTGGGGTCGATGATCTGGTAGTACAGCGCCCCGTTGATGTTCACGGTCACGTTGTCGGTGGTGACCACCGGCTGGCCGGGGAAGTCCATGACCGTCTCGCGCCGGTCGATGCGTTTTTCGAACGACGCGATCGGCTGGAATTCCTTGCCGACCTTCTCGTAGCGGATCATCTGAATCGAACGCGGCTTGTCGAGAAACGGGATGATGACGTGAATGCCGCTTTCCAGCGTGCGGTGATAGCTGCCCAGGCGCTCGATCACCATCACCTCGGACTGCTGCACGATCAGCAGCCCCTTGATGACGATGAACAGGCCGAGGCCCAGGAGGATCAGGGCGATGACGAGCCCGGCGGAAATACCCATGTGACGATTCCTTTTGCGTGGTTCAGTCCGATGGCCGGACCAGGGCGATGGTGCCCTCGAAGCGGAGCAGTTGCACGTGCTGGCCGAAGTCAACCTGCCGATCCGACGGTCGTTCGTGCTCGTCGACCGGCTGGATTCGATACTGGTCGCCGTTGACGCGGATCGCCGGCAGCGAGGGGTCGAAGCGCATCGGTTCGACCGTGAAGGTCTTGCCCGCCTCGGAGCCCGCCCCCGTGGTGCCGTACTTCACGCCCCTGGGGCTGAACATCGGGCGAATCCGGTAGATGGCCAGGGGCACGAGAATGCCGCTGGCAATGCCCATCACCACCAACTGGACCACCAGACCCATGCCGGTCAGGGCGGAGAGCAGCGCGGTGATCAGCGCGGCGACCCCGAGCGCCAGCAGCACGAACGCGCCGGTAAGCAGTTCGGCGAGTGCCAGTACCAGCCCGATCACGGCCCAGGCCCAGGCGGGCGAGAATCCTTCCATCAGTGCTCTCCGTTGCGTGGTTGCGAGCCCGGCTGCCCCGGCTCGGCGAGGCTCATTCCCATTCGATGGTGCCGGGCGGCTTGCCGGTGACGTCGTAGACCACCCGCGAGATGCCGCGGACCTCGTTGACGATGCGCAGCGAGACCTTTTCCAGGAACTCGTAGGGCAGGCGGGCCCAGCGGGCGGTCATGAAGTCGATGGTCTCCACCGCGCGCAGCGCGACGACGTAGTCGTAGCGACGACCGTCGCCCATCACGCCGACCGAGCGCACCGGCAGGAACACGGCAAAGGCCTGCGAGACCTGGTCGTAGAGACCGGCCTCGCGCAGCTCGTGGATGAAGATGGCATCGGCGCGGCGCAGCAGTTCGGCGTACTCGTGCCTGACCTCGCCGAGAATGCGCACGCCCAGCCCCGGGCCGGGGAAGGGGTGGCGCATGATCATCTCGCTGGGCAGGCCGAGCTCGAGACCGATCTGGCGCACCTCGTCCTTGAACAGCTCGCGCAACGGCTCGACCAGGCCGAGCTTCATGTGCTCGGGCAGGCCGCCGACGTTGTGGTGCGACTTGATCACGTGCGCCTTGCCGGTCTTCGACCCGGCCGACTCGATCACGTCGGGGTAGATGGTTCCCTGCGCCAGCCACTGGGCGTTCTCGCGCTTGCCGGCCTGTTCGTCGAAGATGTCGATGAAGGTGTTGCCGATGATCTTGCGCTTTTTCTCCGGGTCCGGCTCGCCGGCCAGACGGGAGAGGAACTGCTCCTGGGCATCGACGCGGATCACGCGCACGCCCAGATGCTCGGCGAAGGTGCGCATCACCTGGTCGCCTTCGCCTTCGCGCAACAGGCCGTTGTCGACGAAGATGCAGGTGAGCTGATCGCCGATGGCGCGGTGGAGCAGGGCGGCGACCACCGAGGAATCCACCCCGCCGGACAGCCCGAGGATGACTTCCTCGTCGCCCACCTTTTCCTGCACCTGCTCGATCATCGTTTCGATGATGGCCTCCGAGCGCCACAGGCCCTGTGTGTCGCAGATGTCGCGGACGAAGCGGTGGATGATGCGCGCGCCCTGGCGTGTATGGGTGACCTCGGGGTGGAACTGCAGCCCGTAGAAATGCCGCGACTCGTCGGCCATGCCGGCGATCGGCGCGTTGTCCGACGAGGCCATCAGCTTGAACCCCTCGGGCAGCTCGACCACGTGGTCGCCGTGGCTCATCCAGACGTCGAGCAGGCCGAAGCCCTCTTCGGTGACCTCGTCCTCGATGTCCTTCAAGAGGGCCGTGTGGCCGCGGGCTCGTACCTTCGCAAAACCGAATTCCTGGTGGCTGGCATTCTCCACCTTGCCACCGAGCTGGGCGGCCATGGTCTGCATGCCGTAGCAGATGCCCAGGACCGGCACGTCCAGTGTGAAGACCATCTCCGGGGCGGCCGGGGCGTTCTGCGGGTCGATGACCGACTCCGGCCCGCCGGAGAGGATGATGCCGGTGGGGTTGAAGTTACGGACGAAGGCATTGTCGACATCCCAGGAATGGATCTCGCAGTACACGCGCGACTCACGCACGCGGCGGGCGATCAGCTGGGTGTATTGCGAGCCGAAGTCCAGGATCAGGATGCGCTCGGCGTGGATGTCGGGATGCGGGATGGTCGGTGAAACGGTCATCGTGTGGTCCGTGATTGTCAGCGTGGGGCCGATGCCCGTCCGGCATCGGCCCTGTAACGATTCGACCCGGCAGGCGAGGCCGGGTCGATGCAAAACGGGGCGCCCCGGCCGGGGCGCTGGATCGATCTATACCCGGTAGTTCGGGCTTTCCTTGGTAATCGACACGTTGTGGACGTGCGATTCGAGCATGCCCGCGTTGGTGATGCGCACGAACTGCGGCAGCTTGCGCATGGTCTCGATGTCCTTCGCGCCGACGTAACCCATCGAGGCGCGCAGCCCACCGATCATCTGGTGCACGATCGCCACCAGCGAGCCCTTGTAGGGTACGCGGCCCTCGATGCCTTCCGGGACGAGTTTCTCGGCAGCCGTGCCGCCCTGGAAGTAGCGGTCGGAGGAACCCTGCTGCATCGCGCCGAGCGAGCCCATGCCGCGGTAGGACTTGTACGAGCGGCCCTGGAACAGCTCGACCTCGCCGGGTGACTCTTCGGTGCCGGCCAGCATCGAGCCGACCATGACGCTGTGGGCGCCTGCGGCCATGGCCTTGGCGAAGTCGCCGGAGAATCGCACCCCGCCGTCGGCGATCAGCGGCACGTCCGTACCCTTGAGCGCCTCGGCGACGTTGGAGATGGCGGTGATCTGCGGCACGCCCACGCCTGCGACGATGCGGGTGGTGCAGATCGAGCCCGGGCCGATGCCCACCTTGACCGCGTCCGCGCCGGCCTCGGCCAGTTCGAGCGCGGCCTCGCCGGTGGCGATGTTGCCGCCGATCACGTCCACCTGTGGGTAGCGGCTCTTGACCCAGGCCACCCGGTCGATGACGCCCTTGCTGTGGCCGTGGGCGGTGTCGACCACGATCACGTCGACGCCGGCGGCGACCAGCGCCTCGATGCGCTCCTCGGTGTCACCGCCGGTCCCGACGGCCGCGCCGACGCGCAGTTGACCGGAGGCATCCTTGCAGGCGTTGGGGTAGTCGGTGGACTTCTGGATGTCCTTGACGGTGATCATGCCGCGCAGCTCGAAGGCATCGTTGACCACCAGCACCTTCTCGATGCGGTGCTTGTGCAGCAGGGCCTCGACCTCGCGGCGGTTGGCCCCTTCCTTGACGGTCACCAGCTGGTCCTCGCCCGTCATGATGTTGGCGACGGCCTGATCGAGGTTCTGCTCGAAGCGCAGGTCACGGCTGGTGACGATGCCGACGAGCTTGCCTTCGCTGACCACCGGTACACCGCTGATCGAGTGATCGCGGGTGATCTTGAGCACGTCGCGGATGCTGGTGTCCGGCGTGACGGTGATCGGGTCCTTGATGACGCCGGACTCGTGCTTCTTCACCCGGCGCACGTGTTCGGCCTGCTGGGCGGCCGACATGTTCTTGTGGATGATCCCCAGGCCCCCTTCCTGTGCGAGTGCGATGGCGAGGCGCGCCTCGGTTACCGTGTCCATCGCCGCGGAGATCAGCGGGATGTTGATGTCGATATTGCGTGTCAGGCGCGTGACGAGCGATACATCCCGCGGCAGTACCGAGGAGCGGGCCGGGATCAGCAGCACATCATCGAAGGTGAGACCTTCCTCGAGGATTCGCATGGTTGGGGGACTCTTGCGGATGGTAGAAAGTGTCGGCGCAATTATAGAGACCCGCGCGCGATGGGTAAATGTCCGGGTGGGTTGACCCCCGCGCAGGCGTCACCCTAATGCGGTTTTGGCCGCATAAGCAGGCTTGTTGGCCTTCCGAGTTTTATTGCGCTAAAGTCGGACTCGCTACAAGAGCAAACCACCTAGGAGGCAGTAAATAATGATTAAAACAGCACGTGTTGTTGCCGCAGCGGCGGGCTTTGCCCTGATCGGTTCGGTCGGCATGGCCAACGCCGCCAGCGAATCCGACTACGAAAAGGCGAAGAAAGAAGCCCAGGCCGCGGTCGAGGCCGTTCAGGAGAAGGGCTACGCCGCCTGGAGCCCGCACCCGAAGAAGCCCCTGTTCGGCGAAGCCGACAAGCTGGCAGAGAAGGGCGAGTACGACAAGGCCATCGAGAAGGCCGAGTACATCAAGGAACTCCAGGCACTGGCCGAGGAGCAGTGGGCTGAGCAGAAGGACGCCGGCCCGGCTTCCTGGTAAGGGGCTGATGGTCCCGGCCAGCCCGCTTGAGCTGGCCGGTCGCCAGACAAAACAGCCAGCCTATCGGGCCGCGGACAGTGTTCGCGGCCTTTTTCGTGCCCTCCCTTCGGGGGCCGTTCCGCTGTCCCCTCTACGTATCTCCTGCTTGATCACGGATCGTGCCCATGTCTTCTCTCACCGGATCGGCCGCCCTCTCGGTAACCCAGATCAACAAGCAGGCCGGCGATCTGCTCGGCCAGGTGTTCGGCGTGGTCGAGGTGGTCGGCGAGATCAGCGAACACAAGCGCGCGGCCTCCGGCCATCACTACTTCGCTCTGAAGGACGAGCGGTCCCAGCTGCGTTGCGCGTTCTTTCGCGGTAACGCGCAACGTAATGCCCATCCCTTGCGCGAGGGCGAGGAGGTGGTGGTGACCGGTCGCCTGGGCATCTATACCGAGCGCGGCGCCTACCAGCTGATCGTGCAGTCGATCGCGCCGGCCGGCGAGGGTCGGCTGGCGGCCGAATTCGAGCGACTCAAGCAGCGCCTGCTGGCCGAGGGGCTGTTCGCCCCCGAGCACAAGCGTCCCACGCCCCGGCTGCCGGGGCACATCGCGGTGATCTCCTCGGACACGGGAGCGGCAATCCATGACGTGCGGGTCACCCTCGCTCGGCGGCTGCCGCTGGCACGGGTGACGCTGTTTCCGGTCCGGGTACAAGGGGCGGAGTCGGCCGGCGAGCTGCGCCAGGCCGTCTCGCAGCTCACGGTGGACGATTTCGACGTGGCGCTCATCGTGCGCGGCGGTGGCTCTTTATCGGACCTCTGGTCCTTCAACGACGAGGCGCTGGTGCGTGCCCTGTACGACTGCCCGGTGCCGGTGATCAGCGGCGTGGGGCACGAGACGGACATCACGCTCTGTGACCTGGTGGCCGATCGCCGGGCGGCCACCCCGACCGGGGCGGCGGAACTTGCCACTCCGATCACGGCGAGTGACATGCGCCAGCAGGTCGTCCGACAGGCCGACCGGGCGCGGCGAGGCTGGGAGTCCCGCCTGCAGGCCGGATCCCAGCATCTCGACGGCCTGGCTCGTCGTCTGCAGCGTGCCGGGCCGGCCGAGCGCCTGCGACTCGGTCGGTTGAGACTCGCCGGGCTGAGCTCGCCGCTGCGCCACGGGATCGAGCGACGCATCGCCCTGGGTCGCGACGGTATGCACGGCCTGCGTCGGCGGCTCGAGGGCGGCCATCCCCGGCGACGGCTCGAGGCCCTCCGCGCGCAAGTGGCCGAACCGACCGCCCGGCTTCATCGTGCGATGAACGCGAAGCATCGGGCGGAGTCCGAGCGGATGGACGCGCTCTCGCGGCGGCTGCTGATCACTCGGGAGCGGCAGATGCCGCATTGGCGGGCCCGGCTGGATGCCGCGCGACTCGACCCGAAGAGCCTCGATCGCCGTCTGCGTGAGGAGCGGGCCCGCCTGGCCGCGCTGTGCCGGCAGCTCGAGGCGCTCGGGCCGCGCCAGGTACAGAAGCGGGGCTACGCCCTGGTCGAGAGGCGCGAGGGGGCGCCGGGGGTGCTGGTCAAGCGGGCCGAGGAGGTCGAGCGCCTGGGGCGGGCCGAGGGACGGCTGGCCCTGACCCTGCGTTTCGTCGACGGCGACGTGCCGGTGGACTGGACCCAGGCATCGATCGAATAGATGCGTCTCCGAGCAGGGACGGGATCTTGTCTTTTACCGCCGAACGGTGGGGTGCTTGGGGGCGAGCCGGGCCGGATGAGCGATGGGGCGGATCAGTCGCGCGGCGGGTCTTCCATGGCCTCGAGCCGTTCGTTGATCCACTTGCGTGCCGGGATCGGGCGGGCAAAGCAGAAGCCCTGGAAGCGCGTACAGTCGTTTGCCTTGAGGTAATCGAACTGTTCGCAGGTTTCCACGCCCTCGGCGACCACGTCGATGCCGAGACGAGCGGCCATCGCGAGTATCGCCTCGACCATCGCCGTGTCCCCGGGGCTACCCGGGACGTCGTCGACGAAGCTCTTGTCGAGCTTGATCTCGCTCAGCGGCAGGCGCTTGAGATAGGCGAACGACGAGTAGCCGGTACCGAAGTCGTCGATGGAGAACGCCAGTCCCAGGGCGGCGAGCGCGCGCATGCGGGCGATGGCGTCCGAGGCATGGCTGACCAGCATGTTCTCGGTGATCTCGATCATCAGGTGGGACGGCTCGATGCCGGTCTGCTCGATGGTCTGCCGGACGCGCTCGACGAAGTCGGGCGTGCGGAACTGGCGTGGGCTGACGTTGACGGAGATGTTCGGCACCGGATGCCCCGTCGGCGTGGAGTGCTCCAGGCCATGTAACAGGTGGCAGGCCTCGGTCAGCACCCACTCGCCGATGGCGATGATCTGGCCGGACTCCTCGGCCACCGGGATGAACTCGCCGGGCGAGACCAGGCCCCGCACCGGGTGGCGCCAGCGCAGCAGTACCTCGGCGCCCACCACCCGCTCGTCGCGATCGACCTGGGATTGCAGGTGGAGTTCGAACTGGCCTCGTTCCAGGGCGAGCTTGAGTTCCTGTTCGAGCCGATAGCGCCGGGTCACCGACTCGACCATGCCCGACTCGAAGTTGACCAGGTTGTTGCGTCCGGCCCGCTTGGCCTGGTACATCGCGATATCCGCCTCGCGCACCAGATCCTCGGCGTTGTCGACCTTGCCGGCAAACAGTGTCAGGCCGACGCTCGCCGTCGCCAGGTGGCGGAACGCGTCGAACTCGAGCGGCTGTTCGATGGCCCAGCGCAGCTTGTCGGCCAGCGCCAGGGCCGAACGCCTCGCGTTGTCGACGTCGTCGGCCAGTTCGGGCACCAGCACCAGGAACTCGTCCCCGCCCATGCGGGCGATGGTGTCGGTGTCTCGCACCAGCCCGGTCAACCGGTGGGCGACCTCGATGAGTACCTGATCGCCTCCGGTATGCCCGTATAGGTCATTGACCTGCTTGAACTCGTCCAGATCGACGTAGAGCAGGGCACCGACGCCACCATGGCGCTTGCGCTGCCGGATGGCCTGATCGACCCGGTCGAGCAGCAGGGCGCGGTTGGGCAGGTCGGTGAGGCCGTCGTGGTAGGCCAGTCGTTCCAGCCGCGCGGCGGTTTCCTTGTCGGAGGTGATGTCGACACATTGCCCCATGAAGCCGATGAACTCGCCACGGCTGTTGAAGCGGGGCGTGCCCTTGGCGAGTAACCAGCGGTACTCGCCGCTGTGATGCCGTAGTCGATATTCCCGCGTGAACGACACCCGTCGCTCGTAGGCGGAGGCGAGCTCCTGTTTCAGATCGGGCAGGTCGTCGGGATGGATGGCGTGTTGCCAGGACTCGCCGAGTGCCTCGTCCCGGGTCAGGCCGGTGAAGGTGAGCCAGGGGCGGTTGACGTAGTCGCGTTGCCCGTCGACATCCGCCGTCCAGATCAGGGCCTGACCGTTGTCGGCCAGCGTGCGGAAATGCTGCTCGCTCTCGGCCAGCGCCTCGCGCAACTGGTATTCCCGGCTCACGTCACGAAAGACCAGTACCACGCCCTCGAGCGAGCCATCCTTGTGCCGGATTGGTGCGGCACTGTCGGCGATGTGGTGGCGGTTCCCGTGCCGATCGGTGAGCACGGTATGGTTGGCCAGTCTGACCAGGGTGCCCTCGTCGAGTACGTGACGGATCGGGACGGCGACCGGGCGGTCGCCGTCGGCGTGGCAGATGACGAACACGGATTCGATGGGTTGGCCGATCGCCTCCTCGCGCGACCAGCCCGTCAGGCGCTCGGCGACCGGGTTCATCAGGGTTACGTGACCCTCGAGGTCGGTGGCGATCAGTCCGTCGCCGATCGAATCGAGGGTGACGGCCAGACGTCGTTCGCTTTCCAGAAGCTTCTTGCTTGCCTCGGCAACGGCGCGGGCCATCGCGTTGAAGCCCTGGGCGACCTCGGCGATCTCGCTGTAGCCGCGCTCGGGCAGTCGTACCCCGTGGTCGCCGTGACGCAGCCGCATGGCCGCGTCACGCAGGTGCCCCAGTGGCCGCGTGATCTGGCTGTCGAGCATCCAGGCGGTGAGCAGGATGATCAGCAGCATCACCCCCGCCTCGGGTAGACGGGCGAGGATCGCTTCGTTGCGAATGCGGGCAAGCGAGTCGGTCAGATCCATTCGCACGCAGACCACGCCCCGGCTTTCCGTCCGTGGCCGTTCCGCGAGACCCGGGAGCTCGAAGGACTGCAGTGCCCGCATGATCCCTCCGTCCTCGATTTCCTCGAGGTGGGGCAGGCGTTCGTTCTGGCGTTCGAGGAAGGAATCCGGGGCAAGGTCGGTGAAGAGATCATCGACTGGCTGGCCCAGCCAGGTCTGGCGGGGAGCGACCAGCACCTCGCGGTCCGGGCCGACAGCGATCAGCATGTCGACGCGCGGGTCGCTCAGGATGCTGCTCACCCGGGCGTTGAGCAGGCCGGGGTTGTCCAGTCCCCCTTGCTCGATGGTGCGGGCGATCTCGGTGGTGTAACCGAGCAGTCGCTGGCTGGAATCGGCGACGAAGATCTCGGCGCGATTGTGTATGCCGTTGATCAGCGAGACCCCGGTGATCATCAGGAACAGGACAGCGAGCCCCAGCGGGACCATCAGGCGCAACGACAGGCGCGGCAACTTCATGGTCCCTCCGGCAGGAAGCGCGCGGTGGCAATGTCCGAGAGTTCGGGGACATGCTCGATCAGGGTATTGGCCTGCATGATGTCGGCCACCGTGCGGGCCGCCTTGGTCAGCGGAGTCGACGGCGGCTCGAGCCACGTCCGGTTTTCGGAGACGCCGAGCAGGGCGATGCCGTCATAGGCCCGTGCGGTCTCTTCCACCGACAGTCCAAGTCGCGGTGCCATCAGCCGGTGGGCCCGGCCGGGGCTCGATCGGACCACGCCCAGGGCCTCGAAGTAGGCGGCCAGGAGTTCGGTGAGAGCCATGGGCTGACGGCGGATCGCGCGGTCGCTGACGGCGAGTACGTCGACGATCAGGCCGGGGAAGGCGCTGCTGTCATGGAGTCGCCGGGCACCGTGGGATTCGAGCCGCGAGGCGAAGGGTTCGTAGCTGACGACCGCGTCGACCTTGTTCCCCCGGTAGACGTCGACATGACCACCACCGATCACCGCCACGCGGGTGACATCATCGGTCTTCAGGCCGGCGGCATCGAGCGTCTTTCGCAGCATCAGGGCCCCGGCGGCCGTTTCCTCCACCCCGATTCGTTTGCCGGCGAGGTCCTCGAGTCGTTCGATGCCCGGGCGGGCCATGACCACGTCGGCTCCCTGGGAGGTGTCGAACACCAGCGCGACGTGTACGGGGATGCCGCCGGCACGGGCGAGAATGAATTCGTCCAGGGTCAGCGTGGCCGCCTCGACCTCGCCCGAGGCCAGCTGCATCAGGCTGTTTGTGTTCGACGGGGATTCGATCAGGCGGATGCGATCGGCGGGCAGCAGGTCGAGGGAGCGGGCGAGGAACAGGGGCTCGTAGCCGACCCAGGTGATGCCGGAGACACGCAACAGGGGCTCACGGCGCTCACAGCCCGACAGGGCCGCAAGCGGGCCGAGTGCGCCGGCGACGAGAAACTGCCTTCGTTCCATGGCAGAAGCCCTCCCTGTCGGGCGTCGTTAGTCCTTCCGATTCCGGCCTCGTCGGCGCTTGCCCGTTACACGTGTGGTGTCCGGCTCGAATCACCGGTTCCTGTAAATGGCCTCGTCGGGCCATGGGTCGACTCAGTGGTTTTCCGGTCGGTGTCCAGCCAACTGTAGTTCATTGGCCTCGGCGGCGCGCCCTGCACCAATGTACTTGCGTGACCAGAAGGCGTTGTTCAGCTTGGCGAAGGAGACGGTCTTGCCGCTGGACGGAGCGTGGATGAAGCGCTCCCCGCCCACGTAGATGCCGACGTGGTCGATGCGCTTGCCGTCGAGCTTGAAGAAGACCAGGTCGCCGGGACGCAGGGCGTCGCGCTCGACCCGCTCGGTTGCCTGGTACTGCTGGGCGGAGGTGCGTGGCAGGTCGATGCTGGCGGCCCGGAAGGCATGCTGGGTCAGCCCGCTGCAATCGAAGCCGTGTTCCGCCGACTCACCGCCCCAGCGGTAGGGCGTGCCGAGCTGCGCGACGGCCTGGATGACGGCCTCGATCGCGCGCGGGTGCATCCCCGAGAGCGTGTCGATGGTCTCGAGCGGGTCATAGGGCAGTTCGTTGCCCCGTCGTGCCTGGTCGACGAACGTGGCCGCTTCCTCGGTCTTGGTGGCCCGGTCGTCGTTATCCGACGGGCCGAGAGCGGATTGGCTGGCACAGCCGGCGCCAAGGGACACGGCGGCTGCAAGGCTTGCCCCGATCACCCAGCGGGCGGGGCCTGACGGACGGCAGCGAGCGTGACGGGAGCTCGTCGGCAAGGGACCCAGCGGACCTGTCAGGGGCACCTCAACGGCGCCGGATTTCGCAGACAAAACGTCGCTCGGGAGTGCGTGCGAAATCTCTGGGCAGGGTTTTTTTCGAAATATCATCGATTTGGAACCGGCTTTCGATGGAAGGGTGCAATGTAAACCCTTTGCGGTTGTTTGAAAAGACAAGCACCCCATTCGGGGCGAGGTAGGGCAGGCAGGCATGGATCAGACCGGGGTGGTCCCGCTGAACGTCGAGTGTGTCGTCCATGGCCTTGGAGTTGGAGAACGAGGGCGGATCGAGAAAGATCACGTCGAAGCGTTCGCCGTCCCGTGGCGGGTGCGACAGCCAGCGCAGCACGTCGGCACGCAGCAACCGATGGTCGCCGTCGACCTCGATGCCGTTGAGCGCGAAGTTGCGTTCGGCCCAGTCGAGGTAGGTGTTGGAAAGGTCCACGGAGGTGGTGGCGGCCGCCCCGGCGACGGCGGCCCGTACCGAGGCGCTGCCGGTGTAGCAGAACAGGTTGAGCAGTCGCTTGCCGCGCGAGAGTTCCGCGACGCGGTCGCGTACCAGCCGGTGGTCGATGAACAGCCCCACGTCGAGGTAATCGGTCAGGTTGATCGACAGGCGGGTGTCGCGCTCGCGCAGGACCCGTTCGATGTGCTCGCCGCCAAGCCGACCGTATTGCTGGCGACCGGACTGGCGCGCCCGCTGCCGCACGACCACACAGTCCGGGTCGACGGACAGCACCTCGACCGCGACCGCCACGGCGGCGGCCAGTCGTGTGCGGGCCTTCTGCGGGTCGATCTGCTTGGGCGCCTGGTATTCCTGGATATCGAGCCAGATCTCGCCATCCTCGGTGCGATACCAGTCCACGGCGAGCTTGAAGTCGGGCAGGTCGGCGTCGTAGACGCGCAGGGCATTCTCGCCCTGCTTGACCAGTGGCTTTCGCTGCTTCCAGTTCTTGCGCAGGCGATTGGCAAAGTCGCCGGCGTCGTATTCGCCGCGCCGCCCCTGCTCGATCAGCCGCCCGGCCAGCGCGTGCGGGCCCGACGGGGCGCGCAAGCTCTTGTCCGAGAACTGCCCGCGCAGGAACTCCACCTCGACGCCACCGTGGAGCACCATCAGCCGCTTGTCGAAACGCAGCGGCCAGGTGGCCTCGCTCTCGGCGGCGCGCAGGATGCCCCAGTACCAGCCGGGCAGGGAGTTGACCCAGCGCGAGCACAGGGCCGTCCATTCGGCTTCGTCGTGCGTGTCGTCGATCCGCTGGCCGAACGGCACATTGCTGATCAGCAGTCCGGTATCGAGGTCGTGCAGTGACGCCGGGATCGGGGCGCGGAAGCTGTCGGCATGGACCAGTTCGATCGCCTCGCCGAGCCCGGCGGCCTCGATGTTGGCGTGGGCGGCGGCCAGTTGCAGGGGGTCGCGGTCCTGGCCGACGATGGCCAGCGCGCCCCGGGCGGGCGGGGTCTCGAGCCAGGTGCGGGGCGCGTCAGCGAGGATCGAGGCGCGGACCTCGGACTGGTGTCCGCGCCAGGCGGGCGAGCCCGGTCGCTGACGGCGCAGGGCGTCGGGCAGCCCCCACAGGGCGAGTGCCGCCTCGGTCAGGAAGGTGCCCGACCCGCACATCGGATCGAACAGACCGCCGCCGAGGCTGGCCAACTGCGGCCAGCGTGCGCGCCAGAGCAGGCCGGCGGCCAGGTTCTCGCGCAATGGGGCCTCGCCGCCATCGGCCCGGTAGCCGCGCCGGTGCAGGGAGCCGTTGGAGAGCTCGATGGCGAGGCTGGCCTCGCCGTTGCCGGTGACGTGACAATGCAGTCGCAGCCCTGGCGCCTCGCTGTCGACGTCCGGTCGCTGGCCGGTGGCGGCGCGAAACTGGTCGACGATCGCATCCTTCACGCGCGTGGCGATGAAGCCGGTGTGCCGGAGTGCCTCGTTGCCCCCGGTCGCGGAGACCGAGAGGCTGTCGCCGGCGCCGAGGTGGGCCGACCAGTCGACCGAGTCGGCCAGCTCGTAGAGTTCGTCGCTCTGGGTGGCTCGACCGCGCGCGACGGGAAGGTAGACGCGCCCGGCGATCAGGCTGTCGGCGAGGATACGGTAGACGGCCTCGACCGGCAGTTCGCCGCTCGCCCCGAACGGACGATCGCTGAGCGCCTCGCCGGTGAGGTGGCGCAGTTCCTCGGCCAGCGCAGTTTCCAGGCCGGGCGGGGCGATCACCTCCACCGCCCAGTTCGGGGCGCTAGGCGGCGTGGCGGAAGAGGAAGGCGCGACGGGATCTGTCATGGCAAAACGTGCAAGTCTAACGGATTGGAACGGTCATTCCGATCCTTTTCCTCGCACGAGGTGCAGTCGCGATTCCAGGCGTCCCTCGAAATGGGCATCAAGGCTCACGCCCGTGTCCGTTGCCTCGATCTCGAGCCCCGGCTGGGCCGGCGGCGTGCTTTCCTCGAAGGCGAGCAGCCCCGCCGGCCAGCGCACCTCGAGCTGTACCTGCATCGGGTAGTAGCCGTCGAGGAATCGCCGCATGAACGGCCCGTTGTCGACCACGTAGCCGGCCCCGTCCGGGTGCGGCTGGATGGCGAGCACCTGTGCCGACACGCACAGGCTCGCGCCACGTTCGATCCCGCGCATCTGTACGCTGGCACCGTCGACCTCGGCCTGCTCGAGATCCTCGCTCGCGGTGATGCGGATGTCCCGTGTGCGCTCGTCGTTGTAGACGACCTGCACCGCCGGGGCCGGGTCGAGGTTGTGGTGGCATTGCTCCATGCGGGCCCAGCCGTCCTCGAGGCTCTGCCGATCGAGCTCGATGGTTTTCTCCATGCGGGCGGCCTGCCGATCGGGTGTGTCGGTGAGGAAGGCGAGTTCGCCCTCGTTGACCTGCCGGGCCCGTTCCTCCTGGCGCGCCCGCTCTTCGGCCGCCTCTCGGGCAGCTTCCCATTCGGCCTCTTCACTGGACGAGTCTGCGCCGATTGCCGCCATCGGGGCGAGGGCCAGCAGCCCGGCCAACGCCAGGGTCCGTGGGCAGCCAATGCGCCCCATGTCGTTCAAGGGAAATCCGGGTGCCATGGGTTTGCTCCCTGCCCCCGGCGGGGGCATGTATTCGTGTTTCCGGGCCACGAAAATAGACCACGGAGGCGTTACGGCGCAGAAGGCCCTTCAGGATGGTGCATTGATCCGCTCGGCGACCATCTCGACGTCCGGGCGGGCGAGGGAGGCGAGATGCCCGTCGATGACTCGCCGCAGCGAGCCGAGATGGATTATCGTTATGAAACCCTGCACGAATGCCATACCGCTTAAGCGCGACTTGGTCACGGGCGATTCGCCAGGCCAGGGTGGCCATGGATTCGTGCAGACCTTCCCGAACGCGTCACCCGACCGGAGGCGGTGGCGCGATCCCGCAAGCTCAACGATGGAGAGTCCATGCCGGCAGCACCAATAGCCAACCCGCCGTCAGAAACCGACGATCCGGACCGCCACGCCGGCCCGGCCGTCTCGCGCCGAACCAACGAGTCGGCGCTGCTGGACATACGCAAGCTCGATGTCCGGGTGGGAGGGACGCCGATCGTGCGCGGGGTGTCGCTGCACCTCGACCGCGGCGAGCGTCTTGCCCTGGTGGGCGAGTCCGGCTCGGGAAAGACGGTCACGGCCCTCTCGATCCTGCGGCTGTTCGAGGCCGCCGACGCCGTCACCCGGGGGGAGATCCGCTTCGAGGACGAGGACGTCCTCACGATGAGCATGCCGCAGGTCAGGCGGTTGCGCGGCGGCCGGGTCGGCATGATCTTCCAGGAGCCGATGACGGCGCTCAACCCGCTCAAGACCATCGGCGCGCAGATCGCCGAGGTGCTGGTGCGCCACCTGGGCCTGCGCGGCGATGCACTGCGCCGACGGGTGCACGAGTTGCTCGAGCAGGTGCGCCTGCCGCAGCCCGACAGGGTCATGCGGGCCATGCCGCACCAGCTCTCCGGCGGGCAGCGCCAGCGCGCCATGATCGCCATGGCGATCGCCTGCAATCCGAGCCTCGTGATCGCCGACGAGCCGACCACCGCCCTCGATGCCGGGCTGCGCAAGACGATCATGGAGCTGCTGGTGGAACTGCAGCAGCGCCTGGGCATGAGCCTGCTGCTGATTACCCACGACCTGCCGGTGGTGCGCCGATACGCCGATCGCGTGATGGTGATGCGCGACGGGGCGATCGTCGAGACGGGGCCGACCGACACGATCTTCGCCCGCCCCAAGGACAGCTACACACGGACGCTGCTCGAGGCCCGCCAGGTCGCGCCGATGATCGGACCGCTCAAACCCGATGCCGAGGAGCGGCTGCGCTGCAAGGGCCTGGGTGTGATCGTCGGCAAGCGACGCTGGTTCGGTCCCGACACACGCAGCCAGATCCTCAAGGGCATCGATCTCGCCCTGCACGCCGGCCAGACCCTTGGGGTGGTGGGTGAATCGGGTTCGGGCAAGACCACCCTGGCGTTGTCGTTGCTGAAACTGGTGGACGGTGCCGACGGTGCCGTGTGGCTGGCCGGGCGGCGGGTGGACGGGTTGCGCGAGCGGCAGTTCCGCCCGTTCCGTCGTGACTTGCAGGTGGTGTTCCAGGACCCGTACGGCGCGCTGTCGCCGCGCATGAACATCGCCCAGATCGTCGGCGAGGGGCTGGACGTACACGAGGCGGACCTCACCCGGGCGGAACGGCGTCATCGCATCGAACGGGTGCTGGCGGAAGTCGGGCTCGACCCGGCGGTGATGTCGCGTTACCCCCACGAGTTCTCCGGCGGGCAGCGTCAGCGCATTGCCATTGCCCGCGCCCTGATCCTCAAGCCCAAGGTGCTGATCCTCGACGAGCCCACCAGCGCCCTGGATGCGGCAGTGCAGTTGCAGGTGCTGCGGTTGCTCAGCGACCTGCAGGCCGAACACGATCTGACCTACCTGCTGATCACCCACGATCTCGCCGTGGTGCGTGCCCTGGCGCATCGGGTGGTGGTGATGCTCGATGGTGAGGTGATCGAGTCGGGTCCGACCGAGGGCCTGCTCGATGCCCCCCAGCACGACTACACCCGCCAATTGATCGACAGCGCCCTGATGGCCTGATCGCCTGCTGAACCGACCACCGTGAGTAACGGGCTGCCGGACGGGATCAGCCGGGCGTATCCGCGGAGGTCTCGACCAACCGCATCGTTCCCGTGTCCTGATCGCTGACTCCGATTCGGCCCCGCCCGGCGGCCTTGGCCGCGTACAGGGCCTCGTCGGCTCGGCGAAGCAGCTCCTCGCTGCTGTCCTCGCTCCGTGGCGGCTCGAGGCTCGCGACGCCCAGGCTGGCTCGGGTATCGCAGGGAGAGAAGTCGGCTCGCTCGACCGCCGCGAGCACGCGCCGGGCCACGTCAATGGCTGCGCGCCGATCGGCCAGCGGCAGGATGATGGCGAACTCGTCGCCGCCGTAGCGGGCGATGAAGTCGGTGGGCCGTGACACCGAGCGCAGGATGTCGGCGAAGGTGCGGATTATCCGATCGCCCACCTGGTGGCCGAACCGGTCGTTGCAGGGCTTGAACCGATCGAGATCCAGCAGCACCAGCGACAGCGGGCTGTCGTGATCCCGGGTCAATATCAGGTCCTCGTCGAGCCGGGTATCGAAGGCCGAGCGGTTCCCGAGGCGCGAGAGCTTGTCGGTATCCGCCCGTACGCGCAGCTCGCCCGTCAGCGCCTCGAGCTCCTGGTTGCGGTGCTCGAGTTGGGCGAGGATCACCTCGCGCTCCTCTTTCTCCCGCCGCAGTTGCCGCTCGCGCTGGTTGAGCTCGATCAGGCGCATGGCCTGGCGGGCGAGTGCGTCGAGGACACCGCGCTGGTCGGGATCGAGCGTGCGGGGGCGATGGTCGACCACGCACAGCGTGCCGAGCGGCAGACCGTCCGCGTTCACCAGGGGGGCGCCGTAGTAGAAGATGGTGGGCGGGTCGGCGTCGGCGACGTTGGGATTGTCGGCGAAGCGGGCATCCTCGCGGGCGTCGGGGACGTAGGTGGGGCGATCGGGGGAGAGGATGGCGTGGGCACAGAAGGTGTGCTCACGACTGACCTCCGCAAGCGTTGCGCCATCGACGGACTTGAACCATTCGCGGTCTGCGTCGACCAGGCCGATCAGCGCCAGCGGCGTGCCCGCAATGAAACGGGCGATCCGTGTGAGATCGTCGAACGACTCCTCGGCGGGGGTATCGAGTATGTCGAAGCCCCGCAGGGCCTCGAGGCGTTCGTCTTCGTTTGCCGGGATGGCTGGCTGCATGGGCCTCCGTGCGTGCCGGGGCTGCCGGCGGGTCGGCTCCCGATCAGCCCTCGAAGCGTTGCATCACGAGCGAGGCGTTGGTGCCGCCAAAGCCGAAGCTGTTGGAGAGGACCGTGTCGATCCGCTTGCCCTCGAGCTTCTCGGTGGCGATATTGGCGTTCTCAGCCTCCGGTTCGAGATTCTCGACATTGGCCGAGGCGGCGATGAAGTCGTTCTGCATCATCAGCAGCGAGTAGATCGCCTCGTGCACACCCGCCGCGCCCAGGGCGTGGCCGGAGAGCGATTTGGTCGAGGTGACGATCGGCTGGTGCTCGCCGAACACCTCGGTCATCGCCTGCAGTTCGCGCAGGTCGCCGACCTTGGTGGAGGTGCCGTGGGCGTTGACGTAGTCGATCGGCGCCTCGACCGTCGCGAGCGCCTGCTGCATGCAGCGCACCGCGCCTTCGCCGGAGGGCTGGACCATGTCGTAGCCGTCGGAGGTCGCGCCGTAGCCGGTGACCTCGGCGAGGATGGTCGCGCCGCGCGCCTGGGCATGCTCGAGCGATTCGAGCACCACCGTGCCGCCACCGCCGGCGATGATGAACCCGTCGCGGTCGACGTCGTAGGGGCGCGAGGCCTTGTCCGGCGTGTCGTTGAAGTTCGAGGACAGGGCACCCATGGCGTCGAACATGGCGGTCAGGGACCAGTGCAGCTCCTCGCCGCCGCCGGCGAAGATCACGTCCTGCTTGCCGAACTGGATCTGCTCGACGCCGGCACCGATGCAGTGCGCCGAGGTGGAGCAGGCCGAGCTGATCGAGTAGTTGATGCCCTTGATCTTGAACGGCGTGGCCAGGCAGGCCGAGGTGGTCGATCCCATGGTGCGGGTGACCATGTAGGGGCCCACCCGCTTGACGCCCTTCTCGCGGGCGATGTCGGCTGTGGCGACGATGTTCTCGCAGGAGGAGCCGCCCGAGCCGGTGATCAGGCCGGCGCGCGGGTTGGAGACCTGCTCTTCGGTCAGGCCTGCCTGCTCGATCGCCTCTTTCATCGCCAGGTAGTTGTAGGCGGCCGCCGAACCCATGAAGCGCAGCAGCTTCCGGTCGATGTGTTCGGCCGGATCGATCTTGAGCGTTCCGGCGACGTGGGAGCGGAAACCGTGCTCGACCTGTTCGGGGTTGCGTTCGATACCCGAACGACCTTCCTTCAACGAGGCGAGCACCTCTTTGCAGTTGTTGCCCAGGCTGGACACGATGCCCATGCCGGTGATGACGACTCGGCGCATTGAGTGGTTACTCCGAAAGTGCTTCTGTGCTGGTGAACAGTCCTACCCGTAGATCCTTGGCCTCGTAGATGACGACGCCGTCGCAGAGCATTTGCGCATCGGCAATGCCCATCGTGAGCTTGCGCATGATCACGCGCTTCATCTGCACACGGTATTCAACCTTCTTGTTTCTCGGCAAGACCTGTCCCGAGAATTTTACATCACCCACGCCCAGCGCGCGGCCGTGGCCCTTGCCGCCGCTCCAGCCGAGGAAGAAGCCCACCAGCTGCCACATGGCATCCAGGCCCAAGCAGCCGGGCATGACCGGGTCGCCCTCGAAATGGCAGGCGAAGAACCAGAGGTCCGGGTGGACCGTCAGTTCGGCCTCAATCTCGCCCTTGCCGAACTCGCCGCCCTCGTCGGTGATCCGGTTGATGCGGTCGAACATCAGCATCGGCGGCAGCGGCAGTTGCGCGTTGCCGGGGCCGAACATCTCGCCCTTGGCGCAGCGAATCAGGTCGTCGTATTCGAAGGTCGATTGGGACATGGTATTCCTGGCGCAAAAAACCGGATGGTACCGCAATCCGGCTCGCCACGCAGCCTGCGGTACTTGCGGGGAGAATCAGTCGGGGAGACGCTGGCATGGACCGCGGCGCTGCACTCAACGGTAACCGGTAGAGGCGATCGGTTGAAAGGCGTTCTCGAACGTCTGCGGAGAAGATTGCCCGCGGTGATGCTTGATCCCGGCACT
>NZ_JBKHFB010000024.1:0-28787 GCF_046540515.1 Guyparkeria sp.
GAAAAAGGGCGAACCCGCTGGGTTCGCCCTTTGCTGTTGGGGCGGGCTCGCCCGCGGATCGCCGGTCATGCGCGCCACTCGTTGTGGGTCGGACTGTCAGTCGGCAAGCTCGCCGGGGAACCCGGGTGGCCGCTGTGGGCGAAGCAGCCGGCCTGTTTGCCGACGTCGGGCTGAAGCCCGACCCACGCAGACCGTGGCTTGTGTCGCGGTTGGCTGCGGTCTACCGCTCGGCCAGCCAGTCGCGCGGGCGCAGGAACTCGTCGTAGAGACGGGCCTCCTCGCTGCCCGGCTCGGGGTGGTAGTCGTAGCGCCAGGCGGCGCGCGGCGGCATCGACATCAGGATCGATTCGGTGCGCCCGCCCGACTGCAGGCCGAACAGCGTGCCGCGGTCGTAGACCAGGTTGAACTCCACGTAGCGCCCGCGCCGGTAGGCCTGGAAATCGCGTTCGCGCTCGCCATAAGGCGTGTCCTTGCGCCTTTCCACGATCGGCAGGTAGGCCGGCAGGTAATGGTCGCCCACCGAGCGCATGAAGCCGAAGGCGGTGTCGAAGTCGACCTGGCCATCGGCGCCGTAGTCGTCGAAGAACAGGCCGCCCACGCCGCGCGGCTCGTTGCGGTGCTTGAGCCAGAAGTACTCGTCGCACCACTGCTTGAAGCGCGGGTAGTGATCCTCGCCGAAGGGCCGGCAGGCGGCCTCGGCCTGCTCGTGCCAGTGCACGGCGTCCTCGGTGAAACCGTAGTAGGGCGTGAGATCGAAGCCGCCGCCGAACCACCATACCGGTTCGACGCCTTCCTTCTGCGCCTGGAAGAAGCGCACGTTGGCGTGCGAAGTGGGAACAAAGGGGTTGCGCGGGTGGATCACCAGCGAAACGCCCATCGCCTCGAACGACCCGCCGGCGAGATCCGGCCGGTGGGCGGTGGCCGACGGCGGCAGCTTGTTGCCGGTCACGTGCGAGAAGTTGATCCCGGCGCGCTCGAAGGTGCTCCCGTCCTCGAGGATCCGCCCGCGGCCCTCGCCATTGAGGTGGTCGCCAGGCGGTCGCTTCCAGTCGTCGTGCAGGAATCGTGTGCCGTCTTCCTGGCCTTCGAGGCCGGCGACGATCCGGTCCTGCAGGTCGACGAGGTAGTCGCGGACGGCCTGGAGGTCGGCTCCGCTTTCTGCCGGCTTATCCGCCATGGTCAGCTCCTGATGATCCTTCCGGTGGGCCAGTGGATGATCTGCGAGGGTCGGGCGCGCCGATCGACGCGGCCCGGAATGATCCGGACGTCCGCCCGGGCGAACTGGCGCCGGGCGGCCAGCGCATCGCGTGCCGCCGGGCGGCCGCTGACATTGGCGCTGGTCGAGACGATCGGCCCGCCGAAGGCCCGGCTGATCGCGCGCGCGGTCGCGTGGGCCGGCACCCGCAGGGCGATCTCCTTGCGCCCGCCGGTCAGCCAGGCCGGCACGCCGTCGGCCGCCGGCACGATCACGGTACGCGCCGCCGGCCAGTCGGCCGCGATGCGGTCCCATTCCTCGGGGGTCACCGCGGCGAAGGGTTGCAGCATCTCCGGCGTGTCGGCGACCAGGATCAGGCCCTTGCCCACCTCGCGCTGCTTGAGGGCGAGCAGGCGCATCACCGCGAACGGGTCGAGCGGCGCACAACCCAGCCCGAAGACCGCCTCGGTCGGGTAGGCGATCAGCCCGCCATCGTCGAGGTGGCGGGCGATCTCGCGCAGCTGGAATGTCGAGGGGACGCTCATTCGGCCTGGTCCCCGGATGCCTTCTTCGCCGTGGGCTTCTTGGCGGCCGTCTTTTTCGCCGGTGCCTTCTTGGCGGTCGTTTTCTTGGCCGTGGTCGATTTCTTGGTGGTCGCCTTGGCGGCGGTCTTCTTCGCCGCGGTCTTGGGCGCCGCCTTGCGTCCCCGGCCCTTGCGTTCCGGCGCCTGGGCGATCATCTCGATCGCCTGCTCGTGGGTGATCGTCTTGGGGTCGGTGTCCTTGGGGATCTTGGCGTTCTTCTTGCCGTCGGTGACGTACGGCCCGTAACGGCCGTTTAGCACCTGGATGCCGTCGTCGAACTCGTTGATGATGCGGTTCTTCTCGGCGAGCTTCTTGACCTCGATGATCTCCAGCGCGCGCGGCAGCTCGATGGTGTAGGGGTCGTCGTCCTTGCCGAGCGAGGCGAACTTGTTGCCGAACTTCACGTAGGGCCCGAAGCGGCCGATGTTGGCCTCGACCGGCTCGCCCTCGGGGGTCTCGCCGAGCTTGCGCGGCAGCTTGAACAGCTCCATCGCCTCGTCGAGCGTGATGGTCGCGATGCTCTGGTGCGGGCGCAACGAGGCGAACTTGGGCTTTTCCTCGTCGTCCTTGGTGCCGATCTGCACGAACGGCCCGAAGCGACCCAGGCGCGCGATCACGGGCTTGCCGCTCTTCGGGTCGGTGCCCAGTTCGCGGCCCTGGGCGGCCTCCTGGCGAGAGACGTTCTGCTGGGTGTGTTCGATGCGCTTGGAGAACGGTTCCCAGAACTCCCGCAACAGCGGCACCCAGTCCATCTCGCCGCGCGAGACGGCATCGAGCTCGTCCTCGAGCTTGGCGGTGAACTCGTAGTCGACGATGTCGCGGAAGTACTCGGTGAGAAAGCCGTTGACCACCCGGCCCATGTCGGTCGGCCGGAAGCGGCGCTGCTCGAGCTCGACGTATTCGCGCGAGCGCAGGGTCGAGATGATGCTGGCGTAGGTCGACGGGCGACCGATGCCGTACTGCTCGAGCGTCTTGACCAGGCTCGCCTCGGTAAAGCGCGGCGGTGGCTCGGTGAAGTGCTGGGTGGCGTTGATCGCGGCGAGCTCGATCTGCTGGCCTTCCTCGAGCGGCGGCAGGCGACGGTCGTCGTCCTTGTCGGAGGCCTGGTCGTCCTCGTCCTCGCGGTAGGCGGCGATGAAGCCGGGGAACTTCAGGGTCGAGCCGGTGGCGCGGAAGAGATGCTCGTCGCCTGCGGCGAGGTCCACGGAGACCTGGTCGAAGACCGCCGGGGTCATCTGCGAGGCAAGCGTGCGCTTGAAGATCATCTCGTAGAGACGGAACTGGTCGCGGTTGAGGAACGCACGCACCTTGTCCGGCGTGTTGGCGATCGAGGTCGGGCGGATCGCCTCGTGCGCCTCCTGGGCGTTCTTCGACTTGGTCCGATACTGGTTGGGCGACTCCGGCACGTAGTCGGCGCCGTAGCTCTGGCCGATGTGGTGACGGATCTCGCCGATCGCGTCGTTGGACAGGTTGACCGAGTCGGTACGCATGTAGGTGATCAGGCCCACCGTGCCCTGGCCGATGTCCACGCCCTCGTAGAGTTCCTGGGCCACGCGCATGGCGCGCGAGGCGGACAGGCCGAGCTTGCGCACCGCCTCCTGCTGCATGGTCGAGGTGGTGAACGGCGGGGCGGCGTGACGCTTGCGTTCGCGGCGGTCGACCTTGGCGACGGTGAGCTTGCCGCCGGCGGCGGCCTCGAGGCGTTCGCGTGCGGCGGTGGCCGATGTCTCGTCCTCGAGGGTGAACTGCGAGACCTTCTTGCCGTCGAGCTGGTAGAGACGGGCGCTGAACGGCTGCGCGTCGGTGCGGCAGTCGGCGGCGATCGACCAGTACTCGCGCGGCGTGAAGGCCTCGATCTCCTCCTCGCGCTCGACGATCATGCGCAATGCCGGGCTCTGTACGCGGCCAGCCGAAAGCCCCGGGTTGATCTTCTTCCACAGCAGCGGCGAGAGGTTGAAGCCGACCAGGTAGTCGAGCGCCCGGCGGGCCTGCTGGGCGTCGATCAGTTCCTGGGCCAGCCCGCGTGGGTGGGCGATCGCCTCCTGCACGGCGCGCTTGGTGATCTCGTAGAACACCACGCGCTTGGCCTCGCGGTCGTCCAGCAGTCCGCTGTCCTTCAGCAGTTCGTAGAGGTGCCAGGAGATGGCTTCCCCTTCGCGGTCGGGGTCAGTGGCCAGCAGCAGGGTGTCGGCCTTCTTCAACGCCTTCTTGATGGCATCGACGTGCTTCTTGTTCTTGTCGATGACCGTGTAGTTCATCGCGAAGTCGTGCTCGGGATCGACCGCGCCGTTCTTGGGCACGAGATCCCGCACGTGGCCGTAGGAGGCCAGCACTTCGTAGCCGGGGCCGAGGTATTTCTTGATCGTCTTGGCCTTGGCGGGCGACTCGACGATGACCAGGTTTTCGCTCATAGGGTGTCTTCGTAGTTTACGGAAGGTCTGCGCGAACACGTCACCGCGTAGCCTGCAGTCGACCGGGCTGGTGCAGGCGTCCGTTCAACGCCGTCCAGGGACGACAACGTAGCAGATGGCCGGTCCAGGGCATGCCCGCGGGGCATGGCGCGCCGTCCGACCGGCGTGGCGTCGTGTTATCGCGGCCCTCCCTTAGTGCAGGACGGCGGCGTCGTCGAAGACGAGGTCTTCCATCCAGGCAAATGCCTGTTCCTCGCCGGGCTTGGCGAACAGCACCAGCAGGACGATCCACTTGAGACGCTCGACGTCGATCTCGTCCTCGTCCAGGGCCATCGCGCGCTCGATCACCGTCTCGCGCGTCGAGGGCGAGAGCACTCCGATCTGCTCGAGCTGCATCAGAAAGCCGCGGGCATCGACGTCGAGCATCATCTGCTCCTCGTCACTGTAGACCCGGAAGGCCTGGTCACGCTCGGGACCGGACTCGCTACCCTGCTCCAGCACGCCCTCCAGCCAGGCGAAGGCGTGCTCGATCTCGTCATGGTCGAAGCCGGCCTCGAGCAGCTTCAGCTGCAGGCCGGCACGCTCGCTTTGAGGGGGGAAGCGGTCCTCGTCTTCCATGTAATTCTCGAAGAGGAACATCAACAGGTCGAGAACGGTCTCTTTCATCGGCTCACCGGGGCATGATGGCTTGAGCCTGCGCACGCGATCGGGGTTCCTAAGGGGCGGCGACAGGGCGGTCGGCAGGTTGCTGTTGCCGGCTGGCATCCGGGTCAGGCGGGGTTCGTTCGAACATAGAGTCCGCCGGGCAGGGTGGACACCTCTCCCGCCAGTTCAAGCATGAGGAGGATGGAGGAAACCTCACCGGCGGTCAATCCGCTCGCCTCGATCAGGGTGTCGGCCGGCTGCGGGTCGTGGCCGAGCAGGTCGAGAACGCGTTGCTGGTCGGGATCACGAGGCATGGCTGGCGCCGACGATGTCGGCTGGGGCTCGTCGTGCGCCGGTCGGGCGACGGCGTCGAGCTGGCGTCGCAGGGTCGGTGCCAGCTCCTCGAGGACGTCCTGGCCGGTCTCGACCAGCTTGGCCCCCTCGCGGATCAGGTGGTGGCAGCCGCGCGCCAGCGGGTTGTGGATCGAGCCGGGAATCGCGAACACGTCGCGACCCTGTTCGCCGGCCAGGCGGGCGGTGATAAGCGAACCGCTCTTGACCGAGGCCTCGACCACCAGCACGCCGCTTGCCAGTCCGCTGATCAGCCGGTTGCGGCGCGGGAAATGACCGCGACGCGGCTCGGTGCCGGGCAGCCACTCGGACAGGATCACCCCGCCGCCGGCGACGATCTCGTCGGCCAGGGAGGTGTGTTCCGGCGGATAGATGCGGTCGATGCCCGAGCCGAGCACGGCGATGGTGATGCCTCTGGCATCCAGCGCGCCGCGATGGGCCTCGCCGTCCACCCCCAGGGCCAGGCCGCTGGTGATCACCAACCCTTGCTTGGCGAGATGGCGGGCGAAGGCGCGAGCGTTCTGGCGCCCGCCGGTGGTGGGCGTGCGTGAGCCGACCATGGCGATCTGCGGCTCGCCGAGTGCGGCGATGTCCCCGCGGGCGAACAGCGCGGCCGGGGCGTCGGGAAGGTCATCGAGGGCGGTGGGAAAGTGCGGGTCGCCCCGTGCAATCAGGTGATGGGTGTCGTCGGCGGCCAGCCAGCCGGTGATCGCCGCGACCTTCTCGGCATCCGCCCGCGCCTGGATGACGGCCTCCGGCAGCCCCGCATGGCGCCATTCGCGGCGCGGTGCGTCGAGGGCGGCGCAAGGGGTGGTGAAATGCGCCAGCAGCAAGGCGAGCCGCTTGGGTCCCATGCCCGGGGTCGCCAGCAGCTCGATCAGTGCCGCGGTGTCGTCGCCCGGGGTGGGGGTAGCGCGGGTCGCGGAGGCGCGGGGCGCGGCAGGCACCGCCTAGAGGGTGCTGCCCTGGACCGGCGTCTGGGCCAGGTCGCCCTCGTGGATCGGCTGGGTGGCCTTGATCACCAGCGCGTAACTGACGCGGTCGTAGGCGCGGAAGACCATGGCGGTACCGATCGGGTGGTCCGGCAGCAACACGCCCGGGCCGCGGGTGGCTTCGCGGCCGTCCTCGCCCGCCTCGCGCGGGGCGAAGCGGTCCTCGACCACTCGGCCGCGCTTGCTGATCTGCAGCAGGTCGCCGGCGGTCACGCCGGACTCGCTGCCGCGGTCGATCACGACCACCTGCTGGTTGCCCACCTGGGTGATCGCGTCCGGCAACAGGATGATGCGCGCGTCGATCGGGAAGGCCGGGATCTGCGGCGTGACGTCGCGATTGAAGGCGTCCTCGGTCATCTCGACCAGACGGTCGCCCTCGTCGACCTCGCGCACCGTGTCCTCGAGTTTGATGGTGGTCGGGTCGCCGGTCTCTACCACGTCGGCCTCGCCCTTGAAGATGGCGCGGTAGCCGAGGTGCTCGCCGGTGCGTCCGTCGACCAGCGCCTTGCCCTTCTCGACGACGGCGAAGCGCTGCTTCGAGCCGTCGAGCGGCGGGCGGACGTAGGCGGTGTCACCGCTGCTGGCATGGATAGAGCCTTCGCGGTTGGCGAGGATGTAGGGCGCGGCCTCGAACTCGTCCTCGTCCATCACCTGGTCGTGGGTCAGGAACGGGCGCACCAGGTCGAGCGGTACGGTGGTCACGGCCGGCGGCAGCGATTCGTAGCGGATGTGCGGGCGCAGGCCGACGGCCAGGCGCGGGCGATCATCGACGAAGACGATCTGGATGCGATCGCCCGGGTAGATGCGGTGCGGGTTGTCGATCTCCGGGTTGGCGTACCAGATCTCGGGCCAGTAGTAGGGGTCCTTGAGGAAATGGTTGGCGATCGACCAGAGGGTGTCGCCTTCCTCGACCACGTAGTCCTCGGCTGAGAGGTCGCGGAACTGGTCCCGCGTTTCCTCGGCCGAGAGGTCGCGCTTGACCGGTCCGCGCTCGGCGCCCATGGGCAGGGCGTCGGCCGACATCGGTTCCCGAGGGTTGACCACGTCGTCCTCGGTCAGCGCGCAGCCCGTGAGGGCGCCGGTCAGCGGCATGAGCCCGGCGAGCGCGAGTGCCGGGGCGATGGCCAGGGGGAGTCCTTTGGTCGATCTCATCGTTACAACGTCCTTGGTGTCCGGCCCAGAGCAGTCCGCCTGCGGGCTGCCCCACCGGGATTGTCGACATTCATCTGGGTTCTGCCGAGTGCTGGCGTACAATGTATCCCCAAATACGGCTTGTTGTAAAAGATTTTGCCTCCACGGTCCAGTCGCCCGTCGGAGGCGCGAGTCCTTCCCGCCGGTGAGTGCCATGGCGAACAATCGATACCAGTGACCGACCTATGAGTCTGCGAGACATCCTCATCTATCCCGACGACCGGCTGCGCGAGATCGCCCGACCGGTCGATTCCTTCGAACCCGCGCTGGCCGAGCTGGTCGCCGACATGTTCGAGACCATGTACCAGGAGCGCGGCATCGGGCTGGCCGCCACCCAGATCGACGAGCATCGCCGCCTGTTCGTCGCCGACGTGAGCGAGGACCGCAGCGGAGCGATGGCCTTCGTCAACCCCGAGATCCTCGCCCGTTCGGGTGAGGTCGAGTCGGAGGAGGGGTGTCTGTCGATCCCGGGCATCAACGAGACCATCCCGCGGGCCGAGCGCATTCGTGTGCGCGCCCAGGACGAGCAGGGCAGAGCCATCGAACAGGACCTCGACGGCCTGCTCGCCATCTGCTTCCAGCATGAACTCGACCACCTCGACGGGCGGCTGTTCATCGACTACCTCTCGCCGCTCAAGCGGCAGCGCATCCGCAAGAAGATGGAAAAGGCCGCGCGCCGGGAGCGCGTATGAGCCTGCGTGTGGTCTATTGCGGTACGCCCGATTTCGCCGTGCCGGCACTCGGGGCCCTCGCGCGCCTCGACGAGATCGCCGGCGAGACGCTCGAGCTGGTCGCGGCCTATACACAGCCCGACCGCCCCGCCGGACGCGGCAAGAAGCTCACCGCCCCGCCGGTCAAGCAGGCCGCGTTCGAGCTGGGCCTGCCGGTGGAACAGCCCTTGAGCCTCAAGGACGAGGCCGCGCAGGCGCGCCTGCGCGAATACCGGCCGGACCTGCTGGTCGTCGCCGCCTACGGGCTGATCCTGCCGCAGTCGGTGCTCGATCTGCCGCGCCTTGGTGCGATCAACATCCACGCCTCGCTGTTGCCGCGCTGGCGCGGGGCGGCGCCGATCAACCGCGCCATCGAGGCCGGCGACACCGAGACCGGCATCACCATCATGCAGATGGAGGCCGGGCTGGATACCGGCCCGATGTGGCTCAAGCGCGTCGAGCCGATCCACGCCGACGACACCGCCGCCACGCTGCACGACCGCCTCGCCCCGCTGGGCGCCGAGGCGCTGGTCGAGGCGCTGCCGGCCATCGTTCGGGGTGATGGCGCTCCCGAGCCGCAGGACGACGCCCGCGCCTGTTACGCCGCCAAGCTCGCCAAGGCCGAGGCGCAGGTCGACTGGCGCGAGCCGGCGGACCTGATCGAGCGTCGCGTGCGCGCGTTCAACCCCTGGCCGGTCGCCCAGACCTCGATCGACGAGCAACCGCTGCGCCTGTGGGGCGCGCGCTTGGTCGACGGGCACGAGGAGGCGGTGCCCGGCGAGGTGGTCGAACTGACCGCCGACGGCTTCGTGGTGCAGACGGGGCGCGGCGGGCTCGAGCTCACGCGCGTGCAGCGGGCCGGCGGTCGACCGGTCGCCGCCAGCGACTTTGCACGCGGACGCGACCTGCTGGGGGTGCGGCTTGGCGGATAACGCGAAGGCCGATCGTCAGTCTCACCGCCGTCCGGGAAATCAGCCGGGCCGTGTCCGCCGGCGTTCCGCCGCGGTCGATCAGGGCGGACGACCACGTTCTCCCGAGGCCCTGGTCGCCGAGGGCCTGCTGCAGGTGGTCGAGCACGGCCGCTCGCTCGACGGCGTGCTGCCCGAGCTGACCGCGCGCGCCCAGGTCGCTCATCGCAGCGTGGTCCAGGCGATGAGCTACGAGGTGCTGCGCCACTACGAGCCGCTGGCCTGGTGGCGCGACCAGCTGCTCGACCGCGCGCTCAACCCGCGCGCCGCCGAGGTGGGGATGCTGCTGCTGGTGGGCCTCGAGCGCCTGACCGGCTCCAAGCGCGAGCCCTCCCGCGTGGTCAACGCCGCGGTGCATGCCGCACGCGAGCTCAATCACAACTGGGCCACGGGCCTGGTCAACGCGGTTCTGCGCCGGGCCGTGCGCCAGATCGAGGCCGGCGAGACCCCGTTCGCCGAAGCCCCGCCCGCGGTGCGCGCGCGTCTGCCGGACTGGTTGTTCGGCATGCTGGCGAACGACTGGGGCGAGGCGCGCACCATCGAACTGGGCGAACAGCTTGCCACCCACCCGCCCATGACCCTGCGGGTCAATGCCGCCGAGCAGGGCGCGTCCGCGTATCTCGAGCGCCTCGCGGAGCAATCGATCGAGGCCACCGCCACCCGATTCGCCCCGCACGGCGTGGCACTCGCCTCGCCGCTGGACGTCGAGCGTCTGCCCGGATTCCACCAGGGCGAGGTCTCGGTGCAGGACGAGGCGGCCCAGCTGGTGGTCGACCTGATGGCCCTCGAGCCGGGCCAGCGCGTGCTGGATGCCTGCTGCGCCCCGGGCGGCAAGACGCTGGCGATGCTGGATGCCGAGCCCGGCCTGCGGATGACCGCCGTCGACATCGACGTCACCCGGCTGGCGCGGGTGCAGGACAACCTCGAGCGCTCGGGGCGTTTTGCCGAGCTGGTCTGCGCCGATCTCACCTCGCAGTCGATCGAGCCGCCGGCGAGCTTCGATCGCATTCTCGCCGACGTGCCCTGCTCGGCCACCGGCGTGATCCGGCGTCACCCGGACATCAAGCGCCTGCGACGCCCCGAGGATCTCGACTCGCTGGTGCGCCGGCAGCGCGAGATCCTCGAGCGCCTGTGGGAACTGCTTCGCCCGGGTGGCCGTCTGGTCTATGCGACCTGCTCGATCTTGAAGCGCGAGAACGTCAAGCAGGTCGAATCGTTCCTGCGCGAGCACCCGGACGCCGTCGCCGTGCCGTTGAAGGTCGACTGGGGCGAGCCGCAGTCCGTGGGGCGGCAGCTGTTCCCCGAGGCCGACGGCCACGACGGCTTCTACTACGCGGTGCTGGAAAAGCAGGTGGCCGACGGATGATATCGGCCCGTGCGTCACGCCTCGGCTGGCTGTTGCTCCTGTTCGCCATCGGACTCGGCGGCACGAGCGGGCTGCACGCGGACGCGCGGGTGATCGACGTGCATGCCGAAGTACGTGAGGACTCCCTGTTCCTGGATGCCAATCTCGAGCTCTCGCTGGGCGACGAGGTGATCGATGCGCTACGCAATTCCATCGCCCTGAACCTGCTGGTCGAGGCCGAGATCGTCGAGCCCCGCGAGTGGCTGTGGGATCGCGCGCTGCTGAACGACCGGCGTCGACTGCGGCTGGAGTACCACGCCCTGTCGCGCACCTGGATGGTGACCGACTTCCACGCCCGCGAGACCCACACCTTCTCTCAGCTGGCCGATGCGGTCGAGTCGCTCTCGCGGGTGCGGGCCTGGCGCCTGGGCAACTGGGCGTCGCTTGCCGACCGGCCGCGCCTGCTGGGCAAGCTGCGCGTGACGCTGGACGTCAACAAGTTGCCGCTGCCGCTGCGCGTCCCGGCGCTGTTCGATGACAACTGGGATCTCGACAGCGACTGGTTCCTGTGGGGGCTCTCGGAGGTGCGCCGATGACGGCGATCGGTCGCCGCATGCAACGCTGGGTGCGCCGCGCGATCGCGCCGATCAGCGCGATGGTGGTCGTGCTGCTGCTGGTGTTGCTGTACCTGGTCTCGGATTCGCTGCGTGCCGTCGAGCAGCCCGAGGGGCTGTTCCTGGCCTTGCTGGGCGTCAGTGCGGTGGGGCTGCTGTTTCTCGCGATGGTGGTGCTCTGGCACATCGTCCGGCTGATACGCGATTATCGTCGCGGCACCCCTGGCGCCAGGCTCACCGCCCGCCTGGTGATCACCTTCGTCGCCTTGTCGGTGGTGCCGGTGACGATCGTGTTCTATTTCTCGCTCACCTTCGTCCAGCGTGGCATCGATTCCTGGTTCGACGTGCAGGTCGAGCAGGCGATGACCGACGCGTTGTCGCTCTCGCAGATGTCCTTCGACGGGCGCATGCGCCAGGCGCTCGAGGAAACGCGACGCGCGGCCACCGAACTGCAGGACGGCGGCTCCGATCTGATCGCGCTGGAGCTCTCGCAGGTGCGTCGCACCACCGGCGCCGAGGAGATGACCATCCTCGGCCAGCGCAACCTGATCGTCGCCTCTTCCTCGGAAGACTCGACCAGCATCGTGCCGTCTCGCGCCGACGAGACGGCACTGGCGCACGCCCGCTCCGGACGGGACTTCATCGGGCTCGACCCGGGCGGTGACGGCGACCTGCAGATCCGGGTGGTCGTGCCGATGGAGGCCGGGCTCACCAGCGAGGGCGGCAAGCGCGTCCTGCAGGCGCTGTTCGATGTGCCGGACGAGGCCAACCAGCTCTCCAAGAGCGTGCAGGAGGCCTTCAACGATTACCGCGAGCTGGTCTACCTGCACAGCTCGCTCAAGCAGACCTTCAGCCTGGCCCTGACCCTGGCGCTGCTGCTTTCACTGCTGACGGCCGTCTGGCTCGCCTTCCTCGCCGCCCGCCGGCTGCTGAGTCCGATCCGGGAACTGGCCGCCGGCACCCAGGCGGTGGCCGAGGGCGACTACAGCCTGCGCCTGCCCGTCGACCGGCGTGACGACCTCGGCCAGCTGGTGCAGTCGTTCAATACCATGACGGCCCGCGTGCGCCGCGCCCATGAGGTGATGCGCGAGCTCCAGGAGCTGGCCGACAAGGAGCGCGACTACCTCGACACGGTGATCCAGCACCTGTCCTCGGGCGTGCTGACGCTTTCCTTCGACGGCCGGATCATCAGTGGCAACTCGGCCGCGCAGCAGATCCTCGGGGTGGCCTCCGACGAACTGTTCGAGGGGTCCCTGCAGGCCGTGTGCCGGACGCATGCGAGCCTGCAGCCGCTGTGCGAGGCATTCCTCGATCGGCTGGGCGCGGCCGGCCCGCCGCCGGGCGAGACGGTCGAGGCCCAGGTGCGCATCATGAACGGCAGCGGGCGCAAGGTACTGCTGGCGCGCCTGGCGGCGCTGCCGCCGGACAGCGAGAGCGATGCCGGCGGCTACGTGATGGTCCTCGAGGACGTCACCGCCCTGATCCAGGCCCAGCGTGACGCGGCCTGGTCGGAAGTGGCGCGCCGGTTGGCCCACGAGATCAAGAATCCGCTCACCCCGATCGGGCTGTCGGCCGAACGGCTGCGTCGCCGTA
The DNA here is from genome assembly GCF_046540515.1 of Guyparkeria sp. GTDB lineage: Bacteria > Pseudomonadota > Gammaproteobacteria > Halothiobacillales > Halothiobacillaceae > Guyparkeria. Next base: position 12,600 of record NZ_JBKHFB010000024.1, read on the forward strand.
TCCTGCCGCAGCTCGACGAGGGCCATGCGCCGATTCTCGACCGCGCGACGTCGACGATCATCGCCCAGGTCGATGCCATGAAGCAGATGGTCAACGAGTTCGCCGACTATGCCCGCAGCCCGCAGGTGAACCTCGAGCGACTCGACCTGCGGGCGCTGGCCAGGCAGACAGTCGAGCTCTACCGCGGCAACACTGCCGTCAAGGTTCGCTCCTTGCCCGAAATCGACGACCCGGTCTGGGTCGAGGGCGATGCCAACCGGCTGCGCCAGTTGCTGCACAACCTGATCCGCAATGCCAGCCAGGCACTCGACGAGCGCGGCGCGGTCACAGGCGAACCGATCGTGCTGCTCGACCTGCGCGTGATCGGCGAGGCGGGACACTGCCTGGCCGAGCTGACGGTGGCCGACAACGGCCCGGGCTTCCCGGCCGAGATCCTCGATCGCCTGTTCGAGCCGTACGCGACCACCCGGCCCAAGGGGTCGGGACTGGGACTGGCGATCGTCAAGAAGATCGTCGAGGAGCACGCCGGGGCCGTGCACGCATGGAACGCGTTCGACCAGCCGGAGAACGACGACACTCAGGCGGGGCGCCGGCTTGCCAATCACGGTGCACGCGTTACGATTCGCCTACCGTTGGAATCGGAGCGCTGCGAGGCGCGTGGCCAAGATCGTCCCGATCTTGCCCATGATAATGAGGGCCGCCGCGAGGGCGGTCTCGGAAACACGGAAACTTCCTGACGAATGAGTATCGGACACATCCTGGTCGTCGACGACGAGAGCGAGATCCGCAACCTGCTGGTCGACGTGCTCGAGGACGAGGGATTCACCGTCAGCAGCGCGGCCGACGCGGTCGAAGCGCGCGGCTCGATCGCGGTACGCCGCCCCGACCTGATCCTGCTGGACATCTGGATGCCGGGCACCGACGGCATCGGGCTGTTGCGTGAATGGCACGAGCGCGACCAGTTGGTCTGGCCGGTGATCATGATGTCCGGCCACGGCACGGTGGAGACGGCCGTCGAGGCCACCCGGCTTGGCGCGTTCGACTTCATCGAGAAACCCATCTCGCTCGACAAGCTCCTGCTGCTGATCGAGCACGCGCTCGACAACCGTCGCCTGGCGCAGGAGAACGCGGTTCTCAAGCGCGGTGAGATCGATCCGCTCGATCTGATCGGCGACTCCGAGTACATGCGGGGGCTGCGCGAGCAGGCGAAGAAGATCGCCGACCACGACGCCTGGGTGCTGATCTCCGGTGAGCCGGGCACCGGCAAGCAGGCACTGGCACGCTTTATCCACCGGCAATCGGCCCGGCGGCACTTCCCGTTCGTGGATACCGGCGGCAGCGCGGTCTCCGGGCGACAGAACGCCGCGGTGGAGCTGTTCGGCGCCGAGGAGGAAGGTCGAATCCGCTACGGCCTGCTCGAGCAGGCCAACGGCGGCACGCTGTTCATCGCCGAGGCCGCCGACATGGACGAGCAGACCCAGATGCAGCTGATCTCGGCGCTCGAGAGCCAGTCGTTCTTCCGTGTCGGTGGCAATGAGCCGGTACGGGTCGACGTGCGCGTGATCGCCGCGACCCGCAAGGACCTCGAGGCCGAGGTGCGCGCCGGCAATTTCCGCGAGGACCTCTACTACCACCTCTCGGTGGTGCCGGTGCACATCGAGCCGCTGCGCGAGCACCCCGAGGACGTTCCGGTGCTGCTCTCCCACTATCTCGAGACGGCCCACAAGGTCGAGGGGCTGCCGCGACGCGAACTGACCATCGGCGCGCGCAACCTGCTGCGCTACCACCACTGGTCGGGCAATGTCCGTGAACTCAAGAACCTGGTCCAGCGGCTGTTGATCCTTGGCAGCGGCGAGGTGATCGACGAGCAGGAGGTCCAGCGGGCGCTCGGCCAGGCGCCGATGGACGAGGCGGGCGAGGACAACGGCCCGGCACTGGTGTCGCTCAACCTCGACCTGCCGCTGCGCGAGGCGCGTGACGAATTCGAGCGCCGCTACCTGCTCGCCCAGCTGAAGAACGTCGACGGCTCCATGACCGAGCTCTCCCGGCGCACGGGCATGGAACGCACCAACCTGTATCGCAAGCTCAAGTCCCTGGGCATTCAGACCGGCGGCGAACGCTCCACGGGGACCAGCGCATGAAGGTGATCGTGCTGGGAGCCGGCCAGGTCGGCAGCTCGGTGGCCACCGCGCTGGCCACGGAGACCGACAACTCGGTCACGGTGGTCGACACCGACGCCGAGGCCCTCAACTGGCTCCAGGAGCGGCTGGATATCCGCACGGTGACCGGATTGGGTTCTCACCCGAGCGTGCTCCAGGAGGCGGGGGCGGGGGATGCCGATATCCTGATCGCGGTGACGCATTCGGACGAGACCAACATGCTCGCCTGCCAGATCGCCTGGACGCTCTTTCACACCCCAACCAAGATCGCGCGCATCCGCGTGACCGACTACCAGGACCACCCGGCGCTGTTCGACAACGCGGCCATCCCGGTCGACTTCATCATCAGCCCGGAGCGCCTGATCAAGGACTACATCGCCCGGCTGATCGAGTATCCGGACGCCCTGCAGGTGCGTGAGTTCGGTGACGGCAAGCTGCTCCTGATCGGCATGGAGGTAGACCGCGGCGGGCCGATGGTGGGTGAGCCGATCCACCGGCTGCGCGAGTTGCTGCCGGGCATCGAGACCCGCGTTGCGGCAATCTACCGCCATGACACATCGGTGCCGCCGGAGGGTGACACGCGACTGCTGGCCGGCGACGAGGTGTTCTTCCTGGCCCGACGCGGCGACATCCGCCGCGTGATGAGCGTCATGCGGCCGCTGGACAACCCCTACAAACGGATCATGATCGCCGGTGGCGGCAATATCGGCGGGGCGCTCGCGGGCAAGCTCGAGGGCGACTACCAGGTCAAGCTGATCAGTCACAACCTGCGCCGGGCGCGCGAGCTGTCGGCCGAGCTCGACCGCAGCATCGTGCTTTCCGGCAATGCCTCGGACACCGAACTGCTCGAGGAAGAGAACATCGAGGACATGGATGTCTTCCTCGCCCTGACCAACGACGACGAGGACAACATCCTCGCCGCCATGCTGGCCAAGCGCCTCGGCGCGCGGCGGGCGATGTGCATCGTCAACCGTACCGAGTACGTCGATCTCATCGAGATGGGCTCGATCGATATCGCGCTCTCTCCGCACCAGATCACCATCGGCGAGGTGCTCACGCACCTGCGTCGTGGCGACGTGGTCAGCGTGCACTCCCTGCGCCGCGGCGCGGCCGAGGCGATCGAGGTGATCGCCCGTGGTGACGAGAGCACCTCGCGGGTGGTCGGCCGACGCATCGATGCGCTCGATCTGCCGCGCGGCACCACCATCGGCGCAATCCTGCGCGACGACGAGTTGCTGATCGCCCATCACGACACGGTAATCCGGTCGGACGACCACGTGGTGCTGTTCCTGACCGACAAGCGCCGTATCGAGGAGATCGAGCAGTTGTTCTCGGTCGGTTTCGGCTTTTTCTAGGGCCGGGCGCGAGATCCCATGCAACTACTGATCGTCATCCGTATTCTCGGCATCCTGCTGATGGTGTTCGGCCTGACCTTCATCCCGCCGTGGCTGGTCGGTTGGGTGATGGGTGATGCCGACCTGTCGCCCTTCACGCTGAGTTTCGTTATCAGCGTGACGCTCGGCGGCATCCTCTGGGGGTTGACGCGCAACTATCGCCGCGAACTCAAGCTGCGCGACGGGCTGCTTATCGTGGTGTCGTTCTGGGTGGTCCTGGGACTGATCGGATCGACGCCCTTCTACCTGCAGCCCGAGTTGGGGCTGGGCTTTCCCCAGGCGGTGTTCGAGTCCGTCTCGGGGATCACCACAACCGGGGCGACGGTGATCACCGGGCTCGACGAGCTGCCGCGCTCGCTGCTGTTCTATCGCCAGCAGCTCCAGTGGCTGGGCGGGCTGGGGATCATCGTGCTGGTGGTCGCCTTCCTGCCGCTGCTGGGCGTCGGGGGCATGCAACTCTACAAGGGCGAGATGACCGGCCCGATCAAGGATTCGCGTCTCTCGGGGCGGATCTCGGAGACCGCCAAGGTGCTCTGGCTGGTCTACAGCGGCATCACCGCGCTCTGCGCCATGGTCTACAAGATCGGCGGGATGAACTGGTTCGATGCAGTCAGCCACGCCTTCACCACCGTGGCCACCGGCGGGTTCTCCACCCACGACGCGAGCTTCGGCTATTTCCAGAGCCCGAGCATGCAGGTTGCCGCCATGGTCTTCATGATCCTGGGCGCCCTGCCGATGGCGCTGCATTTCATCGCCTTGCGCCACGGCTCTCTGCGCGCCTACTGGAAGAGCGCCGAGGTGCGGTTCTATTTCGGCTGGATGGCGGCGGTCGCGGCGATTGTGGTCTTGTTCTTCCTCGCCAACTGGCCCGAGGGCGGCTGGATCGACACGGTGCGCCTGAACCTGTTCAACCTGATCTCGTTCGCCACCACCACCGGCTACACCGCCACCGATCACACCGCCTACGGGCCCTTCCTGATGCTGCTGCTGGTGATGACCGCGGTGATCGGCGGTTGCGCGGGGTCGACCACCGGCGGCATGAAGTCGGTGCGCGTGATGCTGCTCGCACGCCAGGGGATCCACGAGGTGCGTCGCCTGATCCATCCGCACGCGGTGTTCGTCATTCGTCTGGGCGGTCGGCCGCTCGATCCGGGCGTGATCAGCGCCGTGTGGGCCTTCTTCGCCGCCTGGATGTTCACCTTCCTGTTCTTCTTCTTTGCCATGCTGTTCACCGGCATGGACATCGAGTCGGCACTGGGCGCGGTGCTGGCCACGCTGACCAACCTCGGTCCGGGTATCGGCTCGGTGGCGAGCAACTTTGCCGGTGAGTCCGATACGGTGCTTTGGCTGGGCATGGCGGCGATGATCCTCGGTCGTCTCGAGATCTTCACCGTGCTCGCCATCCTGCTACCGATGTTCTGGCGCCGATGAGGCGGAAAACGGTCAGCGTCGGCCCGTCGGCCTTCCGGCCCGGGCTGCTTGCTCCGCGGTACTGGCCGACCTGGTTCGGGCTCGGCCTGCTCTACCTGCTCGCCCTGGGTGGTCATCCGTTGCGCCGTGGCGTGGCACGGCTGGCGGCCGGCCTGTACCGGCGGGTCAACCCGCGCCGGGCGGGCATCATCGCGACCAATCTGCGCCTGTGCTTCCCGCACCAGTCGGCCGAGACCCGCGAGGAGTGGCTGCGCCGTTACCTGGAACGGCACATGCTCGCCCTGCTGGATCTCGGGCGGATCCGTCGTGCCCGCAGCGGCGAGCTGACCCGCCAGACCGAGGTCGAAGGACAGGCGGTGTTGGAGCGGCTGCGCGCCGAGCCCGGCCTGATCCTGACCGTGCATAGCGTGGGGCTGGAATGGGCGGCGGCCATGCTGGCCGAGACGGTCCCGGGCTCGACCATCTACAAGCCGTTTGCCGCCAACCCGGTGGTCGACTGGTGGTTCGGCGGCATGCGTACCCGACACGGCACCGAGGCGCTGCCGCGCGAGCGCGGCATGGGGCCGCACCTCAAGGCCCTGCGCTCCGGGCGGAGCTTCTTCTACATCGCCGACGAGGACCTGGGCGCCGAGCACAGCGTCTTCGCGCCGTTCTTCGGCGTGGAAAAGGCGACGTTGCCGCTGGCGGGCAAGCTCGCGCGCGCCAGCGGCCGGCCGGTCTACCCGGTGATCGGGCAGCTCGACGAGGTCACGGGGCGCTACCGGCTGCACTTTCTCGACCCGGTCGAGCTGCCCGCAACGGCCGATCGCGAGGCCGCCGCCGCGATCAACCGCGTGATCGAGGAGCTGGTGATCGACGACCCGGCGCAGCTGATGTGGTCGCTCAAGTACTTCAAGACCACGCCGCCGGGCGAGGCGGACCGCTACCGGGACTGATCGGCATCCACTCCCGCGCGTGCCTCGCGTCGGGCCCGCCCACTGGCCTGTCGGCGGAAGCGGCGGTAGGTCCACTGGTACTGGGCCGGGCCCTCGCGCACGACCCGCTCGACCTCGCGGTTGAGCGCCGCGGCGGCCTCGACGGGATCATCATGGTCGATGGGCTCGGTGACCGGCTCGTAGTGGATGCGAAATCCCGCCGCGTCGGGCAGCCGCTCGGCCCAGCCGGTGAAGGCGGCCGCGCCCGTGCGTTGCGACAGCGTGCGGATCAGGGTCATGGTCAGCGCCGGCTGGTCGAAGTAGGGGGCGGTGACGCCCTCGCCGTGGCTTGGCGCCTGGTCGGGCAGGATGGCGACCAGCTCGCCGCGCTTGAGGGCGCGCAGGGCCTTGCGCACCCCGCGCAGATTGGCCGGGGCCATGTCGGAACCGAAGGCCGAACGCACCTCCACCAGCAGGGCCTCCATGGCCGGCTCGCGTGGCGGGCGATACATGACGGTGGTCGGGGTGCGCAGGCCCGTCATCAGGCCACCCAGTTCCCAGTTGCCCATGTGCGGAGCGAGAAGGATCGCCCCGTTTCCCGCCTGCAATGCCTGTTCGATCTTCTCGAAGCCGGGCATGTCCGTCACCACCGACTCGATTCGCTCGCGGGGCCAGCGCCAGGCCGCGCCGGTCTCGATCAGCCCCATGCCGGTCTCGATCAGGCTGCGCCGGGCCAGGCGGCGGCGCTCGGTCTCGTCGAGCTCCGGCAGGCATCTGGCGAGGTTCTCCTCGACGGTGCGACGGGTCTTGCCGTTGACCAGCCAGAATATCCGTCCGACTGCCCGGCCGAGCCGTTGCGCCCCGGCGAGCGACAGCCCGCCGAGCAACCGCAGCAACAGGCGCGCGGCGCCCAGGCGCAGTCGGCCGCGCAGCCGGTAGCCGAAACCGTCCCGCCGCCGGCTCACGACTGCCGGACCGCGGGCAACGGTGCCGCCCGCGCCTCGGCGTGCGCGATGGCCCGCTCGGCGCCGTCGGCTACCAGCGGGGCGATGGCCGACTTGAGCGAGTGGAACAGCTGGCCGTTGTCGTGCTCCTCGCCGGCGAGCAGCTGCTTGAAGTGCTCGCGCTGGGTGGGCATGGCGAAGCAGGCGGGGCAGTTGTCGTCGATCACCGGCAGTTCGAAACGGCGGGCGAAGTCGACCAGGGCCGATTCGCGCACGTCCACCAGCGGGCGAATGATGCGCACGTCACCGGCGTCGTTGAGGTAGTGCGCCTTCATGGTGTTGAGCTTGCCGCCGTGGAACGCGCTCATGAGGAAGCTCTCGGCGAGATCGTCGAGGTGCTGTGCCAGTGCCAGCACGTTGAAGCCTTCCTCGCGGGCGACTCGATAGAGCAGCCCACGCTTGAGCCGCGAGCAGAACGAGCAGTAGGAATCGCCGCTCATGTGCTCGTCGGCGAGCGAGACGATATCCTCCCGCACCCGGTAATGGCGGACGCCCAGGGAGGCAAGGTAATCGCCCAGCGGACCGGGGTCGAAGCCGGGCACCATCGGGTCGACGGTGATCGCGGCGATCTCGAAGTCGATCGGTGCGCGTCGTTGGACGTGTCGCAGGATATGCAGCAGCGAGAGCGAGTCCTTGCCGCCGGACAGGCCCAGCAGCACCCGGTCGCCGTGGTGCAGCATCTGGTAGTGCATCAGGGTGCGTGCGACCTGTTTCTGCAGGCCGCGCCCCGGTTTGGCCCAGCGCGACGCGGGCACGGTGGTGGCGTCGATCGGTTGGTTCGTCAGGATAACGGGCATGTGACGGATCGAGACTGTCGTTGGCGTGAGCCGGCCATCTTACCAGTCGCGGGCGGTGGCGACGCTGGCGGGGTGCCTGCTGTTCTCGCCCGGGGCGGGTCACTTCTCGTAGATCGGCCGACCCCGGTAGTAGCCACGAATGCGTGGGGATGCGCCGTCGGTATCGGGAGCGGGCTGGTCGAGCCGGGCGACCAGTTCGCGCACCGCCGGGTCGTCGCAGGCCTGTGCGAGTCGCCGCAGGCGCGCCTCCACGCCGTACCGCTCCATGTCGATCGTGATCCCCATCTCCTTTTCCAGGGCGCGCTTGAGTTCGACCAGGCGTTGCATGTACTCGCGTTGTGACATGGGAGCCTCCACTGATGTCGTGTGGGCTGCAAAGCAATATCCGCACCATGGCCGCCTTGGCGCGCCCGTCGCGTTGCGGATGTGGCTGCTGTGGCCCTCCTGCACCGGCAAGGCGCAAAGGGCGGTCGCGTTTGCGCGGTCACGAGGCAGGCGGTGCGGCGCGCTACACTGGACGTGGCCCTTGCGCCCCCCGTTCACCGTCGTCACCCGAGGTCCGTTTGCATGCGCACGCTCTATCCCCCGATCGAACCCCTGGTCAATCACAGCCTCCCGGTCGGCGACGGCCACGTCATGCATGTCGAGGAATGCGGTCGGCTGGCCGGCCAGCCGGTGCTGTTCCTGCATGGCGGGCCGGGGGCAGGCTGCACGCCGATGCATCGACGGTTCTTCGATCCCGACCGGTACCGGATCATACTGCCCGATCAGCGTGGGGCGGGGCGCTCGACGCCGCATGCGGGGCTCGAGGCCAATACCACCGCTCACCTGATCGCCGACATGGAACGGGTGCGCGAGACGCTGGAGATCGACCGCTGGCTGGTCTTCGGCGGCTCCTGGGGCTCGACCCTCGCGCTGGCCTACGCCCAGGCCCACCCCGAGCGGGTGACCGGGCTGATCCTGCGCGGCGTGTTTCTCTGCCGTCGCCAGGATATCCGCTGGTTTTACCAGGACGGCGCTTCGCATGTCTTCCCCGACTATTGGCAGGACTACCTCGAGCCTATCCCGGCCGAGGAGCGCGACGATCTGGTCACCGCCTTCCACCGCCGGCTAAACGGCGAGGACCAGATCACCCAGTACCACGCGGCCCGGGCCTGGTCGGTCTGGGAGGGGCGTTGCGCCACGTTGCGTCCGGAGTCCGAGGTGGTCGATTACTTCGCCGATGCCCACCACGCCCTGTCGATCGCCCGGATCGAGAACCACTACTTCATGAACGACGCGTTTCTCGACACGCCCCTGCTCGACGGCATGGATCGCATTGCCCACCTCCCGGGGCATATCGTGCACGGTCGTTACGACATGGTCTGCCCGATCGACCAGGCGTTCGCCCTGCACGAGCGCTGGCCGACTGCGGGCTTGGAGGTGATCGACGATGCCGGGCACGCGGCGAGCGAGGCCGGCATCATCGACGCCCTGGTGCGCGCCACGGATCGCTTTGCCGACGAGGGGCGATCATGATCGCCCTGATCCAGCGGGCGCGACGTGGCGCGGTGCGAGTGGATGAGACGGTGGTCGGCGAGATCGGTGCGGGGCTGGTGTGCCTGGTGGGCGTGACGCGGGGCGACGCGCAGGCACAGGCCGAGCGACTCGCCGAGCGGGTGCTCAACTACCGGGTGTTTGCCGACGAGGCCGGTCGCATGAACCGGTCGGTGCGCGAGGCGGGTGGCGGCGTGCTCGCCGTGCCGCAGTTCACCCTGGCGGCGGATACCCGGCGCGGCAACCGGCCCAGCTTTACCCCCGCGGCCGATCCGTCGGAAGCCGAGGCGTTGTTCGGTCACTTCGTGGCGGCCCTCGAGCGTCACCATGCCGGGGAGGTGGCGACGGGCCGCTTCGGTGCCGACATGCAGGTCGAACTGGTCAACGACGGGCCGGTGACCTTCTGGCTCGAGGTCCGGCCCGGCTGACCGCGGGAATCGATCTGAGGCGACACGCACGAAAAAGGCCCGCCGAATGGCGGGCCTTGTCTTTTCCGAGGGTCAGTCTGCCTTAGGCAGCCTGGGTCGCCTCGTCGGAGTCACCGGTGTTGGATTTCCAGGTGATCTTCACTTCGTCACCTTTCTTGCCCGGAACCTTGATGTTCAGGTACGGGTTCTTGGAAACACCTGCGGACAGGTTGGCGTCCATGACGTTCTCGCCGTTGACTTCAACGGACATGGTCTCGATGTAGTCAGCCGGGATCTTCTCGCCGGTGGACTTGTCTTCGCGGTTGCCGGTTTCCATCGGGTGACGGATCAGGGCCTTCACGTCCAGGACGTCGCCGGCCGGAGAGATGCGCATGCGGATAGTAGACATAATCTATACCTCTTGGGTTATCTGTCTGTAATCAATGACTTCGGGTTCAGAGGCTGATTAGCCGCCGCAGCCACCGATGGTTACCTTCACTTCCTTGCCGGCCTGGTACAGCTTGCCGCCAGCGTGAACAACGGCGGTCACGTCGTCGGTCTCGCCCATACGGATACGGGTGGAAACGAACGGGTTGGCACCGTTCAGGTTGAAGGAAGCGATCAGCGGGGTCGGGTTCTTCGAGACGAAGAAGGCGACCTTGTCGGTGTCGGAGATCTTGGACTCCAGGGTGACCGGAACAACGGCGCCGTTCTCGGCGATGTCCGGGGCCTTGACGGTGATGTCGTCGGAGTCGGCGAGGTCAGAAGAACCGAACAGCTCGTTCAGGGCGTTGTCCATGCTCTCGGCCTTGAAAGCGGCCTTCGGCCACTCGGCGGCCATGACGGCACGCGGGGAAAGCAGGCCGGCACCAACAGCCAGGCCAGCAGCACTGGCAGCGAGGCTGCCCTTCAGAAATACGCGACGCTTGGTTTGCATATCTTAACTCCTCGTTAATGTGTGGGTGTCCACGCCCCCTATGAAGCATGGCCCGTGCCAAATTGATAACATGTTGAAAATGAAGATATTTGCGGCCCGGCGTCGTCCGTTGCAAGTTGCAATCTGCAATCTTCGGTGGCGCGATGTTGCAAAGATCGGCCACCGGCTCGCGCCGGTCACTTCTTTTCGTAGCTCTGGAGTTTGCGCCAGAGGGTGGATTTGTTGATGCCGAGGATGTTGGCGGTCTTCTCGCGGTTGCCCTCGGCGTAGGCCAGCGTCTTTTCGATGTAGCGTCGCTCGAGTTCCTCGAGCGTGGGGCGGTCGGCATCGATGGCCGCGGCGCCCGCGTTTCCGTTGCCGGGTGCGGTGTCCTCGCCGACCAGGTCGAGGTCGATCTCCTCGCTGTCGGACAGGGCCACGGCCCGCTCGATGGCGTTCTTCAGTTCGCGGACGTTGCCGGGCCAGGGGTAATCGAGGATCGCCCGCTCGGCGCGCTCGGTCAGCCGCCTGGCCGGCCGCCGGAAACGTCCGGCGAACTCGTCGATGAAATGCTGGGCCAGCACCGGGATGTCTTCGCGCCGTTCGCGCAGCGGCGGCATTTGCAGGCGCACCACGTTGAGACGATGGTAGAGGTCGTGGCGGAAGGTGCCTTCGCGCACCATCTCGGCGAGGTTGCGGTTGCTCGCGACGATGAAGCGCACGTCGATGGGAATGGTCTGCACCCCGCCCACGCGGGTGATCTCCTGCTCCTGGACAACCCGCAGCAGCTTGACCTGCATGGCGTCCGAGATATTGCCGATCTCGTCGAGGAAGACCGTGCCGCCGCTGGCGACCTCCAGCAGGCCGGGCTTGGCCGTGTTCGCACCGGTGAACGCGCCCTTCTCGTGACCGAACAGCTCGTTCTCCAGCAGGGTGTCGGTCAGCGCACCGCAGTCGATCACGATGTAGGGCGTGCCGGCGAAGTCCGAGCGCTCGTGCGTGGCGCGGGCGGCCAGTTCCTTGCCCGAGCCGGACTCGCCCTCGATCATCACGTTGATGCGCACGTCGCGGATCTTGTCGATGATGTGGTAGATCGCCTCGATCGCCTTCGACTGGCCGAGCATGGCGCGTTCGGTCGAGTCGGCCGTCGCGGCCGGCTCGGTGGGCCCTTCCTCGAGCAACCGGCGTACCAGGTCGATCAATTCCTCCGGGTCGTAGGGCTTCTTGACGAAGTCGCTTGCCCCCAGCCGCAGGGCCTGGATGGCATTGTCGATGGTGGAATAGCCCGTGATCAGGATCACCGGAAGCTCGGGCCATTCGCCGCGCAGCCATTCGAGGAACTCGAGCCCGTTCATGCCGGGCATCTTGAGGTCCGAGATCACCAGGTCCACCGGGTGGTCGGCCAGCCAGGACTGGGCGGCCTCGACCGACTGGAAGCCGTGCACCGTCAGTCCTTCCGTGTGCGCGTAGCGCGTGAACAGATCCGAGGCGCGCTCGTCGTCGTCGACGAAGGCAATGACCGGTGGGGTATCGGTTGACCTGGCTGTCGTCATGGCGTGGGATTCGATTGCGTGGATTTGGAGGCAGTGGATGTCTTGTTCGTTCGCGCGATGCGCGGACGTGTCTTGTGGCGCGGCAGCACCACCCGCGCCAGCACGCCGGTGGCCTCGGGTTCGCCGGCATCGCGGCGGTTTTCCAGCGTCAGCTCGCCGCCGTGGTACTGCACGATCCCCAGGCTGATCGACAACCCCAGGCCCGTGCCTCGATCGACCGCCTTGGTGGTGAAGAACGGATCGAAGATCTGTTCGATCACCTCCGCCGGCAGGCCGCTGCCCTCGTCGCGGATCTCGATCCGGACGCTCGATTCGAGGCATTCGGCCTGGATCAGTATATGCCCGCCGACGGGGCTGGCGTGGATGGCGTTGCGCACCAGGTTGGCGATGACCTGCTCCATCTGGCCGGGGTCGAACTCGGCCTCGCAGCGTGCGGTTGCGCTGAGTAGCGCCAGGTGCACGTCGGCCTCCATGGCCTCCGGTTCCATGCGTTCGATCACCTCCTCGAGCCAGCTGGCGACCGCGACGGTCTGGTGTTCGGGGGGAAGCTGGCGGGCGAAGTTCATCACGCCGCGCACGATACGGCTGGCGCGGTGCGCCTCGGCGCGCAGGTCGTTTATGTCCTCGCGCACACCCGGCTGATCGGGGGGCAGCTGGCGTTCGATCAGCCGGGTGAGGGTGAGGATGTTGTTGAGCGGGTTGTTGATCTCGTGACCGATACCGGCGGCCATCTCGCCGATCGAGGCCAGCTTGGCCTGCTGTAGTGCCTTTTTCTCCGCGCGATCGCGTCGCCTCGCCTCGTTGGCGAGCTGCTCGGTGAGATAGCGGAACGAGGCCTGCAGTTCGTGGACCTCGGTGGTGCGCGAGTCCACCGGGATGGGACGGTCGCGAACGCCGTCGGCGAAGCGCTTGAGGCTCTCGGACAGCCGGATGATCGGCCGGGAGAAGTAGCGCGCCCCGAGACCGGCGAACAGCAGGCTCATCACCAGCGCGAGCAGCCCGAAGCCGAACAGGCTCAGGCGAATGTCACGGAACGGCGCGGTGGTGATGTCGGCCGGCAGCTTGAACACCACGAACCACGACGTGAGGCTGTGCGGATAGGGATGATATTCCTGATAGTAGTAACGGGTCTCGCCGTCCCGGCTGAGATAGGCGCCGTTCGACTTCGCCACGGCGGCATCCCAGAACCCGCCGTCATCGATGCGGCGGGCATCGGGCTGACCGTCGGTGGTGCCGTTCTCGAACGGGCTGATAAAGCCGATCTCGCGCTGGTCGTCGAACAGGATCATGCCGTCGCGTGACGGCGTGCCCGGGTTGTGCTCGATGATCATCACCTTGCCGTCCCGCGGGCGGGGCGAGAACGACAGGATCTCGTCGAGCTGCTCGCCGAAGGTGTTGACCACCACGTAGCCGGCGGTACGGTCGTCGACGTTGCGCAGGGGGCGTACCGCGTAGAGGGTGCTGGGCTCGCGACCGGGCAGGGCGTCACCGAACATCAGCGGCAGGGTCATGAAACTGATCTGGTCGGATGGCAGGCGCTCCAGTCGTCGCAGGAAGCGGTCGTTGTCGAACTCCTCCTCGACGTAGTTGACCTGCCCGAGGCTGTCGAAGGCGGGCGAGGCGACCCGCCCGAGGGTGACCTTGATCACCGTGTTGCCGGCCGCATCGAGAATGCGGATACTCCCCAGGCCCGGCACGGTCCGCTGCAGGCCGGCCAGAAAGCGGTTGGCGTTGATGCGCATCGAGGTCAGCTCGGGGTGGCGAATGCCCATCGACGAGGCCATCAGGGCATTGAGCATCGTCTGGATTTCCTGCGACTGGCCGATGCCCTCGACCACCTCGCGCTCGTAGCGCATCCGGTTGCTCATCTCGCCGATCAGCGAGTCGATGTTCTCGTCGATCTCGCGGCTGACTTCCTTCTGGAACCGCTGTTCGCTGTAGCTGGTCACTCCCCACACCAGCAGCACCAGCGGCACCAGGGTGGCGGTGAATGTCCACAGGAAGATGTTGACCGGCAGACGCATGCGGGCGAGCCTCGGGGTGCGTCCGGCCGATGGCCGGCGCTTGGATTACGGTGAGGTTGACGCTATCACAAAGCATGACTGGACACAGTGGCTCGACGAGCGCGCCGCGGCGGGGCTGACTCGGCGATTGGCGGTGGCCGGATCGCCGCAGGGCCCGCGCATGCGGATCGACGGACGCGAGCGCCTGGCCTTCTGCAGCAACGATTACCTCGGGCTGGCCAACGACCCGCGGCTGGCCGCCGCGATGCACGCGGGCATCGACCGCTACGGGGTCGGCGCCGGTTCGGCTCACCTGATCAACGGTCACTTCGAGCCCCATGATCGGCTCGAGGCCGAACTGGCCGACTGGCTGGGCGTGGACGCCGTGCGATTGTTCTCCACCGGCTACATGGCCAACCTCGGTGTGGTCGGGGCCCTGATGGGGCGCGGCGACACCGTGATCGCCGATCGACTCGACCACGCCTCGCTGATCGACGCCGTGCAATTGTCCGGCGCCCGCCTGTCCCGCTATCGCCACAACGACCTGACCGATCTCGAGGCCCGTCTCGAGCGCGCGCGCGGCGAACGCATGATCCTGACCGACGGGGTCTTTTCCATGGACGGCGACGTCGCGCCGCTCGCCGAGCTGGTCGAGCTGGCGGAACGATTCGACGCCTGGCTCGTGGTCGACGAGGCGCATGCCTTCGGCGTGCTGGGCCGGGCCGGGCGGGGCAGTTTCGAGGCGGCCGGGATCGTGCCCGGCGAGAGGGTGTTGCGGGTCGGCACGCTGGGCAAGGCCTTCGGCACGGCCGGTGCGTTCGTCGCGGGTGCCGCCGAGCCGCTTGACGTGCTGCTGCAGCGGGCGCGCACCTACCTGTTCACCACGGCCCAGCCGCCGGCCATCGCCGAGGCCTCGCGCGCCGCCCTGGCGGTCGTGCGGGACGAGCCATGGCGCCGCGATCACCTCGCCGACCTGGTCGTGCGGTTCCGCGCGGGGCTCAGCGGGATCCAAGGGCTCGAGCCGATGCCGTCTTCCACGCCGATCCAGCCGCTCGTGGTCGGTGATGCCGACCGGGCGCTGGCGATGGCCGAGCGCCTCGCCGAACGAGGTCTGCTGGTGCCGGCGATCCGTCCGCCGACCGTCCCGGCCGGCGGTTCGCGTTTGCGCGTGACCTTCAGTGCCGCCCACGAGCTGTCCGATCTGCATGAACTGCTGTCTGTCCTGCGCGAATACACTACTATCGACTGACCATCCCGAGCGTTCTGTCGTGAAGCGGTCGGGAACCATACGGGTCGCCCGCGGTCTCAGCGGGCGCCCGCCAGTCGGCCCCATCCCGGCCGCGTGGCACATGCGCCGGACCAAAGGGTCGAGGGACCGTCCGGGTCCGGTCGATATGCAAGGAGAGACGAACATGAAACGCATGACATTGATCGCCGTTGCCGCCAGCGCGCTGGCGTTGGCCGGCTGTGCACAGAACCCGTACACCAGCGAACAGGACAAGACCGCCAAGGGGGCGACCATTGGCGCGGGCGCCGGGGCGATCCTCGGTAACGTGATCGCCGGTTCGGGCAACAAGACCGGCGGCACCCTGATCGGTGCCGCTGTGGGTGCCTCTGTCGGTGGCCTGGTGGGCCGCCAGATGGACGAGCAGGAACGCCAGCTGCGCCAGGAAATGGAAGGCACCGGCGTGGACGTCCAGCGCCAGGGCGACACCATCCGCCTGCAGGCCCCCGAGTCGATCACCTTCGACACCGACAGCGCCGACATCAAGCCGCAGTTCCGCGAGGCACTGGATCAGTTGTCCGCTTCGATCCGCGAGTATCCGAACACCGTCGTTCGCGTCGAGGGGCACACCGACTCGACCGGCTCGGCAAGTTACAACCAGGACCTGTCGCTCAACCGCGCGCAGAGCGTGACGACCTACCTCGCCCGCTCCGGGGTGGATTCCAACCGCCTGCAGCCGGTCGGTTACGGCTTCAGTCGTCCGATCGCGACCAACGATACCGCCGAGGGCCGGGCTCAGAACCGTCGGGTGGAGATCCTGATCCTGCCCCGGGAAGAGTAAGCCCGGGA
>NZ_JBKHFB010000025.1:0-27577 GCF_046540515.1 Guyparkeria sp.
AGCTAATGCTTTCGCCCAAAGCCCATTACGCCTTTGCCCATTAAATAATTCCTGAACAATTTGTTCATAAAGTTGCTCTTCGAGCAATCTAGTAGCAGCTGATGTACGCCTAAACTTTTCAAACAATCCTGTATCTCCTTTGGTTACCTAATAAATAAACGACCCAAGCGCCGCACAACACCCCACTCTGTCACGAAGCGCTCCTTGCAGATCAATGCCGCACAGGGAGGGCGGCCGGGCGTGTGAGCAGTGATGACGTGGCAGGGATTCTTGCGCGCACCTCCATTCGACTGCTCGCCACAAGATGGCAAGCGGGCGCCGAATTCATGGTGTGTGTTCGCGGTGTCGTTCCGTGACATCGAGCATCCTTCTATCTGCAATCGGTGCCGGTATTGGCACGTGGTCTTAATGGCCAGCCTATCGGGTTGGGAAACGTAGGGGAAGGTAGCGCAGCAAGAAGAAGCGCTCGTGCTGGCAGGCTGAATGAGGAAACGCCCCGGCAAGGATCTGCCGGGGCGCTTGATGAGTCGTACGACCGTTCCGCGTTGGGAAAGGACCTACTGGCGAATGCCCTCCACCGACAACGTCACCTCGGCCTCGGTCGATGCCGGCCCCAGGTCGTAGTCGATACCGAAGTCCTTGAGCGTCAACGTGGTGGTGCCGTGGAAACCGGCGCGGTAGCCGTCCCAGGGGTCTTCGCCTTCGCCGATCTTCTCGGCCTCGATCTCGATCTCCTTGGTCACGCCGCGCATGGTGAGGTCGCCGGTCAGGGTGAAGGTGTCCTCGCCGGTCTGCTCGATACCGGTGCTCTTGAAGGTGGCCTCGGGGTATTCCTTCACGTGGAAGAAGTCATCCTCGCGCAGGTGCTTGTCGCGCTCGGCGTGGTTGGAGTCGATGCTGGCCATGTCGATGGTCACCTCGACGCTGGCGTCCTCGATGGCACCGTCCTCGTATTCGAAGCTGCCCTCGAAATCGTTGAAGCGTCCGTACATCCAGGAGTAGCCCAGGTGCTGGATGCGCCACTCGATGAAGGCGTGCTGGTCCTTGGTGTCGATGACGTACTCGGCGGCCTGCGCGGTGAGCGGCAGGGCGGTCAGCGGGGTGGCAATGGCGGCGGCGAGTGCCGCGGCGGTCAGTCGGCGTTGGAACATGATCAGTCTCCTTCGGTGTGGTCGGGTCTGGTCGGATCGGGACGGAGCATCCGCCGGAGGGTGTCGTCCCGGTCCACGAAATGGTGTTTCAGGGCCGCCAGCGTGTGCAGCCCGGCCATGGCAATCACGGTCCAGGCCAGCCAGCGGTGCACGTCACCGGCGATGTCTTCCTGGTCGGGCAGGTCGCTGACGGTCGCGGGCACCGAGAACAGGCCGAACACGTCGATCTCGCTGCCGTCGGCGGTGGAAATCAGGTAGCCGGACACCGTCAGGGCGAACAGAAGCAGGTAGAACCCGCCGTGCACCACCCTCGCCACGCGCCGTTCCCATGCCCGTCCGAGCAGGCGCGGCGACGGGTTGAGCCAGCGCCACGACAACCGCGCCACCAGCACCAGGAAGAGCAGCACCCCGACCGCCTTGTGGATGGCCGGGGCCTGGCGATACCAGTTGTCGTAGTAGGTCAGTTCCACCATCCACCAGCCCAGCGCGAACAGGCCAAACACGGCGACGGCCACCAGCCAGTGAAGGCCGATGGCCACCAGGCCGTATCCCGTTTCCCCGTTGCGCCACTGCATGCCGCTTCCTTAACCCGCGTTACTCATTCAGGGCCGGGCCGTCCCGGCGAACTGCTTGTTGGAGCATGGTCGTTGCGCAGTTATTTTTAAATCACTAATCTCGAAAAACACTGTTGCCGAAAAGAGAACACCATTCGGGCTCCTCGAAAAATCGTCATGAGCCGCGCGAGTGCAAGGAGCCGTTGGCTGACGCCTGCTTCGCATCCAGCGAGCGACGAGACATATCAATAAGATAGGCGGATGCAGGCCGTCCGTGGCCTGCACTCTTCGAGCGCACTGCGTGCGCCTCGATTCGCTCCAGGCGAATCGAGAGGAGCGAGCGACGGCATGGCCGGGATGCCATGCCGGACGCAAGCCTGGCTTGCGCCGGTGAGGGACAAGGATGTCCCGAATCCGCACACGACGCCGCAATCGGGCGGCGCAATAGATTTTCCGAGGTGCCCTTGGACCGATTCACGGCGCTATCCACCTTCGTATGCGTGGCGGATACCGGCACGATCAGCGCGGCGGCCGGACGGCTGGGCATCGCCAAGTCGGCGGTCAGTCGGCGGCTGCGGGAACTGGAAAACCATCTCGGCGTGGAGCTGGTGCATCGAACCACCCGCCACCTGGCGCTCACCCCGTCGGGCGAGGCGTTCTACCATCGCGCCACCCGCCTGCTGGCCGACCTGGACGAGGCCGAGGAGGCGGTCAGCCGCGAACACGGCGAGCTCTCCGGCGTGCTGCGCATCGCCGCCCCGCTCTCGTTTGGCCTGCTGCACCTGCAGCCGGCGATCACCGCCTTCATGAACGCCCACCCCGGGGTGAGCTTCGATCTCGACCTCGACGACCACGAGGTGGACCTGGTCGCCGACGGCTACGATCTCGGCATCCGGCTGGCCAGCCTGCCGGACTCCACCCTGATCGCGCGCAAGCTCGCACCGATCCGCAACCTCGCCGTGGCCAGCCCCGACTACCTCGCCCGCAATGGCACCCCGCAGCACCCGGCCGAGCTGGCCGATCACGACTGCCTGATCTACAGCAACGTCCCGGAAACCCGCGTCTGGGGCTACACCGATACCCAGGGGCGCTGGCAATCGGTGCAGGGACGGCGCCGGCTGCGGGTCAACAACGGCGATTTCCTCCGTGAGGCGGCCATCCGTGGCGCGGGCATCGTCATCGAGCCCACCTTCCTGCTGCACCGCGCCATCACGGAGGGCCAGCTGGCGCCCATCCTCACCGACGTGCCCTGGCCGGAGATCGGCGCCTATGCCGTCTATCCGCAGACCCGCCATCTTTCGGCGCGGGTGCGTGCGTTCATCGATTTCCTTGTCCAGCGCTTCGCCGGCGAACCCTACTGGGATCACCATCTGCCGATCGCGGGCCGGTGAAGGCCGCCTCGCGATATCCCAGCATGGAACCCGGGCATCAATCGAAGTTCGACTAGGAATGATTCTCATTTGACAGAGAAAAAAACCTTGGCTATCGTGACTCCGCTTCCGATCGATGCAACACGTCAAGAACGTCAGAACAAAAACGGTCAAACCGCTCTCTTTCAAGAACCAAGAGGTCTCGATCATGTCCCGATTTTTCCCCATGGCTGCCCTGGCCCTCGCGACCGCCGGCCTGGGCCTGGCCGGCTGCACTGACAACGGCGAGCAGAACGACGACGCCACCGCCGAGCAGGGTGCGACCACCCTCAATGTCTATTCCGCGCGCAAGGAAGACCTGATCGCCCCGCTGCTGGATCGTTTCACCGAGGAGACCGGCATCGAGGTGCAATTGCTGACCGCCGGCGCCGGTTCCCTGCTCTCCCGCCTGGAGAGCGAGGGCCGCAACACTCCGGCCGACGTGCTGATCACGGTCGATGCCGGCAACCTGCAGCGCGCCAAGGAATCCGACGTGTTCCAGGCCGTCGATTCCGACACACTGCGCGAGAACATCCCGGCGAACCTGCGCGACGTGGATGACCAGTGGTTCGGCCTGTCGCAGCGCGCCCGCGTGATCTTCACGCACAAGGATCGCGTCGAGGAAGGAGCAATCACCAGCTACGCCGACCTGGCCGACCCGAAGTTCAAGGGCAAGATCTGCATCCGTTCCTCGGACAACATCTACAACCAGTCGCTGGTCGCCTCACTGATCGCCGAGCACGGCGAGGAGTGGACCGAGGACTGGGCCAAGGGCCTGGTCGACAACCTGGCGCGCAAGCCGCAGGGCGGCGATCGTGACCAGATCAGCGCCGTGCATGCCGGCGAGTGCGACATCGCCGTGGCGAACACCTACTACTATGGCGCCATGCAGAACGGCAGCGACAGCGAGCGCGAAGCGGCCAACTCGGTACGCCTCGTCTGGCCGAACCAGGACGAGCGCGGCGCGCACGTCAACGTCTCCGGCGCCGGCATGGTCGCGGCGAGCGAGAAGACCGAGGCGGTCATCGAGCTGCTCGAGTTCCTGACCACCGAGGAATCCCAGGAGTGGTACGCCCAGGTCAACAACGAGTTCCCGGTCCGCCCGGGCGTCCCCGCCTCCGAAACGCTGGACGAGTGGGGCGAGTTCAAGGCCGACGACCTGAACCTGTCTAAGCTCGGCGAACTCAACCCGGCCGCGGTGAAACTCATGGACCGGGCGGGATGGCAGTAAGCCAGAACGCACAGCCCCACGTCCTGATCGACAAGCCGGCCGTCCCGAGAGGGGCGGGCGGCTTGTCTGCTTGGAAGGGGGCCATGATCCTGATCACCGCGCTGCTGGCCCTGCCGCTCGCGGTGATCGTCGCGTCCGTGTTCTGGCCGGACAAGTCGACCTGGTCGCACCTGGTCGACACGGTGCTTGCCGACTACGTCATCAATTCCGCCCTGCTGGCGATTGGTGTCGGGTTCGGCACCTTCATTCTCGGCACCGGCACGGCCTGGCTGTTGTCGGTGTGCGAATTCCCGGGCCGGCGGTTCTTCGAGTGGGCACTGCTGCTGCCGCTCGCCATGCCGGCCTACATCATCGCCTACACCTACACCGGGCTGCTGGACGTGGCCGGGCCGGTCCAATCGGGCCTGCGGGCCCTGACCGGCTGGTCGGTGGGCGACTACCCGTTCCCCGAGGTGCGCTCGCTGGGCGGGGCCATCGTGATGCTCACGCTGGTGCTCTACCCCTACGTCTACATGCTCACGCGGGCGGCCTTTCTCGAGCAGTCGGCCAGCGCGCTCAACGTGGCGCGCTCGCTGGGGCTCAACCCCTGGCAGATGTTCCGGCGGGTCGCCCTGCCGCTGGCGCGCCCGTCGATCGTCGCCGGGCTGTCGCTGGCGATCATGGAGACGCTGGCCGACTACGGCACGGTGCAGTACTTCGGCATCCCGACGCTGACCACCGGCATCTTCCGCACCTGGTTCGGCCTGGACGACACCATCGCCGCCGCGCAGCTCTCCGCGCTGCTGCTGACGTTCATCTTCACGGTGATCATCATCGAGCGCCTGTCGCGGCGACAGGCCCGCTACCACCATCACGGCAACTGGCAGGCCCGTCCGTCGTTCCGGCTGCGCCGCGGCGCAGCGACGCTGGCGATCGTCGCCTGCGCCCTGCCCCTGGCGCTGGGCTTTCTCGTCCCCTCGGCCCAGTTGCTGGCCTGGAGTCTGGAGGTGGCCCCCACGCGGGATCTGGGCGAGTTCGCGGTGCTGGTGTCACGCTCGGTGGGCCTGGCCGGACTGACCGCGGTGCTCGCCCTGCTGCTGGCCCTGTTCCTCGCCTACGGGCACCGGCTGGTGCCGGGGCGGCTGACCTTCACCATCAACCGCATCGCCGGCATGGGCTATGCCTTGCCCGGCACGGTGATCGCGGTGGGCGTGATCATCCCGTTCGCCGCCTTCGACAACACGCTGGATAGCTGGATGCGCGACCAGTTCGGCATCTCCACCGGGCTGCTGCTCTCGGGGACGGTCGCCGCGCTGGTGTTCGCCTACCTGGTGCGCTTTCTCGCGGTGAGCCTCAACACGGTGGAAGCCGGACTCGGGCGGGTCCGGCCGAGCATGGACGACGCGGCGCGCTCGATGGGCGCGAACGCCGGGCGCACGCTGTGGCGGGTGCATATCCCGCTCATTCGTGGCAGTCTTCTCACCGCCGCGCTGCTGGTGTTCGTCGACGTGCTCAAGGAGCTGCCGGCCACACTGGTGCTGCGGCCGTTCGACTTCAACACCCTGGCGGTCAGGGCATTCGAACTGGCCTCCGACGAGCGACTGCGCGATGCCGCGATGCCGGCGCTGGCCATCGTGGCCGCCGGCCTGATCCCGGTGATCCTGGTCAGCCGTTCCATCACCCGCGCGAGAGGACATGAAGGCACAGCCAACAGCCGAGAGGCCGCCAATGAATAGCCGGCCAGCCCCAACGGCCGCCCGTATGGAGGCACCGGCATCGTGAGCGAGCGCCTGAGCCTGGTCGACCTGACGGTGCGCTTCGGTGACACCATCGCCGTCGAGGACGTCAGCCTGAAGCTACCGACCGGCGTGATCGGCTGTCTGCTGGGGCCGTCGGGCTGCGGCAAGACCTCGATCCTGCGCACGGTGGCCGGCTTCGAGTCGCCCAGCGCCGGCGTGGTGCGCCTGCACGGCGACACCGTCGCCGGGGCCGGCTGGGGCCATCCACCCGAGCAGCGCCGGGTGGGCATGATCTTCCAGGACCTGGCCCTGTTCCCGCACCTGACCGTGGCGGAGAACATCGGCTTCGGCCTGCCGAAGAAACCCGCCGACACGCGCCGGAAACGCATCGACGAACTCCTCGAGCTCGTCGGCCTGCCCGGCATGGGCAGCCGCTACCCGCACCACATGTCCGGCGGCCAGCAACAGCGCGTGGCGATCGCCCGCGCCCTGGCGCCGCGCCCGAAGATCCTTCTGCTCGACGAGCCGTTCTCCAGCCTGGACGTGGAGCTGCGCGACACCCTGCCGCGCGAGCTGCGCGACATCCTGCGCGAGGCGGAGACCACCGCCCTGCTGGTCACCCACGACCAGGCCGAGGCCTTCGCCATGGCCGATATCGTCGGCGTGATGCAGGCCGGCCGGCTGCACCAGTGGGATACCGCCTACAATCTCTACCACCGTCCGGAGACGCCGTTCGTCGCCGACTTCATCGGCCAGGGCACGCGCATCGCCGGCACCATGGTTGGTCCCGGCCGCGTGAAGACCGAACTGGGACTGCTGGAAGGGCAGGTCTCCCACGAATACCCCCCCGGCACCGAGGTCGACGTGCTGGTGCGCCCCGACGACGTGATCATCGACCCCGACGGCACAGGGACGGCCGAGATCGAAGAACGCGTCTTCCGCGGCGCGAACTTCCTCTACACCCTGGCCCTGCCCGGCGGCACGCGCCTGCTGACTCTCGCGCCCAGCCACGATCAATACGCCCCGGGCGCCCGGGTCAGGGTCCGCCCGGCCTTCACCCACCTGGTACTGTTCCCGCGCGGAGGAGGCTCTCACCATGGCGATTCCGACGACGAGTAAGCGCGCCCTATCGATGGTCGGGCTGACCTGGCTCGCCACCCTCTGGGCCTCCCCGGGGCTGGCGGCCACGCCGCTGTTCGATGCCCACCTGCACTACAACGCCGAGCAGCAGGCGGCCATCGACCCGGAGACCATCATCGAGACGCTCGAGACCAACGGCATCGAGCACGCCGTGGTCACCAGCCGCCCGCCGGAAAACGCCCTCCTGCTCGCCGAACTCGCCCCCGACCGGATCGTGCCGTTTCTGGGCGTCTATCGCGCCAAGGCCGACAAGGAAACCTGGATGGACCGCGAGGACCTGCCGGCCCGGGTGGAAACCTGGCTGGACGAGGGCGACTACCGCGGCCTCGGTGAACTGCATCTTTTCGGCGAGGACCGCGACAGCCCCGTGTTCGAACGGCTGGTGGAGATCGCCGCCGAGCGGGATCTCGTGCTGATGATCCACGGCGACCGGGCCGTCATCGACCGGGTGTTCGAGATCGCTCCGCAGGTCGACGTGCTCTGGGCCCACCTGGGTGACACGCCGGACCCGACCATCCTGCGCGCCGCCCTGGCCCGCCACCCCGAGCACCTGTTCATCGACACCTCGGTGCGCGACGAACGGTTCATGGATGACGACGGCCAATTGCTGGCCGAATGGCGCGCCCTGTTCGTCGATCACCCCAACCGCTTCGTCGTCGGCGTGGACACCTACAGCATCGCCCGCTGGCAGCGCTTCGACGACGCCACCGACACCATCCGCCAGTGGCTGGACCAGCTGCCCGACTCGGTCGCCCGGCGCCTGGCCCGCGAAAACGCCCGCGAACTGCTGCTCGACCCGCTTCTGCTGGGCATTCCCGGGCCGTGAGTGGCGTCGTGCACCCACTGGACTTGACCGGCGTATTCACCCATTCTGGGAGGGATCCTGTGCCTGACGAGCCGCCCAAACTGCTGCGCCGGAGAGATCGATCATCCGCCGCGCTTTATATCAGGAATCGCCGGACGACATGACGTCGCCAGACCACCAACCCGAACCTGCCCGACATCGCCGATCGGCCTCGCCACTCGTGCTGGCCCTCTCGTATGTCGTCTACGCCGGGTTGTGGGTACTGACCTCCGACTGGCTGCTGGGCCTGTTCGTTCCGGACGAGCAGCTGGCGCGCGCCGGGGCCGCCAAGGGGCTGGCCTTTGTCGCCGTCACCGGGGGCATACTCTACCTGCTGCTGCGCTGGGTGATACCGGACAAGACAGTGCCACGGGCCGCCACCCAGGCCGCCACCCGCGCTGCCTCGCCATCGGGCCGCGGCGGACCGGTGGCGGTTTTTGTCGCCAACCTGCTGGTCGTGGCCAGCGTCACGGCAGGCACCTACCTCTACCAGGCACCAGCCGCCATCGAATCGGCCCAGGGGCGCCTGGCGGATATCGCCGCCCTGCGTGCCGACTTCATCGAGGGGTGGCTGAATGAACGGGGCAGCGATGCCTTCGTGATCCAGTCGTCGAGCGCCCTGCGCCAGGCGGCACGGACCATCACCTCCCCCGAGTCGACGGCCACGCAGACCACCGCCGCGCGCGAACAGGTCATCACCCAATTCGAGATATTGCGCCGGGCCTACGACTACGAGGGGATGGCGTTGCTCGATGCCAGCGGGGCCGAGCCGCTGGTCAATCGCGGCGTGACCCGCTGGCCGGGCGAACTGCAAACCGGAATCGACCGGGCCGTCGACGGCCGCATCGTCGAATTGCCGCCCGACCTCTACACCGACCGACATGCCCATGTCGACTGGCTGATTCCGATCGAGGCCGAGGACGGTATCGTCGCCCATGTCCTGCTGCGCACCGATATCCCCGGGATGCCGCGCGGTGCCGCCCATACCCCGGCCTCGACCCAGCTGGCCTACGCGCAAGGCGACACGGTCCTGATCCTCGACGATCCCGAGCGACAAAGCACCGAAGAGCCCTGGCCGAGCCTGCCGTGGGAGCAAAGCGGGCTGGAGCCGTCGGATTTTGGCGGGGATTCGACACCTCACGTGATCGAGGGCACCGGGATCGATGGCGAGGCGATTGTCGGGGCGGTCCATCCCCTGTCCATCCCGAAGTGGGCGGTGATCTCCACCCAGTCGCGCGCGGCCGTGCTGACCCCCCTCCACCAGGGGTTGTTGATTCTCGCCGTGGTGGGCTTCTTCCTGCTGGCCATCATCGCGGTGATCCTCAACCTGCTCTGGCACCGTGGCCGGGAACGCGACGAGCTACGCTGGGCCGCCCGCACCGCCGAGCAGGACCGTCTGCTGCGCGTGTTCTACGACATGCCGTTCTTCGGCATGGCGATCAGCTCGCCGACAAGCGGCCACATCACGCAGGCCAACACGAAGCTCGCCGAGATGCTCGGCCGACCCGCCGGTTCGCTGGCGGGAAAAGACTGGGACGACCTGCTGGGTGACGCGCGTCATGCCGAGGAACGACAGGCGATGCTCGACCTGCTCGAAGGGCGGCGCGACAGCACCAGCCAGGAGTACCTGTTGACACGCGCGGACGGTTCGAAGGCCCACCTGCGCATCGACACCCGGATGACACGCACCGAGGATGGCCAACCGGAGAACCTCGTCTCGATTGCCGAGGACATCACCCGCGAGCGAGAGGCCTACGCGGCGCTCGAGCACCAGAAGGATCTCTACGATCTGCTCTCGCAGACCAACCAGGCGATCACCCGCTGCCGGACGGCGGAAGAGCTGTTCGAGACCGCCTGTCGGGTCGCGGTCGAACACGGCCATCTCGTCTTTGCCTGGATCGGGCTGATCGACCCCGAGACCGGTTCGGTCGAGCCGGTCGAGCAGTTCGGCGACGAGGTCGGCTACGTCGACAGCATCGAGGTCAGCATCCACGCCCACGAACCGGCCGGCATGGGACCGATCGGACGCGCGATCCGATCCGGCGAGCTGGTGGTGGCCAATCACTTCCAGACCTCGCCCTCGACCGGGTTGTGGCACGAGCAGGCAATCCGGGCCGGTGTCGATGCGGTGGCGGCCTTCCCCATCCACCGGGGCGGCGAGGCCATCGGTGCGATGGCGCTCTATGCCGCGCCGGGCGATTTCTTCGACGAGACGATCTGCCGCACGGTCGAGGAGCTGGCCACCGACATCTCGTTCGCCCTCGACTATTTCGATCGTCTCGAGGATCTAGAGCGGGCCAAGGAGGCCGTCGAGGCAAGCCCCGCGGTCCTGTTCCGCTGGCTCCCCGAAGACGGCTGGCCTGCGGCCTACGTCTCCGACAACATCAAGCGATGGGGCTACTCGGCCGATGAGTGGCAGCGCGCGCAGCGCCCCTACGCCGAGATCATCCACCCCGATGACCGGGCGATGGTGGCCAGCGGCTTCGAGGAAAAGGTCCTAAGCGGCGAGACGCAGTACCACCAGGAATACCGGCTACGCATGGCCGACGGACAGTACCGCTGGGTCGAGGAGGTCACCCTGGTCAGGCGTGATCCGCAGGGCAACCCACTGTGGTTCGATGGAGTGGTCACCGACATCCACGACCGCCACGAGATCGAGGAACGCGAACGCCTGATGGCCAAGGTGATCGAGAACACCCGCGAAGGGGTGCTGATCACCGACCGCGACCAGGTGATCCTCGAGGTCAACCCGGCCTTCAGCGTCCTGACCGGATACCGCGCCGAGGACGTCGTCGGCCGGACCCCCGAGCTGCTCGCCTCCGGTCAGCACGACCGCCGTTTCTACGAGCGGATGTGGCAGTCGCTCGAGCGCGACGGCCACTGGCAGGGCGAGATCTGGAACCGGCGCAAGAACGGCGAGATATTCCCCGAGATCCTGAGCATCAGTACGGTCACCGACCAGGAGGGCAACATCACCCACTACGTGGGATTGTTCGTCGACATCAGCCGACAGAAGGAGAACGAGTCCAAGCTCGACTTCCTCGCCCACCACGACCCGCTCACCGGCCTGCCCAACCGCCTGATGATGATGGCGCGGCTGGAACAGCTCATCGACGTCGCCCGCCGGGAAGGTAGCGAGATCGCCGTGCTGATGGTCGATCTCGATCGCTTCAAGGACGTCAACGACAGTCTCGGCCACGCCGTCGGCGACCAGCTGTTGATCAAGGTCAGCGAGCGGCTGCGCGAACGCTTTCCCCAGACCGACACCATCGCCCGGCTGGGCGGTGACGAGTTCGCCATGGCGATCACCGACATCGACAGCACCACCAGCGTCGGCGAGCTGGCCAACGAGGTGATCAACGCCCTCGGCGAGCCCTGGGAGCTGACCAAGGGACAGCAGGTGCGGGTGCTCGCCTCGGTGGGGATATCGCTTCACCCGCACAACGCCGCCTCGCCGCTGGGCCTGATGCAGCAGGCCGACACGGCCCTCTACCGGGCCAAGGACGAGGGCCGCGGCACGTTCCGCTTCTTCTCCGACGAGATGACCGACGCGGCGCGGGACCGCGTCACCCTGGAATTGCAGCTGCGTCAGGCGATCGACAACGACGAGCTGCGGCTGGTGTTCCAGCCGCAGACGCGCATCGACGACCATGGCCTGCACGGGGCCGAGGTGCTGGTGCGCTGGCAACACCCCACCGACGGGCTGATCCCGCCCGATCGTTTCATCCCGGTGGCCGAGACCACCGGCCTGATCTGGCCACTGGGCGAGTGGGTGCTGCGCGAGGCCTGCCGACAGGGCAAGGCGTGGCTGGATGCCGGACACGACATCGGGCGGCTGGCAATCAATCTTTCACCGCACCAGCTGCGCCAGGGGGAGGTCGACCGGCTGGTCCAGCAAGTGCTCGACGAGACCGGCTTCCCGGCCGACCGACTGGAACTCGAGCTGACCGAGAGCGCGATCGTGCGCCGCGAGGCCGAAGCCCGCGAGCTGCTCGACCGGCTGCGGGAAATGGGCGTGCACGTCGCGCTGGATGATTTCGGCACCGGCTATTCCTCACTGGGCCAGCTGCGCGAGTTCGCCATCGACGTGCTCAAGATCGACAAGCGCTTCATCGACCTGATCGATGAACCCAGTGATCGCGGCCAGATCGCGCGGGTGATCATCGATCTGGGCCACACGCTCGGCCTGAAGGTGCTCGCCGAGGGCGTCGAGCATGACAGCCAGCTCGCCTTCCTGCGTCGCCATCACTGCGACATCTACCAGGGCTATATCGAAAGCCATCCGCTGCCGGCCGGCGAGTTCGGCGAACGCTACCTCGACGCCGGCCCCGTCTGAGCCCACCACCAGAAAAGGACGACCCAAGCCTTCCCGATGCAACGCAACAAGCTGCTCTTCGCCACCGTCCTGACCATCCTGCTGACCGCCGGATTCGTCGCCACCAGCGTTATCGGCTACTTCATCGCCGAGGACTCGCTGGAGAAGCAGATCGCCGAGGAAACCCTACCGCTGACCAGCGACAACATCTTCTCCGAGATCGAGCGGGACCTGCTGCGTTCGATCCTCATTTCCTCGTTGATGGCGCACGACACCTTCGTGCGCGACTGGGTGGTCGATGGCGAGGAGGACCCGGAGGCGATCATCCGCTACCTGGCGGAGATCCAGCGGAAGTACGAGACCACCACCGCGTTTTTCGTCAGCGAGGCCAGTCGTCGCTATTACCACCCCGACGGGGTGCTGAAGACCGTCTCGCGCGAGGACTCCGGTGACGCCTGGTATTTCCGCGCCCGGGAGATGAGCGAGCCGTACGAGATCAATATCGACCACGACACCGCCGAACCCAGCCGGCTGTCGATCTTCGTCAATTACCGGGTGGAAGACGAGGCGGGCGACTACATCGGTGTCACGGGCATCGGGCTGGCCGTCGAGACGGTCGCCGAATTGATCGAAAGCTACCAGCGCCGCTACGGCCGCTCGATCTATTTCATCAACCGCGAGGGCGAAATCACCCTGCGCGGCTCCGGGTACGACGGGCCGACCAGCATCCAGGACCGACCCGGGCTGGCCCGCCACGCCACTCGCATCCTCACCAATCCGAGTACCGAATTCGGCTACGTACGCCCCGGAGACGGCAAGGTCTACGTCAACACCCGCCTGATCCCGGAGCTCGACTGGTTCCTGGTGGTGGAGCAACGGGAATCGTCCGCCAATGCCCGATTGCTCAGCACGCTGATCGTCAACATCCTGCTCGCCCTGGGCGTCGCCGCCCTGGTGCTGCTGACCGGCGGCTGGACCTTGCGCAACTACCAGCGACGACTGGAGACCATGGCGACGACCGATCATCTCACCGGGGCGGGCAATCGCGAGGCCCTGGAAGTGCTGTTCGAACAGGCGCAACGCTTCGGGCGCCGCCACGATCAGCCGGTCTCGATCATCAACCTCGACATCGATCGCTTCAAGACCATCAACGACCGCCATGGGCACCAGGCCGGCGACAGGGTCCTGCGCGAGCTTGTGGACACCGTCTCCTCGCAGATACGCGAAGCCGACACGCTTTGCCGCTGGGGCGGTGACGAATTCGTCATCCTGTTGCCGGACGCGACGGCCGAACACGCCCGGCTCACGGCCGAACGCATCCGCGAAGCGGTGGCGCAGCGCAATCGCCTGCCCGAGAGCGAGCAGACATTGACCGTGAGCCAGGGCGTGGCGCAGTGCCGCCCGGGTGAATCCCTCGACAGCCTGCTCCACCGCGCCGACCAGGCGCTCTACCAGGCCAAGCGTGACGGTCGCAATCGGCTCGCCGTCGGCTGATCGGCAGCCCGGCGGCTGGCGGGCCCGGGCGACTCGCAACCACTACCGGTCGGGCTTGTGGCGGTACATGTCGTCGTCGGCGGACTGCATCAGTGCCTCCACACTGCGCCCGTTTTCCGGACAGCAGGCCATGCCGATCGACACGCTGACCCGTGCCTCGCCCTCGTCGAGCTCGTAGGACCGACCGATTTCCTCGCGCAGCTTGTCGATCACCACGCGCGCATCGGAACGACTCGCGCGGCTGATGATCACCACGAACTCGTCGCCAGACAACCGCGCCACGCTGTCGGCCGAGCGCACCTGTTCGCGCAGCCGGTCGGCCACCTGCTGCAGCAATCGATCCCCGGCGGCGTGGCCGAGGCGATCGTTGATCGCCTTGAAGCCGTTGAGATCGAGGTAAAGCAGGCAGAAACCGGTCCCGCCGTAGCGGTGGAATGCCTCGACCGCCCTACCCAGCCGGTCGATGAACAAGCGCCGGTTCGGCAACCGGGTCAGGGCGTCATGGGTCGCGGCCCATTCCAGATCATTCTCCGCGCGCTTGCGCGCGGTGATGTCGATGATCAGGATCAGCACGCTGTCCTCGGTCAGGGACGAGCACCGCCCCTCGTAGTAATTCCGCGTCCCATCGAAATCGAGGTGGTACTGGTAGGTCTGCACCTCGCCGCTCGCCAGCGTCCGCGCAATCACCGCACGGGTCTGTTCGGCCAGTTCCGGCGGCATCACGTCCTCGACAGTCCGCCCCAGAAAGGCCTCCGGCTCGGCCAGCAACGGGATGCCGTCGCCCGGCTCGAAGTCGAGGATGCGCCCATCGGCGTCCATGGTGAACAGCAGGTCGGGGATGGCCTCGATGATCGCGGCATTGCGTCGATGACTCTCGGCCAGGCGGCGCTCGCTGTCGGCCACCTGCGCCAGTGCCGATGCCCGCCGCGCGAACAGCCAGCCGACCACGAACAGCAGCGCCCCGGACACCACTGCCCAGATCAGCAGACGCCAGTGGTGATAGCTGGCGTTTTCCTCCAGCCGCGCCACCACCGGCGCGCGATCCTCGGCGGCCACCACATCCAGCGGCCAGCCCTCGGGCTGATCCAGCGCGAACTGGTATTCGCGGCCGTCCGCTTCGAGCCGGAAGCGTCCGGCAAACGGCGGCGAACCGACGTCGGCCTCCAAGCGGTCGCTGAGCGACTTGGCCGACAGATCCGCCTCGCCAAGCGCCAACAGCGTTTGGCCCTGCCGGTCGGCGAGCAGCGCGGCCAGCCGCCCCCCGCCCGTCACTCGGGCGAGCAGCGCTGCCAGTGCGTCGAGATCGATATAGGCCACCAGCACGCCCCGGAACGTCCCGGCCTCGTCGCGCAGAGCGCGGCTCATCGCCACCACGCGGGTCTCTCCATGATCGATCGGCCGGGAGAGGAACACCTCGTCGGCCGCCGTTCCCTGCTGGGGTTCGAGGTGGGTACGAAAGAACGGCTCTTCGCCAGGCTCGATGTCGAGATCGTCGGCACCCCGCCGCGCGCCCAATGGCTTTCCCAGGCGGCTGCCCCCCTGACCCAGCAACCAGAGATCGTGGACCAGGGTATTGGCGTCGAGGGAAGATTCCATCGCCCGGGCGATCCGGGCAGGTGACTCGCCCAGTCGAGGGACGAGTCGTTCCCCGATCACCCGCAGATCGCGGTCGACGGCATCCAGTTCGCTTTCGACCAGGGTGGCGTGCATCAGGGCCACCAGCCGCGTGCGTTCCTCGACCTGCTCGTCGGCATGCCGTTCGTAACGATCGATCGCCTGCAGACTCGACCAGGCCAGCACCGCGAGGGTCAGCACCCAGATGGCCAGCAGGAGCAGGCCGATACGCACCACCGGCCACGTCATGCGCGAACGCCAGTCCCCTTGCTGCTCCGAGGTGTCGGGGTCTCTGGTCATCCGCCCGAATCCAGCAGACGCACCGTGGCCGCCCCGTCGCGACGGTCGATCACGAACTCGACCTCGACGTACTCGGGCTCGTCGATCATCGGGGAGGGATCGTTGGTGCAGGCACAGCCGGCGACCACGCTGGTGAAGAACAGACCGGCATGAATCCGGATCCGGTCCGGTCCGATTCGGCTGCGGATCACCATGGCCGAGAGGGCATCGCCGGTCACGACGCTGCCTCGCGACATGCCCTGTTCCAGGGGCAGTTCATCCGGGGACAGTGCCGAGATCTCGGCCTTGAACGTCGCCTCCAGGGTCTCCCGCGTGGAGCCGGCGGTTTGCGGCAGGTGCAACATGGTCGCCTCCTTCGGCCGGATAGTGCGCAACCCTGCCTCGACTGTAGCGCATGGAACCGGGGCCAACGCGCTCGAACGGCGCTAAAACCATTCGTGGTCTAGCCTTTATCGTCGCTATCCGAATCGGGCGGCCCGAACGACGGGCCGATGGGCAAACGCTAACCCTTTCGCCGAAGCGGCCGATACGGAAAGTGAGTTACCCAGTGAAATCGTCACGCATCGGCCGGGCTACGCCGGCAACCGATTCGATACAGGAGTCCCGTTATGAGCAACCTGCCCATCGGCACCCGCCTTGGTCTTGGTTTCGGCCTATTGACCTTGCTGATCGTTCTGATCGCCGGGTCGGTATGGCTGCAGTACGGCCAGGTGCGCGAGGCCCAGGCCATCAATCAGCACAGCTACGAGGTCGTCGAGGAACTGGAAAAACAGATGATCGCCCTGGTCGGGATCGAGAGCGCCCAGCGCGGTTATCTTCTGACAGGAGACGAAAGCTTCCTCGCTCCTTACGAAAAGGCCCGGGAAACGTTCCTGACTCGCAACGACGCCCTCGAGGAACAGACCGCGGACAATCCCCGGCAACAGGAACGGCTGGTGGAAATGGAAAACACCTACCAACGCTGGATCGACGATTACATCCAGCCGGCGATCGATCTGCGCCGCCAGGCTGGGGACCTGGACGACAACGTGCGTGACCGGATCCAGGAGATGAAGGTCGATGCCGAAACCGCCATGCAGACGATGCGCGAGATCGATCACGCCATGATCGAAGAGGAGCACGGCTTGCTCGAGGAGCGGCAAGCGAGGCTCGAACGTGTCGACGCGTTCATGAAGGGCGTGCTGGGCTTCGGCAGCCTGTTCGCCGTGCTGATCGCCGTCCTCGCCGGCCTGTTCATCACTCGTTCCGTGGTGCGTCCCATCCGGCAGGCCGTGGACATCGCACACCATGTCGCCGACGGTGACCTGTCCATCACACCGACCTCGGATGCCAAGGACGAGACCGGTCAGCTGATCCGTCAGTTGGGGGCGACCGTCAAGCGACTGCGGCAAATGATGGGTGATATATCCAACAGTTCCTCGCAACTGGCGGCGGCCACCGAGGAGATGTCGGCGGTCTCCGAGCAGACCAGGAGCGGTGCGCAGAAACAGCGCGACGAGACCTCGCAGGTGGCCACCGCCATCACCCAGATGAGCAGCGCCGTCGAGGAGATCGCGCGGAACATGCAGAGCGTCAACGACTCGGCCACCGAAACCGACGAGCGCGCCCGGGCCGGGATGGAGGCGATGGACGACAACATGCGCTCCATGCAGTCGCTCTCCGATGACATGCAGCGTGCCGGTGACGTGATCCGCGACGTGAACAAGCACAGCGACTCGATCGGCTCGGTGCTCGACGTGATCGGCGGGATTGCCGAGCAGACCAACCTGCTCGCCCTGAACGCGGCGATCGAGGCCGCCCGCGCCGGCGAGCAGGGCCGTGGCTTCGCCGTGGTCGCCGAGGAGGTGCGCAGCCTCGCCAACCGCACCCAGGACTCGATCGGCGAGATCGAGCAGATGATCGAGAAACTCCAGTCCGGGGTACGCGAGGCGGTGGGCGTGATGGAGCGCAGCAGCGAGAGCGCCCACGACACGCTGGATCGCACCGGCCACACCCAGGGCCTGCTCGACGAGATCGCCCAGTCGGTGCGCCAGATCACCGACCTGTCCACCCAGGTGGCCAGCGCGGTGGAGGAGCAGACCGCCGTGACCGAGGAGATCAACCGCAACGCGGTGAACATCGACCAGGTCTCCCACGAATCGCTGGATGCCATCGACCAGATCAACACGGCCAGTGCCGATCTCGCCCGGCTGGCCTCGCAACTCTCCGGGATGGTGGGCCAGTTCCGCATCGAACGCAGCTAGCCGCTAGAAAAGCGCCAACGACAAAGCCCCGCTCGATGGCGGGGCTTTCTGGCGGCCAGGGTGGCAGTCCCTAGAACATGGTGACGGGGTGATACCCCTGGGCCTGCCAGCCGATCATCGACACGAAGCCGTCACCGGTCAGCTCCAGGCCATCGAACAACGTGTCGTTGTCGACCCCGAACACCTCGGTGGCCACGGCACAGACTTCCAGGCGCACGCCGAGTTCGGCCAGCTGCTCCACCTCGGACTCGATGCGCATCAGGATGGCGGGGTCGACCGTCTCCTCGTCCGCCTCGGTGGTCAGGAACTGCACCGTCGGACCGATGAAGACGATCACCAGGTCCGGGTCCAGTCCCTGGCGCTCGAAGTTCGCGTGGGTGCCGCGGATGATCTCCAGGTAGAAGGCGGTCTTTTCCGCCTCGGTGAAGTCGATCTGGAAAACGCCCTTGGCCTCTTCCACACCGGCGAGCGCCGCCGTGTCGTCGATGGGTTCGGCGGCCTGTACCGACAGGGGCATCGCGAGGGCCAGCACCGCGGCGGTCAGAAAGGATTGGATCGTGCGCTTGATCATGGGAACACTCCGTTTCGCCTGAATGGGAACACCGGCAGACTCGGGATAGTTAGCCAGCTATCGAAGTGTAACCGGGCCGTGGCCCCAACGCTCAAAGAAATCCCGCGATCAACGCCAGCATCACGATCGCGCCGAAGACGTTGTTGCGCCGGAAGGCGAGCACGCAATCGCCGAGCTGACGGCTGCGCGCGGTGCGCAGGATCCAGGCGGCCGACACCGCCGCCACGCCCAGCCCGATGAAATAGCCGACGGACAGATCGACCATCCAGCCCACCCCGACCAGCCAGGCCAGCGTCCAGAGGTAGGAAAGCGACACGGCGACCAGGTCGAATCGACCGAACAGGATCGCCGAGGACTTGACCCCGATCTTGAGGTCGTCCGGCCGATCGGCCATCGCATAGAGTGTGTCGTAGGCCAGCGTCCAGCCGATATTGGCCAGAAGGAGCAGCCAGGCCACCGGCGCGACCTCGCCGTGGTGGGCGGCAAAGGCCATCGGGATCGCCCAGCCGAAGGCCAGCCCCAGGTGCACCTGGGGCAGATGATGAAAGCGCTTGCCGAAGGGATAGGTCGCCGCGAGGACCACCGCCACCACGGAGAGTGCGATGGTGGTGGCATTGAGCTGCAGCACCAGCAGAAACGAGACGCCCACCAGGGCGGCGAACACGCCCAGCGCCTCGCGCGGACGGATCCGCCCGGTGGCCAGGGGCCGCCCGCGGGTGCGCGTGACGTGGCCGTCGACGTGCCGGTCGGCGTAATCGTTGATGGCACAGCCGGCCGAGCGCATCGCGATCACGCCCAGCGTGAAGATCAGGAAGATGAAGGGGTCGGGACGCCCCTGCCCGGCCACCCAGAGCGCCCAGTAGGTCGGCCAGAGCAGCAGGAAGATGCCCACCGGCCGGTCCAGCCGGGTCAGGGCGAGGTAGGCACGGGTTTTCTCGGCGATCAGGGACAAGGCGTTACCTTAGAAATCGGAATCGAAACGTCAGATGGAAGATACCAGACCGTCCCGCCCTCCGGCCGCCGTTCGCTGTCCTCTCACCCCTGTTGGCTGCCTGCGCTAGAATGCCGGCCTGCAACCGCCCGATCGAACCCGAGGTTTCCGCATGATCCGCAATTTCCAGTCAACGCTCCCGACCGTGGCCGAGGACTGCTGGGTCGACCCGACCGCGGTGGTGATCGGCGACGTGGTACTGGAGGAAGGCGTCTCGGTCTGGCCCAACGCGGTGCTGCGCGGCGACGTCCAGCAGATCCGTGCCGGGCGGCTGACCAACCTGCAGGACGGCGTCATCGTCCACGTCAATCAGCCCTCGACCGCCCACCCGCAGGGCATGCCCTGCCGCATCGGCGAGGAAGTGACCGTGGGCCACCGCGCCATCCTGCACGCCTGCACGGTCGGCAACCGCGTGCTGGTGGGCATGGGCGCGATCGTCATGGACGACGTGGTGGTCGAGGACGAGGTGATCATCGCCGCCGGCAGCGTGGTCTCGCCGGGCAAGGTCCTGGAGAGCGGCCACCTCTACGTCGGCACCCCGGCCCGCAAGGTCCGGCCGCTCACCGACGAGGAGCGCGCGCACCTGGTCGAGTCGGCACGCTTCTATCGCGAGCTGGCGCAGGATCACCGTGCCAGTGGCTGAGGAACCGCCCTGCTCTCGAGTGCGCTCGTTTACTCGGCCGGCGCCTCTTCGCCGGCTTCCGGCAACGGCTTGAGCCCCAGGATGATCTCGCTGACGTTTTCGCGGAACAGGCCGATGTAGGTACCGGTCGGCAGGTTGCGATCCCCCAGCCACAGGCCGGTCAGCGGGTCGGCCAGGCCGACGGATTCGGGAATGGTCTCGCCGCGATTGGCCTCGAGCCATTCCTTGATCGCGCCGTCACCAGCCCCCGCCACGGAGAACACGTGGGGCGTCTCGTTGCGGTCGATCAACTCGATGGCCTTCTCGCTGTCGGCCTCGTCGGTCACGTCGAGCAGCTCGAAATGGTAGGCCTTGGCGAAGTAGGCGAACACGTCGTTGTCGGTCACCAGCACGCGTTCGCTGCGCGAGACGTCTTCCATCAACCCCTCGGTTTCCCGCATCAGCGACTGGAGCTCGATATTGACCCGCAGGCGGTTGCCCTCGATCTCGCCGGCGACTGACTCGAGACGCTCCTTCAGATGGATCGTCAGGTGGTCGACCGCGTACTGCAGCAGCGACGGGTCATGGTAGGTGTGCGGGTTGACGCCGTCATCCGTCTCGATGTGGCGAAAGTCGGGGATCCGGTCGGTCAGCACCACTCGGTCGGCCTTGTCGCGGGCCTCGGCCGCCTCGATGAACTCCGGCATCAGGCCCAGTCCCTGGTAGATGACCATGTCGGCGGATTCGATCCGTTCCCGATCGTCCTCGTCGAGCGAATACGCAAGCGGCGACTCCTCTCCCTCGAGCACCGTCTCGACCTCGACGAACGAACCGGCAATGTTTTCGACCAGCTCGGCCGTGAAGGACGTGTCGGTCACCACTTGCAGGGTGTCGAGCTCCCGGTCGCCACCGCCGTACTGGAGCACCTCGTCCTGCGCGTGGGCGGCCGGAGCCAGGAAGACGGCGGTCAACGACAGCGTCGCGACACGGGAAAGCCACCGGAAGAATCTCTGCACAACGGGCCTCGTGTGGGTAGTAACGTGGGTCGCAATGAACGTGGCGGATGGTAGAAAGGCACACGGCTTTGCGCAAGGACGGCGCATCGGGAGCATGCTAACGTAAGACCCCGGGAAGGCCTTGACCTTCGCCAGCAAACGGGACCCCAGCATGGCGAGCACCGCGTACGAAGACTACCTGAAAGCGATCTTCAAGCTGGCCGAGCAGTCGCCGAAGGCCGCCGTGAGCACTTCGGCGATCGCCGATCGGCTGGGCATCGCCCGCGCCTCGGTCACGGCCATGCTCAAGCGCCTGCACGCCGACGGGCTGATCCACTACACACGCTACCAGGGCGCGGCACTCACCGATGCCGGCTGGACGATCGCCGTCGACATGATCCGCCGCCACCGGGTGATCGAGACCTTCCTGGCCCAGGATCTCAAGCTGCCGCTGGCCGAGGTCGATGCCGAGGCGGAAATCCTAGAGCACGCCTTTTCCAGCCGCCTGATCGATCGGTTGTGGGACCACCTCGGCCAGCCGGAGTTCGATCCGCACGGCGCACCCATCCCCCGCCCCGACGAGGCGCCGGTCGAGCGGCGCCAGATGGTGGCATTGGGTCACCTGGCCATCGACGAGGGCGCGACGGTGGTCCGGCTGGCGGCCGAGAACGCCGCCGACCTGCGCCGGCTGACCCAGATCGGGCTCCTGCCCGGCCAGTTCGTTCGCCGCCGGGCCAGTCAGCCCGGCTCGGCCGACGTGGTGGTCAGCATCGGTCGAAACGAACGCCCGCTGGCCGCGACGCTGGCCGAGCGGGTCTGGACGATCCGCGCGGCCAGCGAATGACCGGCGAGCACCGAACTCAGTCGAGGAAGCGCTGGCGCGAGGTGAGGAAGGTGTACTCCGAACCCTCGGTCCAGCCGGCCACGTCCCGACGATAGTCGGTCAGCGAGTCGAACACCCGCTTGGCGAACTCGTCCTTCTCGGTGATCTCGGCGAGCACCTCGTTGGATTTCTCGAACAGCGCCTCCATGATCTCGTCGCTGAAATAGCGCAGTTCGACACCGTGCTCGTCGACCAGCGTCTTCAGCGCCCGGTTGTTGCGCGCGGTGAACTCGGCGAGCATGTCGAGCGCCGCGCTCTTGATCGCCCCCTCGACGATCGCCTGCAGGTCCTCGGGCAGCGCCTCGAAGGCCTCCTGGTTGATCAGCGCCTCCATGGTCGCCGACGGCTCCTGCCAGCCCGGCGCGTAGTAGTACTTGGCCGCACGGTGGAAGCCGAAGGCGAGATCGTTGAACGGCCCGACCCACTCGGCCGCGTCGATGGTGCCGTCGTCCAGGGCCTGGAACAGCTCGCCCCCCGGGGTGTTGACCACCGAGACGTCCAACCGGCGCAGCACCTCGCCGCCGATCCCCGGCAGGCGCATCTTCAGCCCCTTGAAGTCCTCGACCGAGTCGATCGGCTTTCGGAACCAGCCGCCCATCTGCGGGCCGGTGTTGCCGCCCGGACGCGGGATGACGCCGTGCGGCTTGTAGAGCTCCTCCCAGAGCTCGATGCCCTCGCCATGATAGAGCCAGCCGTTCATCTCGTTGGCGGTCAGGCCGAAGGGCATGGCGGCGAAAAAGGCCGCCGCCGGCATCTTGCCCTGCCAGTAGTAGGCCGCGCCGTGGCCCATCTCGGCGGTGCCCGCCTTGACCGCGTCGAACACCTCCAGCGCCGGCACCACCTCGCCGGCGCCGAAGACGTTGACCACCAGTCGACCGCCGGACATCTCGTTGATGTACTTGGCGATGTTGTTCGCACCGGTGCCCAGGCCGGGGAAGTTCTTCGGCCAGGTGGTCACCATCTTCCAGCGGATGGGATCGTCCGGGGTGGGACCATCCGGGGTGACCGCCCCGCTCGTCTCCTCGGAATCGTTGCTGCAACCGGAAAGGGCGGTGGCCGCAATGCCGGCGGCCCCGGCCCAGGTGAGAAATTCACGGCGTTTCATGGAAAAGCTCCTTCGGGAAGAATTCAGAAAATCGGATACTGGAAATCAGAAAAAGAGATCAGGATCCACCGAGCTCTGATCTTTCGCATCTGACCTCGCAACCCGCCGTCAGGCGGGCTGCAGATTCGCATACGACAGGATCAGCCACTTCGCGCCGTGCTCGCCGAAGTTGACCTGCACCCGCGCCGAGGCACCGGCACCCTCGCAGTCGAGGATGGTGCCCTCGCCGAACTTGGCGTGGCGGACGGTCTGGCCGATGGTGAAACCGGTCTCGTTCTGCTTGTGCGTGCGTGGCCCCGGCTCGCCCCCCGACCGCTCGGGCCGACGGCCACCGAAGGCGGCGGCCGCCCGGGTCGCGCGGGGCCGGACTTCCTCGACGAGATCCGGCGGCAGCTCGCCCATAAAGCGCGACGGCATGGGGAAGATCTGCTTGCCGTGCAGGCGGCGCGACTCGGCGCAGGTGATGGTCAGTTGCTGTTCGGCACGGGTGATGCCCACGTAGCACAGCCGGCGCTCCTCCTCGAGGCGCCCCGGCTCGTCGATCGACATCTGATGGGGGAACAGCCCCTCCTCCATGCCGACCAGGAAGACGTTCGGGAACTCCAGCCCCTTGGCCGCGTGCAGGGTCATCATCTGCACGCAGTCCTCCCAGGACTCGCCCTGCGCCTCGCCGGCCTCGAGACTGGCGTGGGCGAGGAAGGCCTCGAGCTCGCCCATCTCCTCGGCCACGTCGCGCTCCATGACGTAGCCGCGCCCGGCGTTGACCAGCTCGTCGAGGTTCTCGATCTTCGCCTCGCCGCGTTCGCGGTCGCGGTCCTTCTCGAACAGCGCCCGCAGCCCGCTCTTCTCGATGGTCTTCTCGATGCGCTCGCCCAGCTCGTCGTTGAGGGTCTGCTGGTCGATGGCCTCGATCAGGGTCATGAACTGGCGCAGCGCGCCGGCCGCACGCGGGGGCAATCGGCTCTCCGCCAGCAGGATCAGCGCGGCGTCCCACAGCGAGGCGCCCTGCTCGCGGGCGGCCTGGCGCACCTCGTTGAGCGTCTTGTCGCCGATCCCGCGCGTCGGGCGGTTGACCACCCGGTCGAAGGCGGTGTCGTCGTGGCGGTTGGAGACCAGCTTGAGGTAGGCGAGCGCGTCGCGGATCTCGGCCCGCTCGAAGAAGCGCAGCCCGCCGTAGATCCGATATGGCATCCCCTCGCGGATCAGCGCCTCCTCGAGCAGGCGAGACTGGGCGTTGGAGCGGTACAGCACCGCGCAGTCGGATCGCTGGGCGCCCTCGCGCACGGCGGTGGCGATCTGCTCGACCACGAAGTTGGCCTCGTCCTGGTCGTTGAAGGCCCGGTAGAAGCGGATCGGCGGACCGGCCTCGCCCTCGGTCCAGAGGTTCTTGCCCAAACGCCCCTGATTGCGCGCAATGATGCTGTTGGCCGCCTCGAGGATGGTGCGCGTGGAACGGTAGTTCTGCTCCAGGCGCACCAGGTGGGTTTGGGGAAAGTCGCGCGAGAAGTGCTGGATGTGCTCGACCTTCGCCCCGCGCCAGCCGTAGATCGACTGGTCGTCGTCGCCGACGGCGAAGATGCCGTTGTCCTCGCCGACTAACAATCGCGCCCAGGCGTACTGCAGGGCGTTGGTGTCCTGGAACTCGTCGATCAGCACCTGCCGGAAACGGCGCTGGTAATGGGCGCGCAGGGCATCGTTGCCGCGCAGGAGCTCGGTGGCGCGCAGCAAGAGTTCGGTGAAGTCCACCAGCCCGCTGCGCTCGCAGACGCGCTCGTAGGCCTTGTAGATGACGATCACCTGGTCGCGGATGGGGTCGTCGCCCGGCTGGACATGGCGGGCGCGCAGGCCGTCTTCCTTGAAGCCGTTGATCATCGAGGCGACCAGCCGCGGCGGAAAGCGGTTCTCGTCGAGCTCCGCCTCGCGGATCAGGCGCTTGACCAGCCGCAGCTGGTCGTCCGAGTCGATGATCTGGAAGCCCTCGGGCAGCCCGGCCTCCTTGGCATGCTGGCGCAGCAGGCGGTGCGACAGGCCGTGGAAGGTGCCCACCCACATGCCGTCGACGCCGCGCGGACCGAGTTCCTGCCCGTCGAGCAGGGAGCCCAGCCGACCGCGCATCTCGCCGGCGGCCTTGTTGGTGAAGGTCACGGCGAGCATCGAGTACGGCGAGATGCCCTGCTCGGCGACCAGCCAGGCCATGCGGTGGGTGAGCACGCGGGTCTTGCCCGAACCGGCCCCGGCGAGCACCAGGGTGGCCAGCGAAGGGCTGGTCACCGCCTCGCGCTGGGCGGGGTTGAGGGGGTCGAGAATCGGATCTTGGGACATGGGCGCATTGTACCGGAACCCGCCCGTGAAACAGCCGGCTCAGGGGCATGCCCGGTCCGGCCGCCCCGCCGAGCTGGCCAGCCCCCTATGGGCCGGTGTCACCGCAGAAGTAGCGCTCGGTGCCCAGCCCGTCCATGGCCATGGCGATGCGTTCGATGCCCTGCCGATAGGCGGCCGAGCGCAGGGACTCGCCCTCGGTGACCGCCCGTTCGAACACCAGATCGGCCTGCTGGCCAAGCCGATCTGACAGTCGTCGCTCGATGTCCTCCTCGGCCCAGTAGTCACCCATGCGGTTCTGCACCCATTCGAGATGACTGACGATCACCCCGCCGCTGTTGGCCAGCACGTCGGGGATGATCGTCACGCCGCGCTCGGCCAGCCTGCGATCGGCCGCGTTGTTGATCGGCCCGTTGGCGATCTCGAGGATCGTCGGCGCGCGGATCGAATCGACGTTCTTCTCGGTGATGGCGTTCTCCAGGGCCGCGAGCACCAGCACGTCGACATCCAGGGCCAGCAGGTCCTCGTTGCTGAGCTGCTCGACCTCCACCTCGGAGCAGACGGATTCCTCGCAATAGACCTGCCCCGACAGCTCCGAGGATTCGTGCTTGCGCTCCCAGATCGGCAAGGGATCGAGTCCCTCCTCGCGGTAGATGGCCCCGCGCGAATCGGCGATCGCGACCACCCGGTAGCCGGCGTCGTGCGCCAGGCGCGCAAAATGAAACCCCGCGTTGCCAAAGCCCTGCACGGCGATACGCGGGCGTTCGTCGGCCCGGCCTCGGCGCCGCTCCCAGATATTGAGCACCTGCAACGCGCCGCGACCGGTGGCCGCCGTGCGCCCCAGCGAGCCACCGTGGCCCGGCGGCTTGCCGGTGATCACGCCGCGCTGGTGCCGGCCGGCGGCCTGGCGGTACTCGTCGGCCATCCAGCCCATGATCGTCTCGTTGGTGTTCACGTCCGGTGCGGGAATGTCGCGGTCCGGGCCGATCACGTCGAGCAGCGCGCGGATGTAGCCCCGCGACAGGCGTTCGAGCTCGAGACGCGAGAGCTGCTTGGGATCGACACAGACCCCGCCCTTGGCACCGCCGAACGGCAGATCGACCACCGCGCATTTCACCGCCATCCAGAAGCTCAGCGCCGCGACCTCGTCGCCGGTGACGTTGGGGTGGAAGCGGATGCCGCCCTTGCCCGGCCCGCGGGTATTGTCGTAGAGGGAACGCCAGCCGGTGAAGACCTTGAGCGAGCCGTCGTCCATGCGCAATGGAATTTCCACCTCGACCACCCGGTTGGGTTGGGACAACCGTCGGCGGGCGTCCTCCGAGATGCGCTCGTCGTCCATCAATGGCTTGAGGTGCACCAGCGCATCGGCCAGCAGTCCACCGTTCTTCGTCATCTCGACTTCTCCTTCTCACCAGACCTGTTTCCCTACCCGCGTTTGCCGCGGGCCACTCGACCAGAGCGTAGCAGCGAGCGGCGACGACGATGGTGTCCGATAGCGCCCAGGCCAGGAAACCTCTGCCCGTATCGATATTGTCTCTGCGGGGCCGGGCCCGAACCGTGAAACGTCGCAGCCGTCATGGGCAGCCGTCATGCAAAGGGAGCACTGATCGAAGCGGGCCGCGATTCGATTCGGGAGGTCAAGAAAAAGAAAAAGGGCCAACCATCGCTGGCTGGCCCTTTCGGCAGGATCTGGTGGAGGTGGCGGGAGTCGAACCCGCGTCCGCAAGCCCTACGCTCTCGGTCCTACATGCTTGTCCTGTCTATTGCTTTAACCGAGTACTACCCGACAGGCAGGGAAGATACTCGGCGAGTCCGGTTTGGGT
The DNA here is from genome assembly GCF_046540515.1 of Guyparkeria sp. Taxonomy (GTDB): domain Bacteria; phylum Pseudomonadota; class Gammaproteobacteria; order Halothiobacillales; family Halothiobacillaceae; genus Guyparkeria. The sequence continues at coordinate 27,323 of NZ_JBKHFB010000025.1, forward strand.
TTTAGTGGATCCACGCCGGACGCGCTTCACCACGAGCTTGTGAGAGTCGACGCCTGGGTTCCGGACGCACAAGCACGGCTCCGGCCAGACGGCACCCTACAGGGTTTTAAGCTGCGAGTGCGTAGTTGTCGTCGTTGGCAACTATTGGTTTTGCAGTTGTTTAACGAGGAGACTACACCTCGGCATGCACCTTGAGTTTCGCGACCCACGTCGAAGCCGTATCACCCCCGGTTGATTGACAGTGTTGGGCCTGTC
>NZ_JBKHFB010000026.1:0-26157 GCF_046540515.1 Guyparkeria sp.
GTGAACGGGGCGTCGAGCCGGACGTGAAACGAGGTGATGCGCGGCCGTGCGGTGCCTTCGCCGAAAGCTTCCTCGGGGGCCGGCTTCGCGCCGAGCATGCCGGTGCCCCAGCGGTGGCTCAGCGAGAGGTCGAGCGTGGCCCGGCCGAGGAAACGCCGGTGCTCGATGCCGGCCGTGTAGCCGGCCATGCGGCGGTCCTGGACGGTGATGCGGGTATCGTCGATCGCGTTGGCGTAGGTCTGCAACCAGGCCGTCGCCGTCAGGCGGGTGCGGCCTGTGTCGTTGCGGTGCACGACGCGGGAGATCGCCAGCTCGCGCCGCTCGCCCCGGCCACTGTAACGGTGGTCGCGGTCGAGGCCGGCGATGGTCTGATCGTATTCGAAGCGACTGGCCGTGGCCCCGAGCCGCCAGTAACCGAACGGTACGGAGTAGTGCAGCGTGTACGACTCGGTGTGACCGGGCCGCTCGCTTTCATCGAGCCCGAGATTGCGGGTGAGGCTGGCGTAGAACAGGCCGTTGAGACCGAACAGGTGATCGCCGAAGACGGTGGCCGTGCCGAGAAGACGCCCCGTCTCGCGGCTGCCGGAATCGTCGACCGAAAGCGAGAGCCGCAACGGGAAGCCCTGCTGCCAGTCGACTACCACGTCGCTGTCACCGGCTGACTGGCCGGGCTGGATGGCGATGTCGGCGGTGACACTGGGCAGGCGCTCGAGGTTTTCCAACCCCTGCTCGAGATCGCGCAGGTCGAGGAGATCGCCCGCGTTGTTCGGGAAGGCGGTATCGAGGCGGGCACGCTCGTCGGAGGCGGCGCTTGCCCGGATGGCACCGACTCGGCCCGGGAGGATCGCGAGCCGCAGTTCGCCTGACTCGAGATCCTGGGGCGGTGCATCGAGGCGGGTGGTGATCAGCCCGAGGTCGATCAGTTGCTGCTGGGTCTCGCGGAGGATCGCCCGGATGCCTTGCTCGCCCAGGCAGTGCCCGTCGCGCCAGCCCAGCTGCTCGAGTGCGCGGTCGAGGGCTCGTGCGAATCGTGGCTGGCCGTCCCCGGTCAGGCGGATCCGGTCGATCTCGACACAGGGCGTCTCGTTGGCGGGAAGTTCGGGCGAGGGGCGCGCCGAGCGCGGCAGGCGCACGTCGGGTGTCGCTTCGAATCGCTCGCGCAACTCGTGCTGGCGCTCGAGCTGGCGGAGCGACTCGTCGGTCGGGTCGGTTTCCTGCGCGGCGGCAGGTGGCGCAAGCGCTGCGGCCAGCGTCATGGCGATCCATGCCATGCACTGGCCGTAGCCGCCCGGGCGGCATCGGGTAACTACCACGTCTCTCGTCCTTGAGATTGATGGGTGTTTATCAGCTTGTTCTTCTACGCTAAACGATCTGCCGGGGGCTCGCAAGATTGACCGATCGCTCGGCGACAGGGTTTCTGGTCACCGGCAAAATGGACATAATGCGATGGGTCGCAGCCGTGCCGCGGTCCTCGAATCCAGATACCTAGCCTCGAGCTTGCTCGAGGCAGCACTCAGCCGGGATGCCAAAGCCCATGCAGGACGGAGAAGTCATCGCCTCGGTGGACCTGGGGTCCAACAGTTTTCACATGCTGGTCGCCCGGGTCGAGTCGGGGCAGTTGCAGGTCATCGACCGGATGAAGGAGATGGTGCGGCTGGCCGGCGGGCTGGACGAGCACGGCTATCTCTCGCAGGCGGCGATCGAGCGCGGGCTGGATTGCCTGCGGCGATTCGGGCAGCGCCTGTCCGGCATGCGCCGTGGCCGGGTGCGGATCGTGGGCACCAATACCTTGCGGGCGGCCAAGAACGGTTCGACCTTCATTCGTCGCGCGCAGCGGGCCATCGGTCATCCGATCGAGATCATCGGCGGGCGCGAGGAGGCGCGGCTGGTGTATCTCGGGGTGGCCCACAGCGACGTGCCGGCCGACGGCCGGCGGCTGGTCGTGGATATCGGTGGCGGTTCGACCGAGCTGATCATCGGCGAGGGCTTCGAGCCGGTGCGCATGGAGAGTGCGCCGCTGGGCTGCGTGCGCCTGACCAACGATCATTTCAGCGACGGCAAGTACGACAAGACCCGCATGCTCAAGGCCGAACGCCGCGCCGAACTGGAGCTGATGAGCTACCAGCGAGCCTACCGCGAGATGGGCTGGGCGCGCGCGGTGGGCAGCAGCGGCACGGCGCGTTCGCTGGCCACCGTGGCCGAGGCGAACGGCTGGGGCGACGGCAGCCTGACGCTGGACGGGCTGGATGCCATCCGCAAGGCGGTGCTCAAGGCCGGCAGCCTCGACAAGCTCTCGCTCGACGGGCTGTCCGACGACCGCAAGCCGGTATTCGTCGGCGGGCTGGTGGCGATGCGCGCCGTGTTCGAGGCACTCGGCATCGAGCGCATGGCGATCTCCGACGGCGCGCTGCGCGAGGGACTGATCTACGACTGGCTCGAGCGCCAGGACTTCGACGACGTGCGCGACCTGACCGTCGGGCGGTTGCAGCGCATGTTCAACGTCGATGCGACTCACGCCGAGCGGGTGGCGGCGACCACCGCGTCGCTCTGGCGCCAGGTCGAGGCGAGCTGGGGGGCGACCAGCGACGAGACCAGCGAGGCACTGCCGCTGGCCACCTGGCTGGACGTGGCCGCGCGCGTCCACGAGGTGGGGCTGGCGATCTCCCATTCCGGCTACCATCATCACGGCGCCTACGTGCTCGAGCACGCCGACATGCCCGGCCTGACCCGCACGGCCCAGGCGGCGGTCGCCGCGCTGGTGCATGCCCACCGGCGCAAGTTCAAGCCGGCGCGTTTCGAGTCGCTCGACGAGGACATGCGCCCGCTGGTGATGCGCCTGGCCGTGATCCTGCGCGTGGCGGTGCTGTTTCATCGTGACCGGGGCGAGGGCATCGCCCCCGCGCAGGTGAGCGTCGAGGCCGACGGCGACCGGCTGGCCCTGAAATTCGCCCCCGGCTGGCTCGACGATCACCCGCTGACGGTGGCCGACCTCGAGCGAGAGCAGGCCTACATTGCCAACTGCGGTTTCGATCTGCAGTTCGGTTGATCGGAGCGAGACGACATGCCACACGGAGATCCGATTGCTTCGGCCGCCGCGGCCGTGATCGCAGCCGCGGCCCTGGTCGCCATGCCGGCCCTCGTGGCCGCGAAGAGCGTCGAGGGCCGATTCGTGGCCTTTGGCCCGGGCAACTGGTCTTGTGAGGATGCGATCGCAGTTGCCCAAGGAGATCATCCTGGCAGCCAGGGCAAGCTCGACGGTTTCATCGCGGGCTATCTCACCGCGAGCAACGTCATCCTCAAGAACACCTACGACATCCAGTCCGGCGAGCCGGTCTCGGCCGCCCGCAAGGCGGTGCTCGAGTTCTGCGCCGAGAACCCGAGGGTCAATCTCGCCAATGCGCTCGCGGTGCATACCCAGCGCCGCTACCCCGATCGCCACAGCGTCCCGCGCTAGGAAACCCGATCTCGCGACCCCGCGCCAATCGTCGATGATCGGCTATGCTCCTTTTCCACCTCGAAACCGGGAGCAAGGGAATGACCACCATCGCCTCTTTTCTGCAGCGTGCCGCCACGCTGCCTCGTCTCGTCGCCCGACTGATTGCCGTGCCATTGGCCGCCCTGGTGCTGGTCGTCTCGATGCCGGTTTTTGCGCAGGATGACACCCAGCGAGTCGTCTACCACGTCGATTTCGCCGATCCGACCCGCTATTCGGCGACGCTGACCTCGATCAACAACCTGATCGGCGATGCCGAGCAGAAACTGATCGACTGGGACGTGCACCTGGTGCTGGTCGGCCATGGCATCCGGTTCGCTACCGATGACCCGCTCGAGGGCACGCCGTATGCCGCCGACGAGGCGCTCGACGAGCGGCGTGCCGAACTCAAGGGGCGCCTGGAGACACTGATGGACGTGCGCGAGGTCAACGTGCATCTCTGCGACGTGACCCGCGGCGAGATCGACCTGCCCGAGGACAGGCTCTACGAGGGAATCGAACTGGTGGGCTCGGGGGTGGCCAAGATCGCCGACCTGCAGCGCGAGGGCTACGCCTACCTCAAGATCCAGTAACGCGCGGCCTCGTCCCGCCGCCCGAAGCCCCGGTTCCGCCGGGGCTTTGCTGTTTCCGGTTCAGGTCTTCTCGGGGGCGATGCTCCCGGGCAGGGATGGCCACTGCCACTCGAGGATCTCGGGCATGTCCTCGCCGTGTTCGCGGATGTACTGCTCGTGCTCGATCAGTCGCTGTTCCATTTGCTGGCGCAGGTGGGCGCCACGGACCTTCAGCCCGGGGACGCGTTCGATCACGTCGATGACGAGATGAAAGCGGTCGATCTCGTTCTTGACCGCCATGTCGAACGGGGTGGTGGTCGTGCCTTCTTCCTTGTAACCACGCACGTGGAGGTTGTGGTGGTTGCTGCGCCGGTAGGTCAGGCGATGGATCAGCCACGGGTAGCCGTGGTAGGCGAACACCACCGGCCGGTCGAGGGTGAATAGCGAGTCGAAGGCGCTATCCGACAGGCCGTGCGGGTGCTCGCTTTCGGGCTGGAGTTTCATCAGGTCGACCACGTTGACCACCCGTACGCGCAGTTCGGGCAGATGGCGGCGCAGCAGGTCGACGGCCGCCAGGGTCTCCTCGGTGGGCACGTCGCCGGCGCAGGCCATCACCACGTCGGGCTCCAGGCCGTCGTCGCTGCTGGCCCATTCCCAGATCGATACCCCGGCCGTGCAGTGCTGTATCGCCGCCTCCATGTCGAGGTACTGGGGTTGCGGCTGTTTGCCGGCGACGATCACGTTGACGTAGTCGCGACTGCGCAGGCAGTGGTCGGTGACCGACAGCAGGCAGTTGGCATCCGGTGGGAAGTAGACGCGGACCACGCTCGCCTTCTTGTTGACCACCAGGTCGATGAACCCGGGGTCCTGGTGCGAGAAGCCGTTGTGGTCCTGGCGCCAGACGTGGCTGGTCAGGAGGTAGTTGAGTGACGGCACCGGCGCACGCCACGGGATGTCCCGGCTGGTATCCAGCCACTTGGCGTGCTGGTTGAACATCGAGTCGACGATGTGGATGAAGGCCTCGTAGCAGGCGAACAGGCCGTGGCGGCCGGTCAGCAGGTAACCCTCCAGCCAGCCCTGGCAGGTGTGCTCCGAGAGGATCTCCATGACCCGCCCGCCGCGGCCGAGATGCTCGTCGGTGGGCAGGGTCTCGGCGTTCCAGGCGCGATCGGTGACGGCAAGGACGTCATCGAGACGGTTGGATGAGGTTTCGTCGGGGCCGAACAGGCGGAAATTGCGCGACTCGTGGCTGCGCTCCATCACGTCGCGCAGGAAGCGACCCATCGCGCGGGTCGACTCGGCCCTGGTCTGTCCCGGCGCCTCGACCGGGATGGCGTAGTCGCGAAAGTCGGGCAGGTCGAGCGGGCGACACAGCAGCCCGCCGTTGGCATGCGGGTTGGCGGACATCCGCCGGTTGCCCGTCGGCGTGCGTCCGGTCAGCCAGTCGAGCGGCCGGCCGTGTTCGTCGAACAGTTCCTCGGGGCGATAGCTCTTCATCCAGGATTCGAGGATCTCGAGATAGGCCGGGTGTTCGCGAACATGCTTCATCGGGACCTGGTGGGAGCGCCAGGTGTTCTCCACCGGCTTGCCGTCGACTTCCTCGGGGCCGGTCCAGCCCTTGGGCGTGCGCAGGACGATCATCGGCCAGCGCGGGCGGACCGTTTCGCCGTCTTCTCGTGCCCGACGCTGGATGGCGTCGATCTCGTCGAGGACGCGGTCGAGTGTCTCGAGCATCGCCACGTGCATCCGTTCGGGGTCCTCGCCGCTGACGAAATGGGGGTGGTAGCCGTAGCCGCGCAGCAGCGCCTCGAGTTCGTCTTCCGGGATGCGGGCGAGCACGGTCGGGTTGGCGATCTTGTAGCCGTTGAGGTGCAGGATCGGCAGCACCGCGCCGTCGCGAACGGGATCGAGGAACTTGTTCGAGTGCCAGGAGGTCGCCAGCGGGCCGGTCTCCGCCTCGCCGTCGCCGACCACCGCGCAGACGACCAGCTCGGGGTTGTCGAACGCCGCGCCGAAGGCGTGCGAGAGCACGTAGCCGAGTTCGCCGCCCTCGTGGATCGACCCCGGGGTCTCCGGGGCGACGTGCGACGGGATGCCACCGGGGAAGGAAAACTGCTTGAACAGTCGCTGCATCCCTGCCTCGTCGCGGCTGATGCGCGGATAGATTTCCGAGTATGTCCCGTCGAGCCAGGCGCTCGCCACCAGCCCGGGGCCGCCATGGCCCGGGCCGGTGAGGAAGATCGCGTCGAGATCGCGCGCGAGGATCTGGTGGTTCATGTGCGCGTAGATGAAGTTCAGCCCCGGGGTAGTGCCCCAGTGGCCGAGCAGGCGCGGCTTGATGTGCTCGCGGGCCAGCGGCTCGCGCAACAGCGGGTTGTCGAGCAGGTAGATCTGGCCTGCGGACAGGTAGTTGGCCGCGCGCCAGAAACCGTCGATCGCGTCGATGTCACGTCGTTGCATGGTGTTGGCCTCGTCGGAATGGAAGGGCGGAACGTCCCGCCGTCAGTCATCAGAGCAGTCGAATGTATCGCCCGTGTGTCAGTCGAGATCCTGGATCTCCCGGACCATCTCGCGTTCCTCGTCGGCGGGGACCACCCAGATGCCGGCCGGACTGTGCGGCTGGTGCAGGGCGCGCACCCCTGTCTCGTCACGCCGATTCGCGGTGACATCCAGAGCCAGTCCCATCACCCCGAGTCCCTTGCAGACCGACTCGCGCACCACCATGTCGTGCTCGCCCACCCCGCCGGTGAACACGAGGGCATCGAGACGGCCGAGGTTGACCAGATAGCCGCCGAGATAGTGGCGGATGCGGTGGATGTACATGGCCAGCGCGGTACTTGCCCGTTCGCTGCCCCGGTCGATGGCGTTGTGGATCTCGCGCAAGTCGCGCGTTCCGCACAGCCCGAGCAGGCCGGACTCGTGGTTGAGCAGGTGGTCGACCTCGTCGCTCGACAGGCCGCCCTCGCGTTCGAGCACGCCGGGGATGGCCGGGTCGATGTCGCCGGCCCGCGTGCCCATCACCAGGCCCTCGAGCGGGGTCATGCCCATCGAGGTCGCCACGCTGCGCCCGCCGCGGATGGCCGTGACGCTGGCGCCGTTGCCCAGGTGCAGCACGATCAGGTTGAGTCGCTCCGGCGGGTGGCCGGTGGCATCGGCGAGACAACGCAGGGCATGCGCCGCGGACAGGCCGTGAAACCCGAAGCGGCGGATGCCCAGCCGGTCTCGGCACCACGCCGGCAGGGCGTAGTCGCGCGATTCCGGTGGCAGGTCGCGATGAAAGGCCGTGTCGAACAGGGCGTACTGGGGCGTGTCGGGGAATCGCCGGCGGGTCAGCTCGATGCAGGCCGCGGCGATGGGGTTGTGCAGGGGGGCGAGCGGCTCGATCTGGTGCAGGGCGTCGATCACGGCCGCGTCGATGCGTGTCGGGGTGTCGAAGCGCTCGCCGCCGTGGACCACACGATGCGCGATGCCGCGAAACGGACCGGCCTCGTCCGGGGGCAGGGCGGTGATCAGTTCGTCGAGGGCATGCGAGTGGGCCTCGCCGAGCGAGCCGCCGGTGTCGTTCAGCGCCTCGGCCGTGCAGGCGTGGCGGCGGTTGCCGCCCGCATCGAAGATCGCCAGCTTGAGCGAGGACGAGCCGGCATTGATCGCCAGCCAACGCGCGTTGTCCGGCCCGTCTGTCGTCATCGCTGCGGCCCTCTGCGTGAGCGTGCGGGGCTCGCCACTGTCGGCACCCCCGGTTGATTCGAGTCGTCCGTTCAATCCTAGTCGGAAAAGTCACGTCTTGTCAGCGGCTTGAGTTATGCCGCGTGCCGACGGACACGAAAAAGGCGCGCCGGATGGCGCGCCTGTGGGAACGGATCGGCGTGGTGCCGGGGTGGGCGGTTATTCCGCGTCACCCTCGGCCACGGCGTCCTGGATCGCCTCGAGGATCTTCTCGCCGCGCGGGCCGGCCATCTCGACGAACTGGTCGTAGACGGACTCGTTGCGCTCGGCGAAGGCGGCGACCTGTTCCTCGGTCAGCCGGACGAATTCCGTGCCGCCGTCTGCGCGGATTTCCTCGGCCGCCTCCTCGTTGAGCTTCTGCTGCTCCTCGTAGATGTACGGGCCGAGTTCCTCGGTCACCTCGTTCACGCTCTCGCGCATGTCCTCGGGCAGGCTGTCGAGGAAGCTCGGGCTGGAGATCACCGTGGCGACGAACTGGGCGTTCTTCGCCTCGATCATGTAGTCCTGGACCTCGTGGAAGCTCATGTCGCGCATGGCGAACATCGGCTGGACCTGTGCGTCGATCTGGCCGCGCTCGAGCCCGCCGTAGACTTCGGAGTACGCCATGCCCTGCGGGCTGGCGCCGTAGGCCTCGTAGGTAGCCAGCAGGAGTTTCGACGGCATGACGCGGAACTTCACGCCATCGAAGTCCTCGGGCTGTTCGATCTTCTTGTTCGAACTCCAGACCATCCAGCCTTCGGGCACGATGGAGAGCAGCTCCAGACCCTTCTCGTTGTAGGCCTCGCCGAGTTCGCCGTAGACGGTCTCGTTGTCGGTGAAGATCGACCGGTTGACCTCATCGTCCTGCGAGAACAGGAAGTGCAGGGAGAATACCTGCGCCTCGGGGATCGTCGAGCCGACGTGGCCGGCCGAGGCGAAGGCGAACTGCACGGTGTTGTTCTGGATCTGCTGGGTGATGTCCTGCGAGCTACCCAGCGTGCCGTAGGGGTAGATCTTGACCTCGACGTCGTCGTGACGCTCCTCGACCAGCTCCTTGAACTTCTCCGCGTAGGCCCACTGGACGCCACCCTCGGTCTCCTCGAGGGCAAACTTCCAGACCTGCTTGCCGTCGTCCGGCGATGGCCCGCAGCCAGTCAGCGCCAGCCCGGCGGCGAGGGCGAGAGAGCCCATCCACAGGGCGCCCTTGTGTAGGAAGGTCTTTTCGTTCATCTGGTCTCTCCCTGGTTCTTACTTGGTGCGTTCGGTCTCGATGATTCAACACGGGTCGACTCGTCCGGGCCCGATCCGATGACCTTAGCATGTCGGGCAAGCCGGCTCAGGTGTCGGCGCGTGGACAGGGTCTTCCGGCCGGGACTACACTGGGAAGCCAGTTCGGTACGCCGGCAGGCGGCGTGCCGGAATCGCAACGACAAGGTCGGGAGCGCTCGTGAAGCTCGACGCCTCACCGGCAGGGAGACGTGGATGTCCGAATCGCAGGGAGGCCCTTTCCGTTCACCGGTGATGCGGGCCATTCGAGGTCTCGACCGGGGGATCGGCTGGCTGGAAGACGCCGTGCTGATCGTGTCGATCCTGTTCATGGCGACGCTGAACATCGTCAACGTGCTCGGCAACAACCTCAAGGACTGGGGCGTGCCGTTCGTCAACGGGCTTTCCTGGACCGTGGAGATCAACCAGGCGCTGCTGGTGATCATCACCTTCGTCGGGGTGGCGAAGGGCGCGCGGCACGGGCGCAACATCCGCATGTCCGCCATTTACGACCAGCTCAGGGGCAAGTGGCGCAAGGGGCTGAACATCGTCATCACCACCGGGTCGGCCGCGGTGATGTTCTACCTCGCCTACTACGCCTTCCTCTACGAGGCGCAGGTCCGCGCCATCGGCCAGTCCACGCCCTCGCTGGGCATTCCGTTGTGGGTTCTCTACATCGCCGTGCCCGCGGGGCTGTTCCTCACCGGCGTGCAGTACAGCCTGACCACGGTGCGCAACCTGACCGAGAAGGAGGTCTACCGATCGTTCGCCGAGCGGGAGGTCTACGAGGAGGCGGACCTCGCCGCCGCCGAGGCCAGGAAGCTCGAGGAAGGCGACGACCGCGACGCCTCCGCTGACAGGGAGGGTCGTCACTGATGCTCACCCTGACCTTCGTGCTGATGTTCCTGCTCCTGCTGATGGGCTTCCCGATGATGGTGCCCCTGATCATCGGGGCGCTGGCGATACTGGTGGTGAGTTTCCCCGAAGTGGGTGCCAATCAGCTCATCCAGCAGATGGTCGGCGGGGTGCGGCCGTCGGTGCTGGTCGCCGTGCCGATGTTCATCCTGGCGGCCGACATCATGACCAAGGGCCACACGGCCAACCGCCTGCTCGACCTGGTGCATGCCTTCGTCGGGCATCGCCGCGGCGGGCTGCCGATCACCACGGCCGTGTCCTGCACCCTGTTCGGGGCGGTATCCGGTTCGACCCAGGCCACCGTGGTCGCCATCGGCACCGCCTTGCGGCCGAAGATGCTCAAGGCCGGCTACAAGGACAGCTTCACCATGGCGCTGCTGGTGAATGCCTCGGACGTGGCCCTGCTCATACCGCCGTCGATCGCGGCGATCATCTACGGCGTGGCGGCCAATGTCTCGGTGGGCGAGATGTTCATCGCCGGGATCGGGCCGGGGCTGCTGATCATGGTGATGTTCTCGGTCTACAGCTGGTGGATCTCCAAGCGCTTGAACATCCCGCTGGGCGAGCGGGTCGGCTGGGCGGACCGCCTGCGGGCGATCCGCGGGGCCATCCTGCCGATGGGTTTCCCGGTGGTGGTGCTCGGCGGGATCTATTCCGGCCTGTTCAGCCCCACCGAGGCGGCGGCGATGTCGGTGTTCTACGCGCTGATCATCGAGATGCTGGTCTTCCGCTCGGTCAAGTTCTCCGACCTGCCGGGCATCGCGTTGTCGACCGGGCTGATCACCGCGGTGGTGTTCATCCTGGTCGGGGCGGGGCAGGCCTTCTCCTGGGTGATCTCGCTGGCGCAGATTCCCACCGACATCCTCGGCCCGATGATCGACCACGTGGCGGCCAATCCCACTCACCTGCTGATCCTGATCGCCGTGTCCTACTTCGTCGCCTGCATGTTCGTCGACCCGATCGTGGCGATCTTCGTGCTCACGCCGATCTTCATTCCGGCGATCAACGCCTCGGGGGTCGACCCGATACTCGTGGGCACGCTGGTGGTGCTGCAGTCGGCGATCGGCTCGGCCACGCCGCCGTTCGGCTACGACATCTTCACCGCCATGGCCGTTTTCCGGCGGCCGTACATGGAGATCGTCAAGGGCACGCCGCCATTTGTTCTCATGCTGCTGGCGACGACGGTGCTGCTGATCATGTTCCCGCAGATCGCCCTGTTCCTGCGGGATCTGGCCTTCCGCTGACGGAGCGCGGTGTCAGTCGTTCTGCACGCGACGCCTGGCCTCGGCCAGGCGTTCCTGCGTTCCGACGTCCAGCCAGTCGCCGCGGTGGCGTTCCCCGCAGACCTGCCCGGCCGCGATGGCCTCGTGCAGCAGCGGGCCGAGCGCCCGGCGTCCGGGCTCGAGTCCCGCGAACATCGTCCGGCGGTAAAGCCCGATGCCCGAGTAGGTGAAGCACTGGTCGGATCCCGGCGTGAGTCGCCCCGTCGCATCGAGGCCGAAGTCGCCTTCGGGGTGATGGGGCGGGTTGTCGACCAGTACCAGGTGGGCGAGGCAGTCGTCGGGCAGGCACGCCGCCCGCTCCGCGAGCGCCCGGTAGTCGATGTCGGCCAGCACGTCGCCGTTGACCAGCAGGAAGGTCGGTGACAGGTGCCGGAGTGCGTGGCGGATGCCGCCGGCGGTCTCCAGCGCGTCCTCGGCCCGCTCTCCCTCGACGGAATACTCGATCGTCAGCCCCCAGCGCGTTCCGTCATCGAGGTGCGCCCGGAGCTTCTCGCCCAGATGGGCCAGGTTGATCACCACCCGCCCGATGCCGGCGGCGGCCAGCCGCTCGAGGTGGTGCTCGATCAGCGGCTTGCCGCCGACCTCGATCAGCGGCTTGGGGGTGTGGTCAGTCAACGGGCGCAGCCGTTCGCCGCGGCCGGCGGCGAGGATCATGGCCGTGGACATCATGTTGGCCGTCTCAGACACGAGGGTGCTCCGGGGCGTTCGTTGGTTCGAGGCCGGTGATCAGCTCGCGCAACGGTTCGAGTCCCGGGGCACGATCGATGGCCCACTGCAAATGACGCCAGGTCAGCGGCAGGTCGTCGAGGTAGCCGTGCTTGCCGTCACGATGACTCAGGCGGGCGAAGATGCCCAGTACCTTCAGGTGACGTTGCACGGCCACCCAGGCGAAGTCCTCGATGAATTGCTCGAGGCTCGCGTCGGTCAGGCCGGCCGCGTCCGCCTGCCTCCAGAAGGCCTCGATCTCGCGCTCGACCCAGTCGGCGGGCCAGTCGATGTACGAGTCGCGCAGCAGCGAGACCAGGTCGTAGGGCAGGGGGCCGGCCACCGCGTCCTGAAAGTCGATGATCGCCCAGTCGTTGCCGGAGCGCATCAGGTTGCGGCTGTGGTAGTCGCGATGGACGAATACCGGCGGCATCGCGGCAAGCCGCTCGGCGATCCGGTCGCGCAGCGCCTGCCAGTGTCGGGCCTGTTCCTCCGACCAGTCCGCGCCCAGGTGCCCGGCGCGATACCACTCGTCGAACAATTGCATCTCGGTGGTCAGCCGCGTGGCATCGAAGGCGGGCAGCCCGTTGCGCTCGACGCGCGCCATCGGGATCAACTGGGCGCGGCAGTCGGCCAGCGCGGTCGCCCGGTCCGTCGCCCCGGCGCCGGCCTGCCAGGAAAACAGCGTCTCGTGGCCCAGGTCGTCGAGCAGCAGGAAGCCGGCGGCGAGATCGCGGGCGTGGATGCGCGGCACCGGCAGGCCGGCGCGTTCCAGGCGCGCATGCACGTCGAGGAAGGTGTCCAGCGGCTCCTTGTCGGGCGGCGAGTCCATCACGATCAGGCTGTGTTCTCCCGGTTCGCCCGGGCCGCTCGTCCGCCAGTAGCGGCGGTTGCTGGCATCGCTGGAAGCCGCGCGCAGCTCACCGAAGCCGGTGGTGTGCCGGTCGAGGAACCGGTGGGCGAGATCGCGTCTGGGGTCGGCGACGAGGTCGGGCATCCGGGGCGGGTCCTGTCGAATTCGTGAATGATCGCGGGCAAGACGGTTCGGCGCCTGCAAGCGGCGCACTTTGCGTCAATACTGGGGTCCAACCCGACGGGGCAATGCCCGGGATTCTACCTGCCCGGGCCTGCCGTCGGCATCCGCGACTCGAGAGGCCTGCCATGCGATACCGTATTCGTTCCCCGCACCCGCCACGCGAGTGGGAGGTCACCGATCCCGCCCTGGCGATGGATCGCAGCGCGCGGCGGTCGTTCCTGCGTTCCGTGATCGGTGCCGGTGCGGCACTGGCCCTGCCCGGCTGCGGACGCGCCGACGAGGGCAGGCCGCTGGCCGAGCAGCTGACCGAGAAGGAGGCCATCACCGGCTACAACAACTACTACGAGCTCGGCACCGGCAAGACCGATCCGAAACGCAACGCCGACGCCCTGGCCTCGCTGATCGACCGGCTCTCGCCCTGGGAGTTCGAGGTCGACGGCCTGGTCGCCCGCCCGGGGCGCTTCAGCCTGGATGATCTTACCGGCCTCAAGGCGCCGGAGGAGCGTATCTACCGCATGCGCTGCGTCGAGGGCTGGTCGATGGTGATCCCCTGGGAGGGCGTGCCGTTGAAGGCGCTGCTCGATCGGGTCGAGCCGACCGGCGAGGCCCGGTTCGTGCGCTTCGAGACGGTCTATCGGCCCGACAACCCGCTCCCCGGGCAGACCCGGTCGGTGCTCGACTGGCCCTATGTCGAAGGGTTGCGGCTGGACGAGGCCATGCACCCGCTCACGCTGCTGGCCACCGGCATCTACGGCGAGACGCTGACCCCGCAGAACGGCGCACCCGTGCGGCTGGTCGTGCCGTGGAAATACGGCTTCAAGGGCGGCAAGTCGCTGGTGCGCATCAGCCTGGTGCGCGAGCAGCCCACCTCGAGCTGGACGGCCGCCGCGCCACGCGAGTACGGCTTCTACGCCAACGTGAACCCCGAGGTGGATCATCCCCGCTGGTCGCAGGCGACCGAACGGCGGATCGGCGAATGGGGGCGGCGCGATACCTTGATGTTCAACGGCTATGCCGAGGAGGTGGCCCACCTCTACAAGGGCATGGATCTCAAGAAGCACTACTGATGGCTGCGCGTCGTCCATGGCTGGCCAATCGACCGGCGTGGTGGCTGATCTTCCTCGCGCAACTGGCGCCGTTGATCTACCTCGCCTGGGCGATCCCCACCCACCAACTCGGCTACGAGCCGGTGGTCGACAGCCTGCGCTTTCTGGGCGACACCGCGCTCTACCTGCTCCTGATCGGGCTGGCGGTCACGCCGATCCAGCGCCTGTTGCCGCGCCTCGGGCTGATCGACTACCGGCGCATGCTCGGCCTGTACGCCGTCTTCTACGCCAGTTTGCACGTGTCGCTCTGGGTGGCGGTCGACCGGCAACTCGATCTCGCCGCGATCTGGGAGGACGTGCTCGAACGCGAGCACATCACCTTCGGCGCGATTGCCTTCCTGCTGCTCGTGCCGCTGGCGATCACGTCCACGCAGGGCTGGATGCGCCGTCTCGGGCGGCGCTGGAAGCAGGTGCACCGACTGGTCTATCCGGCCACCGCCCTGGTCGTGCTGCATTACTTCCTGTCGGTGAAGTTCGATACCCGCACCCCGATCGTGCTGGGCGTCGTGCTCTTGTCCCTGTTTCTGGCGCGCCCCTTCACGCGGTGGTTGGTCGAGCGGCGACGAGGGCGTGCGAATTGAGGATTAGAAAGTTCTTATGCCAAGATAAGGCGCGCAAACGCGTTGGCAATCCAGTCTGTACCCGGGAGGGCAAGGCATGAAACTTTCGGTCATCGGTGCGGGGTTCGGTGCCCTGACGGCGGTTCGGCGCCTGCGGCGGTTGCGTCCGCAGGCGGAGATCACCCTGATCGCGCCCGAGCCCACCTTCCAGTACTACCCCAGCCTGATCTGGGTGCCCGCGGGGCTGCGCCGGCGCGAGGACATCCTGTTCGACATCCGCCCGCTGCTCGAACGGCTCGACGTGCGGTTCCACGCCGGTCGGGTCACCGGCGTCAGCGACGACGGGCGGCGGGTGATCACCGACAACGGCGAGGTGGAGAACGACGGCCTGATCATCGCCAGCGGCGGTCGCTTCCTCAAGAAGCTGCCGGGTATCGAGCACGCCATCACCCTGTGCGAGGGCATCGATGCCGCCGAGGCGATCCACGACCGACTGGGCGAGATGGACGGCGGCACCATCGCCATCGGCTTTGGCGGCAACCCCAAGGAGCCGGCCGCGGTGCGCGGCGGGCCGATGTTCGAGCTGCTGTTCGGCATCGACCGACTGCTGCGCCAGCAGGGGCGCCGCGAGCAATTCAAGCTGGTGTTCTTCAACCCCTCCCCGCGGCCGGGCAACCGGCTGGGCGAGGCGGCCGTCGACCGGCTGCTCGACCGGATGCGCAAATTCGACATCGAGACCCACATC
Source organism: Guyparkeria sp. (assembly GCF_046540515.1). Lineage (GTDB taxonomy): Bacteria > Pseudomonadota > Gammaproteobacteria > Halothiobacillales > Halothiobacillaceae > Guyparkeria. Next base: position 15,366 of record NZ_JBKHFB010000026.1, read on the forward strand.
GGTGCCAAGCCGCAGCGCTTCGAGGCCGATTGCGTGATCACCGAAAGGGGCGAGCTGGCGGCCGACCTGATCCTGTTCATGCCCGGCATGACCGGCCCGGCCTGGCTGGAAAACGCCCCGTTCCCGACCTCGCCCGGCGGCATGATCGAGGCCGACGAGCACACACGGGTCAAGGGGGCGGACAAGGTCTTTGTCGTCGGCGATTCGGGCAGCTACCCCGCGCCGGACTGGGCGCCCAAGCAGGCGCACATGGCCGACCTGCAGGCGGTGGCGGCCGCCGAGAACCTGGTCGCCGAGCTCGACGGCCAGCCAATCGCGCGCACCTTCAAGTGGGAGCTGGTCTGCGTGATGGACATGCTCGATCGGGCGACCCTGGTGTTCCGCAACGAGAAACGCCAGTTCGTCACCCCGCCGTGCCGTCTGCTGCACTGGGCCAAGCGGTTCTTCGAGTGGTGGTACCTGCGCGATCTTCGACGCTGACGCCTCCATTGCGTGGTCCTGATGCGGGAGCGCAGACGGGACCGCCCGTTTTGCGCTAGGCTTGCTGCCGTCTTTTTTCGGGCCGCCTTCGGTCGAGCCGCGTCAATGGGGATGCCGTCTTGTCTCTGATCCGCCTTTTCTTCCAGTTGCTGTTCCTGCGCGCCGGTCCCGAGGACATGCCTGCCGGCCAGCGACCGCTGTTGATCGCGGTCGCCTTCTACCTCGTTGTGGGTGTGTTGCTCGATCTTGCGGTCGCCAGCGAGGGCCAGGGCGGTCTTGGAGCCGGCCTGCTGCTGCTCGGCGCCGATGCGATCGTCCTGGTGGGGTACTCGGCCGGCCTGGCCGTGTTGCGCAATCACCGCGCCCGTATCCCGCAGATGCTCACCGCCCTGTTCGGTGCCACGGCGATGCTCGGCCTGGTCGCCTGGCCACTGGTGGCCATGCAGCCTACCGGCGCCGAGGCCGCCGACATCGACACCCAGCTGGGTATCTGGTCGGTGCTGATGATCGCGCTGTTCGCCTGGAACCTCGTCGTGCTGGGCCAGATTTATCGCCGTACGCTCGATTTCGGCGCGGCGATCGGCGTGCTCACCGCGCTGGGCTACTTCATCCTCAGCTCGCTGGTCTACATGACGCTCGCGGTGCAGCTGTTGCCCGGCGAGACGGCGCTGCCGACATGAGGTGCCCGTGAAGCCGACGGAAAAACGACTGCATATCCTCGGGATCGCCGGGACCTTCATGGGCTCGCTGGCGTTACTCGCCCGCGAGATGGGTTATGAGGTCTCGGGGCGCGATCACGCCATCTACCCGCCGATGAGCGACCAGCTCGCCCGCGCCGGGATCGCGGTGGAGACCGACATGGACGCGCCGCTGCCCGAGGATGCCGAGATCATCGTCGGCAACGTGATGCGCCGCGACATGCCGGTGATCGACCAGTTGCTCAACGGCTTCTACCGCTTTCGTTCCGGGCCGCAGTGGCTGGGCGAGGAGGTGCTCTCGCAGCGGTTCGTGCTGGCCGTCTCCGGCACCCACGGCAAGACCACCACCAGCTCGATGGTCGCGCACATCCTGGAATCGGTCGGCATGGCGCCCGGATTCCTGATCGGCGGGGTGCCGGGCGGGTTCGGCGTCAGCGCCCGGCTGGGCGAGACGCCGTTCTTCGTCATCGAGGCCGACGAGTACGACACGGCGTTTTTCGACAAGCGCTCGAAGTTCCTGCACTACCGTCCGCGCGGGCTGGTGATCAACAATCTCGAGTTCGACCACGCCGACATCTTCCCGGACCTGGCTGCCATCGAGAGACAGTTCGCCCACCTGCTGCGGCTGGTGCCGGGGCAGGGCAAGGTGATCGCCCCGCTGGGCGAACCGGCGATCGACCGGGTGCTGGAACAGGGCGTCTGGTCGCCGGTCGAACGCCTGGCCGAGCAGCCGGCCGCCGGTGCCGCCTGGTGGCAGGATCACGGCGAGCTGTTCTGCGAGGGCGAGTCGGTCGGTTACCTGCCGGACGCCATTCGGGGGGCGCACAACCGTCGCAACGCGATGGCCGCCGTGGCACTGGCCCGGTTCGCCGGGGTGCCGGCGGTCGAGGGGCTGGCCGCGCTGGCGGACTTCGGTGGGGTCGCCCGGCGCCTCGAGTTCAAGGGCGAGGCTCGCGGGGTGCGCGTGATCGACGACTTTGCCCATCATCCGACCGCCATCGAGGCGACGCTCGCAGCCGTCCGCGAGCAGATGCCGGAAGGCGCCCGGCTGATCGCGGTGCTCGACCCGCGTTCGAACACCATGCGCGCCGGCGTGCATGCCGGCCGGCTCGGCCCGGCGCTGTCGGGCGCCGACCGGGTGTTCGTGCATGCCCCGGACGATCTGGCCTTCGACCCGGCCACCGCGCTTGCCGAACTGGGCGGGCGCCTGGCCGTCGCCGACTCGGTCGAGCAGTTGCTCGAGGCCGTGATGACCGACAGCCGCGACGGCGACTGGGTGGTCTCGATGAGCAATGGCGGCTTCGGCGGTTTTCCCGCCCGGCTGGTCGACGCGCTACGCGAGGTGGCGGCATGAGGCGTCGGGGCGAAACGGAACACGTGGTGCTGGCGATGACCGGCGCCTCCGGGCTGCCCTACGCGCTGCGGCTGCTCGAATGCCTGATCGCGGCGAATTGCCGGGTCAGCCTGATCGCCTCGAAGGCCGCGCACGCGGTGGCAGCACTCGAGCTCGACGAGCCGTTCCCCGCCCGTCACGATGCGCTGGCCGCCGAACTGGGCGGCCGGTTCGGCGCCGCCGAGGGGCAGGTCACCGGCTTTGCCCGCCAGGACTGGACTGCTCCGTTCGCCTCCGGTTCGAATCCCCCGGATGCCATGGTGGTCTGTCCCTGCACCACCGGCACGCTCGGGGCGATCGCCAACGGTCTGTCGGATTCCCTGATCGAGCGCACGGCCGACGTCTGCCTCAAGGAGCGTCGCGACCTGGTGATCGTGCCGCGCGAGGCGCCGCTGACGGCCATCGCGCTTGGTCAGATGACGCGGCTGGCCGAGCTCGGCGCGGTGATCCTGCCGCCTTCGCCGGCCTTCTACCACCGCCCGCGGACGATCCGGGACCTGATCGATTTCACCGTCGCGCGCATCCTCGACCAGATCGACGTGCCGCACGACCTGCACGCCCGCTGGGGCGAGCGTGACGGCGACTGACCGGCAGCGTCGTGCACACGCCCCGGCCGCGGATTGCCCGGGGGATCGGGGGTGCCCGGGTTGAATTCTTCGCGTGTGCCCTTACCTCGGTCGATTCGATCCCGGGCGCCATGGTCCAGCGATGACCAAACATTGGTTCGGCGATGGCTCGACGATCGAGCAACCCGTTTTCGTGACCCGGCGTAACCGGGTCGACATGCGGCCGGCCCGCGGGCCGGCATGATCCAAAGGTGTCTTTATGACCGTTCATACCGCGACCGCGGACAACCTCGAAGGCCTTCTCAAGGACAACGACATCCTGCTGCTGGATTTCTGGGCGCCCTGGTGCGGCCCGTGCCAGTCCTTCGGTCCGATCTTCGAGCAGGCCGCCGAGGCCAATCCCGACGTGGGTTTTGCCAAGGTGAACACCGAGGAAGAGCAGGCGATCGCCGGCCACTTCCAGATCCGTTCGATCCCGACGCTGATGGTGTTCCGCGAACAGATCCTGCTGTTCAACCAGGCCGGCGCCCTGCCGCGCAATGCCCTCGACGAACTGATCACCAAGGTCAAGGACCTGGACATGAACGAGGTGCGCGCCGAGGTCGAGAAGGCCGAAGCGGAGGCCAAGGGCGAGTGAAGCGGCCCACCCGGCCCATCCGGATCGGGTGGCGCGCTGACCGACGCGTGGCGGTCGGGCGGCGGTGATATCGGTCATCCTGCAGATGGCCGGCACCATCGCGCTCGGCCACATCTGGCGCTATCTGCCGCTGGGGGGATGGAGCGCCGACCGGGCGCGCGGGGCGCTGACCTCGTCGGTCTACTACCTGTTCCTGCCGGCGCTGGTGTTCGCGGTGCTGTGGCGTGCGCCGCTGGGCGTGGACACCCTGCGGATCGCCGGGACGGCGGCCGTCGCGGTGATCGGCTCGCTGGCGCTGATGTACGCCGTCGGGCGGCTGATGCCGCTCACCCGGCCGCAGTTCGGCGCATTGCTGCTGGCGGCGGGTTTTCCCAACGCGACCTACATGGGGCTGCCGCTGCTCGACAGCCTGTTCGGCGATGCCGGTCAGGCAGTGGCCATCCAGTACGACCTGTTTGCCTGCACGCCGCTGCTGCTCTCGGTGGGGATCCTCCTTGCCGCGCGTTTTGGTGACAGCGACGAGGAGGTCCACCCGCTCAAGACCCTGCTCAAGGTGCCACCGTTGTGGGCGGCGCTCGCCGGTGCCGGGTTGAACCTCGCCGGGGTGTCGCAGCCCGACTGGGCGGCCGACTGGCTCGACCGCCTCGGGGCGGCCGTGGTGCCGATCATGCTGGTCGCGCTGGGCATGAGCCTGCGCCTGGAAACATTGACCGGACGCCAGCTGCTGACCGTCAGTCCCGCGATCGCGATCCAGTTGTTGTGGATGCCGCTGGTGGCGCTGGGCTTCGCGCTGATGGTCGGCACCAGCGGACAGACACTGACCGCCGTGGTGCTGGAAGGGGCGATGCCGGTGATGGTGCTCGGGCTGGTGCTGTGTGACCGCTTCGGGCTGGACACGGGGCTGTATGCCACAACCGCGAGCGCCTCGACCCTGCTGGCCTTGCTGACCATCCCGTTCTGGCACGGCGTGACGATATGATTCCTTAGCAGAGGACCCACGAAAATGAGTGAAGACAAGCAAGCGGACTCGACGCCCGCGGTGGCCAAGGATCGCGTGGTGCGCGTGTTTCACGTCATGCGCGACGACGACGGTGCGATCCTGGCCGACACGCGCGTAGATGGCTTCGAGTACATCCACGGCCACGGCAACCTCATCCCGGGGCTGGAGGCCGCGCTGGACGGGCATGTCGAGGGCGACGAGATCGAGGTGACCGTCGAGCCGGAGCAGGCCTACGGGCTGCACGACCCCGAGGGCGTGGTCGAGGTGCCGCGCGAGCGGATCGAGGCGCAGGCCGAGCTCACCCCGGGCAATATGGTCGAGGCCCACGGCCCCGAGGGGCGCATCGAGATGCTGGTCCTCGAGGTGGGCGAGAAGACCGTCAAGGTCGATCTCAATCACCCGCTGGCCGGTTTTCGCCTGCACTTCACCGCCCGCGTGGGGCCGGTGCGCGAGGCGCATCCGGACGAGATCAAGCATGGCCGTGTCCACCCCGGCGGCCACCACCTGATGACCAGTGATTCGTCGGTGTCCGACCTGCCGGGGCAAGCGTCGGATCAGGAATCCTGATGGGACAGTCCGCCGTCGTCGCCAAGACTGCCCCCCGAGTCGAACCGTTCTACCGCATCGGGTTTGCCGGCTACCGCAGCCGCTACCTCGACGTGACCTTGAACCTGCCGGCCAGCGACGAGGGCTATCGCTTGAGCCTGCCGGCCTGGATCCCGGGTAGTTACCTGGTGCGTGACTTCGCCCGTCACCTGGTGGGCAAGCACGCCGAGGATGCCCGCGGGCGGCCGGTGGCGATCACCCCGGTCGACCAGCAGACCTGGGATCTCGCCGGTACCGATGTCGACGTGTCGGTCCACTATCGGGTCTACTGCGCGGATTTCTCGGTGCGCAGCGCGCACGTGGATTCGAGTCACGTGTTCTTCAACGGGACCAGCGTGTTCCTGCGGGTCCACGGCGCGGAGGATGAACGCCACGAGGTGGTGATCGACGGGGACGACCTGCCGCCCGACTGGCGCGTGGCGACCACCCTGCCGGCGATCGCGATCGACGAGCGCGGCTTCGGCGACTTCGCCGCGGCCGGCTACGAGGCCCTGATCGATCACCCGGTGGAGATCGCCGACTTCGTCGAACGCCAGTTCACCGCCGGCGGCGTGCTGCACCGGATGGTGTTCACCAATGCCCTGCCGGAGACCGACTTCGACCGCATCGCCGCCGATGTCGCGCGTATCTGCGAGACCGAGATCGAGCTGTTCGACGGCGCGCCCTTCGACGAGTACCTGTTCCTGGTGGCGCTGGACGAGTCGGGCTTCGGCGGGCTGGAGCACCGCGATTCGACCGCGCTGATCTTTCCCCGCGCCCACCTGCCGTCGGTGACCGCCGCCGGGGTGAGCAAGGAATACCAGCGGTTTCTGAGCCTCTGCGCCCACGAGTACTTCCACAACTGGAACGTCAAGCGAATTCGTCCGGCGGCCTTCGCCGGCCTGCCGCTCGACCGCCCGGCGCACACGCGCCTGTTGTGGGTGTTCGAGGGCTTTACCAGCTACTTCGACGACTGGCTGGTGCGCCACGCCGGCCTGATCGACGAGAGCCAGTACCTCGCCGCACTCGAGGAGACCATCAACCGTGCCATGCGTGGCAAGGGCTGGTCGCGGCAGACGCTGGAGGAGTCGAGCTTCTACGCCTGGACGCGCTTCTACCAGCAGGACGCCAACGCGGTGAACGCGATCGTCAGCTACTACACCCGGGGGGCGATCGTCGCCCTGATGCTGGATCTGATGCTGCGCGAGCGCGGCGTGAGCCTGATGGACGTGATGCGTCGCCTGTGGGAACACCACGGCGAGTCGCCGCTGGCCGAAGGCGAGCGGGTCGAGGCACTGATCGAGGCGGCGATGGGCGAGCCGATGGGCGCATTCTTCGACCGGGCGCTGCGCTCGACCGAGACCCTCGATGTCGCCGGGCTGTTGGCGCGCTTCGGCGTGGCGATGGTGCCGCGGGCCGAGCAGCCCGGCCCGGACACGGGCATCCGTGTCGACGTCGGCGATTCGCAGGCGGCACGCGTGGTCCTGGTGTTCGAGGATCGCCCCGGGGCGGCGGCCGGGCTGGCGGTCGACGATCGCATCATCGCGATCGATGGCTTTGCGGTGAACGGCGGCAACTGGGGCGAGCGTATCGCCCGGCATCGCGCCGGCGACCGGCTGGCGCTGCATGTCTTTCGCCAGGGGCGCCTGCTGGAGATGACGCTGAGGCTGGCGCCGGAGTGTCTGAACCAGCATCGGCTCGAACCGGCGGTTGCGGATATCGAGACCGAGGCACGGTTCGCCGACTGGCTGGCGCCCCTTCACGCTGCGGGTTGACGCCCATCCTAATCGATCGGCTGACCGTCGAGCTGAGGCTTGTCGACATCTGCCCAGGTCGGCACCAGGGCGATCTCCACCCGGCGGTTGAGGGCGCGGTTGGCCTCGCCGTCGTTCGGTGCGATCGGGTTGTTCTCGCCCATGCCGCGCGCCGAAAGCCGATCGGCCTCGATACCCTGATCGCGTAGTTCCATCAGCACGCTCACGGCCCGCGCGGCCGAAAGGTCCCAGTTCGAGCGGAACCGCCCCGAGCGGATGGGCACATCGTCGGTGTAGCCGGTGACCACGATGCGGTCGCCGCTGTCGATCAGGTCGTCGGCGATCCGGTCGATCACCGGCTCGAAGGCCTGCTGCATGTCCGCGCTGCCCGAGGGGAAAGAGGCGTTTTCCTTGATGCGGATGATCACCGTGTCGTCGGTGGTCTCGATCTCGATGTCGCCGGCGGCGATGGCATCGCTCATGGTCGAGCGCAGTTCGGTGGCCCTCTCCTCGAGTTGCGCGCGGCGCAGGTCCTCGAGCGCGCGGTCGTCGCCTTCGGGGCTCGCCGTGGGCGGGGCCTCGAGTTCGATCAACTGGGTGGGGGGCGGCCCCTCGATCTTGCTGTCCGGATCGGCCGCCCCCGGTGCGAGTTCGACGGCCGAGTCGCCGGGTGCCGCCGTCGAGTCGGTGGGCAGGCTGCCGAACGAACTGCGCATGGTTTCCGCCACGGCCTTGTAGCGCTCGACGTCGACCACCGAGATCGACAGCATCAGCACGAAGAAGGTCAGCAGCAGGGTGACCATGTCGGCGTAGGTGGTCAGCCAGCCCCCGGAACTCCCCACCTTTCGTCGACGGGCGCGGACCATGGGTCAGTCCTCCTCCTGGCGCTCGCGGCTGGGCAGGAAGGTCTCCAGGAGGCCGCGCAGGATGCGCGGATTGATGCCGTCCTGGATGCCGCGGATGCCCTCGAGGATCAGGCGCTGCTCGCGCGACTCCTGGGTCGCGCGCATCTGCAGCTTGGTCATGATCGGCAGGGCGATCGCCTGGGCGATTACCGCGCCGTAGAAGGTGGTCAGCAAGGCGGTGGCCATCGCCGGGCCGATGCTCGACGGATCGTCGAGCGAACTCAGCATCTGCACCAGGCCAACCAGGGTGCCGATCATGCCCATCGCCGGGGCGACGTCGTAGATGCTCTTGAACATCTGCACGCCGCCGTCGTGGCGCTCCTCGGAGAGCTCGATGTCGCGCTCGAGGGTGCGATCGATCACCTCCATCGGCTGACCGTCGACGATCATGCGCACGCCCTTTTCCATGAACGGGTGGCTGATCTCCTGGTCCTCGAGCGCCAGTGCGCCGTCATGGCGCGCTACCTGGGCGAGCTCCTCGATCTCGTCGATCAGTCCGGTCAGGCTGTGCGGCCGGTCGATGAAGGCCTGCTTGATCACGCCGAAGGACTGGACGAACTGGCGGAAGGTGATCATCGCCAGCGTGATCGAAAGGGTGCCGCCGACCACGATCAGTGCGCCCGGGATGCTGATGAACCCGAGCGGGTACTGACCGAGCCCGATCGCGAGGATCACGACGGCCAGCGCCGAGACAATGCCGATGATGGTTGCTTTGTCCAAGGGCTCCTCAGGAGTTGATGTCGCGAGATCAACGGGATACGTGCTGAATTGGCGGCTGGCCGCACGTAGCCATCGCAGATTGCCCGGTTGGCCTCGTTCTGCCGGCCCGAGCCAGTATAATCGGGCCCGTTTCGCAAAACTTGAGCGTACCGGTGCCGACGCGTGGTCGTCACGCCCCGGCTCGAACCCACCTTTGCCCGTTTTCTCGGGGTCTCCCATGCATCGCGACCTCGCGCTCGATTTCGATTCGCTGCTCCCGCGGCTTGGTCAGCTGGCCGAGGCGCGAGGCTGGTCGCTGGCCGCCGAGGCGCGCGTCGATTCGACCAACCGACGCGTAGGCGCCCTGGTCGGATCGGCCGAAGGGGGCGGGCGCCGGCCGGCCCTGGCCGTGGCGAACGAGCAGACTGCGGGGGTCGGGCGGCGTGGTGCGCGATGGCAGAGTGGGCCTGGCGACGGTCTGTGGTTCTCGCTGGCCGTGCCGGCCGGTAAGAGGCTGCCCGAGGCGCCCGCTGGCCTCGCGTTGGCGGGGCGACTGGCCGGGGTGCTGCAAGGACACGGTGTGCCGGTCGTGGTCAAGTGGCCCAACGATCTGTATCTCGAACAGGGCAAGCTGGGCGGACTGATGATCGAGCGTCGCCGTCTCGGAGGGGTGCTCTGCTGGGTGGCCGGGGTCGGGATCAATTGGCGGTACCCCGCCGGCCGACTCGATGCGGATTATCGGCCGGCCTCCCTCGGGAAGGCAGTTGACGCTCGGCGAATCGATTCCGTCGACCTGGCGCTGGCCCTGATCGAGGCGGCAATCGCCGTGATGACTCGCCCCGAGGACTGGCCGGCCGAGATCGCGCTGTTTTCCAGGGCGCATCATGGGTTTGGCGAGCCGGTGGTGGTGGAGCGCGGCGACGGCACCCGCGAGACGGGTATCGCCGGCCCGATCCGTCCGGACGGCGAGCTGGAAGTCGGTCGTTCCGACGGCCGTGTGATCCGGGCGGGTACACACGATCGGGTGCGGTTGCTCGCCGAGTCCGCCCGATGCGACTGATATCGAACGTTTTTAAGGAAGACCTGATCCTGTGAACTGTTACATCGATGCGGGCAACAGCCGAATCAAGGCCCATCTTGCCCGCCGCAGCCAGAAGGCCGTCGAGCCGGAGGTGATCGACTGGCCGGCCGCCGACGAGCCGGATGCCGTCGGCGCCTTGGCCACGCGACTCGAGCCACTGCTGGTCGACGAGAAGGGGCGCTCGCCGAAGCAGGTGGTGCTGGCCTCCGTGGTCGAGGCGCGTCGACGCGAGTGGCTGGAGACCGCGATTGCCGAGGTCTGCCCGCAGGCGGAGCGCCGCTGGCTGAGCGTGCCGCGCAAGTGCTGCCACGTGCGCGTCGCCTACGAGTCGCCCGAGGGACTCGGTATCGATCGCTTCTGCGCGATGATCGAGGCCCATGCCCGCCATGCCGACCGCCCGCTGGCGGTCATCAACGCCGGCACGGCCGTCACGCTCGACGTGCTGGCCGCCGACGGGCAGCACCTCGGCGGCCTGATCCTGCCGGGCTGGCGCGCGCAACTCGAGGCCCTGCGATCGGCCGCGCCGGCCCTGGCCCCGGCGATCGACTCGCTAGGCCGAAATGCCGGTCCGGTCCGGGCGTCGGAGCCTGTCGCGGAGGTCCCCGAGGCGACGCGGCGGCTGGGTCTTGCCGCCGACACCGCCACGGCAATCGAGCTGGGTCGCCACTGGCTGCTCGCCGCCGGGGTGAACCAGATGCTTTCGGTCTGGCGGGAGCGGTTGGCCGAGCAGGGCGAGCTGCTTGCCGTACTGTCCGGAGGGGATGCCGGTCGTCTGGCCGACCTGGTCGACCCGGCGATCGAGCGGTGTGTCGAAGCCGACCTGGTGCTGTGCGGCGTCGTGCGTCTGGCACGGGCACGTCGCTGACCGACCCGTCGGGCGCGCGGCGGCGGACGGCGCTTGGCAAAGCCCGGCCGCTGTGCGTAAAATGCGCGCCCATTGCCGGCTTAGCTCAGTTGGTAGAGCAACCGCCTTGTAAGCGGTAGGTCGTGAGTT
>NZ_JBKHFB010000027.1:0-23672 GCF_046540515.1 Guyparkeria sp.
GTGTCCTTCTTTTCGTCGGTTTTCTTGGACAAGCAAGAAAATCGACTCGCGCGCCCGGCACCCGGGCTCGCCAAGAACCCGTCCACGAAACCAGCGTGCGAAAAACCTGACGGTCGCTCTACGGACAACCCGCTCTCCGCGAGACCAACGCCATCAACGATCTGTTGTTACAATAACGGCCAGTTGATTACCCCGTTTCCCGGCCGACCCCAAGAGGTCGGCCGCTCGTTTTTGCAAACATTTTCAGGAGCATCCGATGGACACTTCCTCCATTCGCGACACCATCGAATCGGCCTTCGAGCGCCGCGCCGAGATCAACCCGTCCAACGCCCCGGCCGACGTGGTCGAGGCGGTCGAGACGGCGCTGGCGGGCCTGGACGACGGTTCGCTGCGCGTCGCCGAGCGGCGTGGCGTGGGCGACTGGCAGGTCAACGAGTGGCTCAAGAAGGCCGTGCTGCTCTCGTTCCGCCTGCGCAACAACGTGGTGGTCTCCGGTGGCGACGTGAACTACTTCGACAAGGTGCCGACCAAGTTCGCCGACTGGGACCAGGCGCGCTTCGAGGCCGCCGGGATGCGCGTGGTGCCCAACGCCGTGGCCCGTCGCGGCAGCTTCATCGCCAGGAACACCGTGCTGATGCCCTCCTACGTCAACATCGGCGCCTTTGTGGACGAGGGCACCATGGTCGACACCTGGGCGACCGTCGGTTCCTGCGCCCAGATCGGCAAGAACGTGCACCTGTCCGGCGGCGTCGGCATCGGTGGCGTGCTCGAGCCGCTGCAGGCCGCGCCGACCATCATCGAGGACAACTGCTTCATCGGCGCGCGCTCCGAGGTGGTCGAGGGCGTGATCGTCGAGGAAGGTTCGGTGATCTCGATGGGCGTCTACATCGGCCAGTCGACCAAGATCTACGACCGCGAGACCGGCGAGATCCACTTCGGCCGCGTACCGGCCGGCTCGGTGGTCGTCTCCGGCAACCTGCCGTCCAAGGACGGCAAGTACAGCCTGTACTGCGCGGTGATCGTCAAGAAGGTCGACGAGAAGACCCGCTCCAAGGTCGGCATCAACGAGCTGCTGCGCGACGTGTAACCGCAAGCGGGGCAACGCCCGCCCCGAGCTGCGCACTACTGCCCGGCCCGCCTTTCGACTAGCATCGGTCGAGGCGGGCCTTTTCACGTGCGCAGGGAGCGGGCAGATGGCGCCAGGCGCAACAGCGACGATCGGGGGACGGCTGGGCGAGTCATTGCTCGCCTTCGTCGGCTGGTGGCTGACCGCCTGGCTGGTCACGCAGGCCTATCCTCCCGTGGCCGACTACCTGCCCATTTCCCTGCTCTGGGTGGCGAACGCGCTCGCCTATGGGGCGGTTCTCAGCCTGGGCCCGCGCCTGGTCCCGGCCTTCACCCTGGCCGCCCTGACCTGGAACATCGCCCGCGGCGACGCCCTGACCGAAATCGTCATCGGCACCGGCGCGTTCCTGGTGGTGATGCTGTTCGTGATCGGCTTCTCGCGCCTAGTGAAGGCCCGGGTGGAACAGGATCAGACCCGCCGCCTGCTGCGGGTGCCGATCATCGCCATCACCAGTGCCAGCGTGTTCACCTCGCTGGGCGTATGGCAGTTCACCGGCGACGGGCTGCCGGCGTCCGAACTGGTGATTGCCCTGTGGCTTTCCGAGGCGACCTCGGTGCTGCTGTTCACGCCGCTGGTCCAACAGGTCATCGACATCCGGAGGCATCATCGCGGACCGCACCACTTCCGGCCGATCACCGGGGTGATCGCCGCCTGGACCCTGACCGCCTTTCTCGTGCTCGCCGGCCTGCTACTGGTGGGTCAGCAAAACGGGCCGGCCCGGGACTGGCTGCCATATCTCGCGCTGGCAGTGCCCATGCTGGCCGTCTACCTGCTGCCCACCGCGGTGACGCGCTTTGCGGTCGCCGGCTTCGTGCTGCTGTGGGTGGAGGTGCACTACCTCGTCTTCACGCGGCCGGACGGACTGGTCGAGGTCAACGCCCTGCTCAACGGGCAGATGATCATTTTCACGGCGACCCTGATAGCGTTTCTCGCGATCGAGTCGGTGCTCTCCTTCGAAGCCGCCAACCGGCGCCTGAAGGCCGCCCGTCTGTGCGACGGCGTGACCGACCTCTACAACGATCTCGGCCTGACCCGACGACTGCGCGAGCTGGCCGCACCGGGCCAGTCCCATCGCCGCCTCGCCCTGATCGGCGTTCAGATCCCAGACGTCGATGATCTCTCCGCCCTGATCGGGCTCGACGAGGTCCACCGGGCCGAGCGCCTCATCGGCGAGCAGTTGCGCGCGGCACGCCCCGGCCCGGAAATCCCGGCCGGCCGGCTGCAACCAGGCCTGTTCGCGATGCTGGTCCCCGAGCACGGTGGGGCCGACCGGGCCGCCCGGATCGCGGTCGAGTTGCGCGCGGCGATCGGCCGGGCCGAGCGCGAAGGGCAGCTGCCCACTGCCCGACAGGGCGTTCGGCTGGCCGTGCTCGACACCGTCACCGCCAGCGACCAGAAGCACCTGACCACGGTGCTGCTGATGGCCTGCCAGAAGGACGCCGACCGCGACGACAGGCCCTTCCATCATCATCGCGAGGCAGCCGTCGACCTGATCGAAGACCATCGACGCACGCTGGAATGGGTCAGCAACCTGCGCGAAGCCCTCGCCGGAGAGACCACCGCGGGGCATTTCGTGCTGTTCGCCCAGCCCATCGTCGATCGCCGTGACCCGGGCGCCCATCGCATCGAGGTCCTGCTACGCTGGCACGCACCGGACGGCCGCATCGAGCCGCCGGCTGCCTTCCTCGAGATCGCCGAGCACTTCGGGCTGATGCCGAAGATCGACCGCTGGGTGCTCAATCACGCGCTGGCCGCCGTCGATCATCAGAACGCCGGCATCCACCTTATGGAAATTGCCATCAACCTCTCGGGCGATTCACTGGCCGGCGACTGGCTACCGTCGCAGATCGAGACCCTACTCCACCAGCATCACTGGCCAGCCGAACGCCTGTGCCTGGAAATAACCGAGACCATGCTGATCCGCGACACCGCCCGAGCGCAACGCAATCTCGCCGCCCTGCACGAGCTGGGCGTGGCGATCGCGATCGACGACTTCGGCACCGGCCGGGCGACCTTCTCCTACCTGCAGCAGTACCCGGTCGACGAGCTCAAGATCGACGGCAGCTTCATCCGGCGGCTGACCGAATCCAGCTTCGACCGGGAGGTGGTCCGGACTTCCCGCGCGCTGGCGGATCACCTCGGTTGCCGGGTGGTGGCGGAGTTCGTCGAGACCAAACAACAGAAGGAGCTGCTCGAGTCGCTCGGGGTGCATTTCCATCAGGGTTACGGCGTGGCCGAACCGATGCCGCTGGACGAGTATCTGGCCAACCTGCCAACGGGCTGACAGCCACGCCTCGGCACAGGCGGGTGCGCGCCGACACCACGGCGGGCGGGGGCGGCGAACAGGGGGAAGGGACGATACGGCGGTACCCGGCGTCACCCCGCGACGCGGCGGCCCACCCCATGGGTGACAAAACCCGGACCCTGATGGCCCGGCCCCTCGTCGAGCAGTGCCTTGCCCTCGGCAAGGATCAGCCATTCGACACCGGACAGATCCTGCGAGAGATCGCTGGCCCTCACCAGCATGTCGGCCCGCTTGGGCCCGCCGCTCTGATAGGCGAGCTGGCGCGGGTGGAAAAGCTCGACGATCAGCAGCCCGCCGGGACGCAGGGCCGCGACCGCCCGCCGGTAGACCTCGCGGCGCGCAGGCGGCTCGAAGTGCAGGTAGATCAGGACTACCGCGTCGAAGCCGTCCTCCTCCCAGTCCCATTCGGTCAGATCCGCGCAATGCACCGCCACGCTGACGTCACGCTCGTCGGCCAACTGACGGGCCTTCTCGCACCCCACGGCCGAGTAGTCGACGCTGGTGACATCGAAGCCCTGCTCGGCCAGCCAGACGCCATTACGGCCCTCGCCGTCACCCAGCACCAGCACGCGGCCGCCGGTGGGCAGGCGCCAGGCCTGGCTCAGGAGAAACTCGTTGGGGTGGGTTCCGTAGAGGAAATCGACCTGGCCGTACTTTTCGTTCCAGAATTCGGACATCGGTTGGCTCGCGCCCCTGTTGGCAAGTGACGCCAGTCTACTGCATCCCGGCCGGCGCACCCGCCGGGTTCGCCGGGAAGATCACCCGGAAACAGCTGCCTTCGCCGGGCGTGCTGTCGATTTCCAGGCGGGCCCCGTGGCGCAGCACCACGTGCTTGACGATCGCCAGCCCCAGCCCGGTGCCGCCGCGTGACCGCGACCGCCCCACGTCGATGCGATAGAAGCGCTCGGTCAGGCGGGGGATGTGACGCGCCTCGATGCCGATACCCGTGTCGCACACCGAGAAAACCGGCCGGCCCCGTTCGTCGCGCGCCCAGCTCACCTCGACGCGGCCGCCGGCCGGCGTGTATTTCACGGCATTGAACACCAGATTGGAGAACGCGGACTGCAGCTCGCGCGGCACGCCCCAAAGGGTCAATGACGGGTCCAGCTCGGCGCGGATATCGTGGCCTTCCTCGCCGGAAACCAGGCGTGCGTCGTTGAGAATGGGCTCGACCAGGCGTGCCACGT
Organism: Guyparkeria sp.; assembly: GCF_046540515.1. Classification (GTDB taxonomy): domain Bacteria; phylum Pseudomonadota; class Gammaproteobacteria; order Halothiobacillales; family Halothiobacillaceae; genus Guyparkeria. The sequence goes on from NZ_JBKHFB010000027.1 coordinate 4,619, forward strand.
TGATCGCCTCGAACCAGTCGGCATCCGGCTGGGAGGTCTCGAGCCGCGAGAGCAGCAGCAGGTCCTCGACGATGCGCCGCATCCGGTCGGCCTGCTGGTGCATGTTCGACAGGATGCGGCGCATCTGCGGGTCCTGTCCCTCGCCGGTGTCGAGCAGGGTCTCGACGTAACCGGCGAGCACGGTAAGCGGGGTGCGCAGCTCGTGGGAGACGTTGGCGACGAAGTCCTGGCGCACCCCCTGCAGGCGATGCAGTGCCGTGACGTCGCGACCGATCAAGAGGTAGCGGTCCGAGCCATAGGGCTCGATCCGCAGGCTCAGGGTGCGGGTCTCGTCCGCCGGGGCGACCAGCTCAAGGGCCGGCCGGTCACTGCCCTGCTTGAGCCAGGCGATGAAGGCCGGCGTGCGCCAGAGATCGTCCAGGCGCAACCCGATATCGGCGCGGTTGAGGCCGAGCATGTCCATCGCGGCACGGTTGAGCCACTCGATCTCGCGCTCGGCGGTGAGCACCACCATGGCATCCGGCACGGTCATCGCCGAGTGGTGGTAACGCTTGAGCAGGCCGATCAGGCGTCGCTGGCGGCGTGACCAGCGACGGCTCAGGCGGCGCTGGCGCATCTGGATCAGGCCGGGCAGCCCCCAGACCCGGCGCGGTTGCGAGGTGGTAATCGGCAGGGCACGGGCCAGGTAGATCACCCGCCAGAGGAGCGCGGCGGTGTAGAGCGCCAACGCCATCACCGGGGCCAGCAACCAGGCGAACCCCCACCCCGCCAGGGCGCCGCCCCAGGCGACCACCGAGGCCACCGCCAGCACCGCCAGCACCAGGATGCCTTCCTCGCGCCAGGCATGCTCGCGCGCCTCGGCCAGACGCAACCGGCGCAACTGCGCGCGGTGTTCGAGTCGCTTTGGCCGATCGGCGACGGCAGGCTGGGGGGATCGCGTGTCGGTCATGGACGGATCAGTGGCGTATCGGGCGGCCCGGGTCAGCGTTGGGCGCGAGCCGCCCACCTCATCGGGGCGAGAGACGGTAGCCCACACCGCGCACGGTCTGGATGAGGGCATCATACCCGCTGGGAGCCAGCACCTTGCGTAGACGCAGGATATGCACGTCGACCGTGCGCTCCTCGACGTAGGCGTTCTGCCCCCAGACGCGGTCGAGCAGCTGGGCGCGCGTGAAGACGCGATCGGGGTGCTTCATGAAGAAGGCCAGCAGGCGGAACTCCGTCGGACCGATGTCGATCGGCTCATCGGCGGCGGTGACCCGGTAGCTTTCCTGGTCGAGCTTGAGCCCCGCGACATCCAGCACCGGACTCTCTTCGTCCGGCGATACGCGCCGCAGCACGGCCTTGATCCGGGCCATCAGTTCCCGCGGTGAGAACGGCTTGGTGACGTAGTCGTCGGCGCCGGCCTCCAGCCCGCTGACCTTGTCCTCCTCCTCGCCGCGTGCGGTGAGCATGACGATCGGCACATCCTTGGTCAGCTCGTCACGCTTGATGCGGCGGGCGAACTCGATACCGCTGGCACCCGGCAGCATCCAGTCGAGCAGGATCAGGTCGGGCTGCTTCTCGGCCAGGCGCTCGAAGGCCTCCTGGACATCTGCGGCCTCGACGAGGTCGTAACCGGCCCGCCCCAGGGCGAAGGCGACCATCTCGCGGATCGGCTTCTCGTCCTCGACAATCAGTATGGTCTTCTGCATTTGGTCATCCCGGCCAGCGCCGGTCCTCGCAACGATCAAAATAAGCGGTGGTGTGACTGCCGGGGACCCGCGACCCCGCTCACCGGCAGGTATTACACGTCGCCGCGATGACAGCAGCATGACAATATGACACGTAAAACGCCACGAGATTCGATCACGCCCCCGGAGGGCGAAAGGCGATCAGGGCAACGTGATCGATCGCCCTGGACGGTGTGACTAAGGCGTCTGGCCGGAACTTGCTAGACTTCGCCCTCCGTCAGCCATCAAGGGTGCCCCAATGAGCAAAGCCGACCCCGACATCGTCGCCCTGGACGTGGCCCGCGCGCTGACAGAGGACATTGGCAGCGGAGACGTCTCCGCCCAGTTGATCCCGGCCGACGAGACCGCCCGTGCCCGCATCATCAGCCGCGAGCCGGCGATTCTTTCCGGGGTCGACTGGGCCGATGCGGCCTTCCGACGCGTCTCGCCGGCGGTGCGGATCGAGTGGGCGGCCGCCGACGGCGACACCCTGTTACCGGAGCAGAGCCTGTGCCTGCTCAGCGGGCCGGCGCGCGCCCTGCTGACGGCCGAGCGCGTGGCGCTCAACTTCCTGCAGACGCTCAGCGCGACGGCCACCGTCACCCGCCGGTTCGTCGAGGCGGTCGAGGGCACCGGCGCTCAGATCCTGGATACCCGCAAGACCCTGCCCGGCCTGCGTTACGCGCAGAAGAAGGCCGTCACCGATGGCGGCGGCGCGAACCACCGCATGGGCCTGTACGACATGGTGATGATCAAGGAGAACCACATCCGGGCGGCAGGATCGATAAGGCAGGCCGTTCGCGCCGCCGGGGTAATGGCGCGGGACCTGCCGCTGGAAGTGGAGGTCGAGAATCTCGACCAGCTCGAGGAGGCCCTCGACGCCGGGGTCAAGCGGGTGCTGCTGGACAATTTCAGCCTCGAACAACTTCGCCGGGCCGTGCATCTGACCGCCGGCCGGGCGAAGCTGGAGTCCTCGGGCAACGTCTCGCTGGAAACGGTACGCGACGTGGCCGACACCGGGGTCGACTACATTTCCATCGGCGCGCTGACAAAGCACGTCGAGGCGATCGACCTGTCGATGCGGTTCATCGACTGATCACAACCCGACCGTGCGGATCGGATCACTCGAAGTCGTAATATTCCTGGTTCAACCAGGCCGTGACCGCGTCGACCTCCTCGTCGAACCACGGCAGATTGAAGTTGTTGGCACAGCCCTGAACCATGGTGCGCAGGCTGTCGAGACTGCCCATGTTGCCGGCATCGGCGCGTGCCTTGAACCAATCGTCGTCGTGCGGAACCATGTGGCACTCGACGCAATTGTCGGCGAACAGCTCCCCACCCCATTCGATGTCGGGCTCGGCGGCCACCGGGCCCGCCAGCATCAGGCCGGCCAGAAAGCCGGCCAGAAGGCCAAGCGTTCGAGTCGGGTTTGCGGGCATGAACGTCATCCTGTGTTGCATGGCAATGCCACTCCTTTTCTGCTGCAATTCCATCGCGCGGGCCTGCTCGTTTCCGCGCCCACACCGAAAACGAGTGTAGGACGCGGGCACTGATAGGAAAATCAATTTTTCCTATCCGGAACAACAATTTTCACTTGATAGGGCTATCGATGATCACCGTCTACGGCATCCCCAACTGCGACACCGTGAAAAAGGCGCGCGCCTGGCTGGCCGCCGAGGGTATCGAGTATCGCTTCCACGACTTCAAGAGGGACGGAGTTCCGCCCGAGCGGCTCGATGACTGGCTGGCGCGCTTCGGCTGGGAGACGGTGATCAACCGGCGCGGCATGAGCTGGCGCCGCCTGCCGGCCGAGGAGCGCGAGGCCATGGACGCCACCCGCGCCCGCGAGGCCGCACTGGCCAACCCGAGCCTGATCAAGCGCCCAGTGGTGGAACACGACGGGGACACCCTGATCGGCTTTCAGGCCGACGACTGGCAGGAAGCACTGGCATGAAGGACGCCACCATCGATCTCGCCCGCGAACTGATCCGTCGCCCTTCGGTCACGCCCGACGACCAGGGCTGCCAGGCGCTGATCGCCGGGCGGATCGCCCCGCTGGGCTTTGCGATCGAGTCGCTGCGCTTCGAGGAGGTCGACAACCTCTGGGCGTTACACGGCGGGCGGGGCAACCCCGGTCCGCTGTTCGTCTTCGCCGGGCACACCGACGTGGTGCCCACCGGCGAGGCCTCGCGCTGGACCTACCCGCCCTTCGGTGCCGAGATCCACGGCGGGCGCCTGTACGGTCGGGGGGCGGCCGACATGAAGGGCTCGGTGGCCGCCTTCGTCACGGCCACCGAGCGCTTCCTCGCCCGGCAACCCGAGCCGGCCTTCCGGATGGGCTACCTAATCACCAGCGACGAGGAAGGCCCGGCACAGCACGGCACCAGACGCGTGATGCGGTGGCTGCACGAGAGGGGTGTCTCGATCGACTGGTGTCTGGTGGGCGAACCGTCGAGTCGCAACCGGCTGGGCGACGAGTTCAAGATCGGCCGACGCGGCTCGATCACCGGCAACCTCGTCATCGAGGGCCGCCAGGGGCACGTGGCCTACCCGCATCTCGCCGACAACCCGGTGCACCGGGCCGCGCCGTTCCTGGCCGAACTGGTGGCGATCGAGTGGGACCAGGGCAACGCCCACTTCCCGCCCTCGACCCTGCAGATCGCCAACGTCCAGGCGGGTACCGGCGCGAACAACGTCATCCCCGGCGAGATGAGCGTGCAGTTCAACCTGCGCTTCAACACCGAGACCTCGGTCGAGGCCATCGAGACGCGGGTGGAGGAACTGCTCAAGCGCCACGGACTGTCCTACCGGATCGACTGGCATCTCTCGGGCGTGCCGTTTCTCACCCGGGACGACGGCCCGATGGTCGGCGCGGTGGAGAGGGCGGTGGAAGGGGTGCTGGGAACGCCGCCGACGCCGTCGACCGCGGGCGGCACCTCGGACGGCCGCTTTATCGCGCCGACTGGCGCGCAGGTGATCGAGCTCGGTCCGCTCAACGCCACGATCCACCAGGTCGACGAGCATGTCGCGGTGGAGGATCTCAAGATCCTGTCGACCATCTACGAGCGGCTGCTCGACGAACTCGACGCGGAGGCGCGCCGCCTGCGGGGATGAGCTGGCCTCAGAGCAGCACCAGGTTGTCGCGGTGCACCAGTTCGTTCTCCTCGCGGTAACCGATCACCTCGGCGATCGCCTGGCTGGAGCAACGCACCAGCCGCGCGGCATCGCTGCTGGGGTAATTGACCAGCCCGCGCGCGAACTCGCGGCCGTTGGCATCGACGATCGAAACCAGCTCGCCGCGGGCGAACTGCCCCGACACCGCCGTCACGCCGACCGGCAGGAGTGACCGCCCCTGCTCGGCCACCGCTCGGGCGGCACCGGCATCCACCTGCAACCGGCCCCGCACCCGCAACTGACCGGCCAGCCACTGCTTGCGCGCGGCCAGGCGGTTGGTGGCGGGGCGAAAGTGCGTCCCCAGCGGCTCGCCGGCGGCCAGCCGGCAGAGCACGTCCGCCTCGCTGCCGGCCGCGACGATGGTGGCCGCACCGGAGCGGGCGGCGCGCTTGGCGGCCAGCACCTTGGTGTACATGCCGCCGCGACCCAGACGCCCGCCTTCCGGCGAGGCCATGGTTTCGAGCGCCGGGTCGCCGGCGGTCACCTCGGCCAGCAGCTTCGCCTCCGGGCGCTTGCGCGGGTCGGCCTCGAACAGGCCCGGCTGGTCGGTGAGGATCACCAGCATGTCGGCCTCGACCAGGTTGGCCACCAGCGCGGCGAGCGTGTCGTTGTCGCCGAAGCGGATCTCGTCGGTGGCGACCGTGTCGTTCTCGTTGACCACCGGGACCACGCCCAGGTCGAGCAGGGTGCGCAGTGTGCTGCGGGCATTGAGATAACGCTCGCGGTCGACCAGGTCGTCGTGGGTCAGCAGGATCTGCGCCGAATGGGTGTCGAACCGCGCCAGCCCCTCGGCGTACGCCTCGACCAGGCCCATCTGGCCGACGGCCGCGGCCGCCTGCAGCTTGGGCAGCGACTCGGGGCGCTCCTCCCAGCCCAGCCGGGCCATGCCCTCGGCGACCGCCCCCGAGGTGACGATGACGATCTCGCGGCCCTCGCGGCGCAGCTCGGCCAGCTGACGCGCCCAGGCGGCGATCGCCTCGCGATCGAGCCCGCGCCCGTCCCCGGTGACCATCGCCGAGCCGATCTTGACCACCCAGCGCTGATAGCCCCTGACCTCGTCACGCATGCTCAGTCCTCCGTCGCCCCGGTCGGGCCGCGCTCCTCGCGCTCGCGCGCCCACTCGGCCTCGAGGTACTCGAGAATCGCCCAGACCAGCGGTTGGGTGCCGGTCTTGTCGAGTGCGCTGATCGCGAACACCGGTCCGGTCAGCCCGATCTCGTTGGCAAACCGCTGCTTCAGTGCCTCGATGTTTGCCTCGCGCTCCTCGTCCGCCCAGACGTCGATCTTGTTGAGCACCAGCCAGCGCGGCCGCTCGGCGAGCGACTCGTCGTATTTCTCCAGTTCCGACTCGATCGCCGCGACGCTTTCGACCGGGTCGACCTCGTCATACGGCGCCACGTCGACCACGTGCAGCAGCAGGTTGGTGCGCGCCAGGTGCTTGAGGAAGCGAATCCCCAGCCCGGCCCCCTCGGCCGCGCCCTCGATCAGCCCCGGGATGTCGGCGACCACGAAGCTGCGATGCGGCTCGGGTGCGACCACGCCGAGGTTGGGGTAGAGCGTGGTGAACGGGTAGTTGGCGACCTTCGGCCGGGCGTGCGAGATCGCCCGGATCAGGGTCGATTTGCCGGCATTGGGCTGGCCGAGCAGGCCGACGTCCGCCAGCACCTTGAGCTCGAGGCGCAGGCGGCGGTCGTCACCGGGCGTGCCGTCGGTCTTCTGCCGCGGCGCCCGGTTGACCGAGCTCTTGAAGCGGGAATTGCCCAGCCCGTGCCAGCCGCCCTTGGCCACCAGCAGCTCGGCATCGGCCTCGACCACCTCGCCGATCACCTCGCCGGTGTCCTCGTCGTGCACGACGGTGCCCAGCGGCACGTGGACGTACAGGTCCTGTCCCTTCTTGCCGGTCATGTTGCGACCAGCACCGTTCTTGCCGCGCTCGGCCTCGTAGTGGCGCTGGAAGCGGAAGTCGGCCAGCGTGTTGAGGTTGACGTCACCGACCAGATAGACCGAGCCGCCGTCGCCGCCATCGCCCCCGTCGGGGCCGCCGTAGGGCACGTATTTCTCGCGGCGAAAACTCACCACGCCATTGCCGCCGTCGCCGGCCTTGACCTTGATGGTGGCTTCATCGACAAATTTCACGGCTCATACCCCAGATAACGGCCACGACTGCTCAGGCAGTCGGGCCACAAACACGAAAGCCCCGCACACGGGCGGGGCTCGGACAGCGGTTGCCGGCCAGTCACGCTGACCGCCAACTCACATCGGGCCGGCTTTACGCCGGTTCGATGCTGACGAAACGGCGGCTCTTCGGACCCTTGGTCTCGAACTTCACCTGGCCGTCGGTCAGGGCGAACAGGGTGTAGTCGCGGCCGACGCCCACGTTGCTGCCGGCGTGGAACTTGGTGCCACGCTGACGAACGATGATGCTGCCTGCGGAAACGGCCTCGCCACCGAAGCGCTTCACGCCGAGGCGCTTGCTCTCGCTGTCGCGACCGTTCCGGGTAGAGCCCGCTGCTTTCTTATGTGCCATGGTTCAAGTCTCCTGGTCTGGATACCGGGCGCTCAGGCGCTGATGCCGGTGATCTTGAGTTCGGTGTAGGCCTGACGGTGGCCCTGACGCTTCATGTGGTGCTTGCGACGGCGGAACTTGATGATTTCCACCTTCTTGCCGCGACCCTGGCCGACGATCTCGGCGGTGACGCTCGCGCCATCGACGTTGGGCGTGCCCACCTTGATGTCAGAGCCGTCGCCGACCATCAAAACCTGATCCAGCGTCACGGTGCTGCCGGCTTCGCCAGAGAGCTTCTCGACGCGCACCTTGCTGCCTTGCTCGACGCGGTACTGCTTACCGCCGGTAACGACCACTGCGTACATGCTGTAAAACCCGAATGTTTATGCGTAATGGAGCCAGCGGCGCCACGCGCCGCCAACAAGTGATTTCTCGAAGGCGCGCAAGTCTATCCACCGACACCTTCTTCGTCAAGGGAGATTTACCGACGGTCCAACGGCTTATGCCTCGACCTCGGCGGCATCGATCGCCTGGAGGCCACTTTGCTCCTGCATGGCCGCGTACTCGTCCTCGAAGAAGAACTTCTCCTCGCCGAACGCCGGGGTGAGCTCGTTGAGCCAGGTGGCCTGCTCGTCGTACCTGGCGAAGAACGGCCGCTGCACCCAGTCGGGGTTGCGACCCTGGACGAAGCGCAGCACGAACACCTTCTCACCAAAGATCTCGGCCACGCCCTGCACCTCGACCTTGCCCGGCCCGGCCGACATGGACGGCCCGCGCGCGGTGCGCGCCAGCCCCGAAACCTGCTTCATGGCGTCGCGGTAGATGCGGTGCGCCTCGGCCAATGGCACCTCGAAGCGGTACTTCGCGCCGGTGTCGCGCTCGACGAACATGTAGTAGGGGATCATGCCCAGGCGCACCTGCTCACGCCACATGCGCGCCCAGACCTCGCCCGAGTCGTTGATGTGCTTGATCAGCGGGCTCTGGGTGCGGATCTCCGCACCGGTCGCGCGGATACGCTTGACCGCCTCGCGGAAGATGGGGTTCTCCATTTCCTGGTAATGGTTGACGTGCGCCATCACCGCGACGTGCTTGCCGGACTCGACCAGGCGCTCGAACAGCGCGAGCAGGTCGTCGGCATCGGCGTCGGTGACGAAGCGATACGGCCAGAACGACAGCGCCTTGGTGCCGATGCGCACGGTCTGGACGTGTGCCAGACGCTCGTCCAGAAGCCCCTCGAGATACGGCGCCAGGTGCTTGGTCTTCATCACCATCGGGTCGCCGCCGGTCATCAACAGGTCGGTCAGGTTGGGCCGCTCGGCGAGGTAGTCGAGCAACTGGCCGGCCTCCTTGGAGGCGATCTTGAGGTCCTTGTCGCCGACGAACTGCGCCCAGCGGAAACAGAAGGTGCAGTAACTGTGGCAGGTCTGACCCTGGCTGGGAAAGAACAGCGCGGTCTCGCGGTACTTGTGCTGCACGCCCTCGACCGTCTCGCCGTTGACCTCGGGGAGGTTCATCTCGATCTGGCCGGCCGGGTGCGGGTTGAGCTGGTGGCGCAGCTTCCAGGCCAGCGCGGTGATCTCCTCCTTGGGCGCCTCGCGGCGGTGCAGCTCGGCCATCTGCTCGTACATTTCGGGATCGAGCATGTCGCGCTGCGGGAAGGTCAGGGCGAAGATCGGGTCGTCGGGGGCACGGTCCCAGTCGATCAGGTGCTCGATGACGTAGTTGTTGACGCGAAACGGCAACACGCTCGCGACCACCTTCATCTCGAACAGCGCCTCCTCGCCGAGGCGCTTCAAGGGCTCGATCTTGTCGAGGTGACGGTCGGTGAAGACCTGCAGCTTGGGCGCCTGCCCGTCCTGCGTACCCGCCGCCGTTGACTGGCGGGTTTCGGCAATGTTTCTCTTGGCAACAGTCGTCATAAAACCTCGTCTGGTGCGCACGGAGACCACTCGCCTCGCGTGACCCGGGCAGCGTGCCACGCGATCAGAAAAGAGCGGAGAAGGAGCGGGATTCTAGACGATTAGCCGAGAATAACAAGCGCTTAGGGAACCTTCACACGATTCGATGGCGCCCATGCGGGCCGCCAAGCACCCTGTTGCAAGGTGCGCTTCTCCGTGAATGGCAGGACCCCTCGCAAGGACTGGACCGGGTCGACACGACGCCGACCCGGACGGCGCAAGCCGGCCCGAAGAGCGAGGCCACGAGACGGACCTCGCGACGCCGCAAATGGGTTCTTGGCGGCCCGCCCGACGGTGCTGGCGCCATCGAATCGTACAGAGGTTCCTTAGCTCAGAACGGCATTCGGGCACACGATCAGCGCCGCCTCAACCAGTCGCGCAACGCCGGCTCCTCCAGCGGGGCGACGATCTGCTCGCCCTGCACGACCAGCGAGCCGGCCATCTCGCGCAACCAGTCGATCTGGGCAGGGCGTTCCACCCCTTGAACCACCACCGGAAGGCACATCGATTCGAGCATCGCCAGCATTGCCTTCAGGGTGAGTCGTCGCTCCGGGGTATCCAGCATGCGCGCCATCACGCTGCGGTCGATGGAGACCGCATCGGGGGCCAGTGATTCCAGGGCGGCAATCGAGAAACTGCCACTGCCGAAATTGTCCAGGCAGGTCTTGATCCCCCGGCGACGCAACCGCGCGGCGAGGGCGATGGCCCGCCCCGACTGGGCCATGACGCCGGCCACGGGCAGGTGCAGCACCAGGCGGGAGAGCGGCAGCCCGACTTCCTCGGCCACCCGAGCGATCCGCTCCTCCAGATCCTCGACCAGCAACTGCCTCGCGCACAGGTTGATGGCGATCGGTGGCGATCCGACCCAATCCCGGGCGGCACTCATTGCGTTGAAGAGCACCCAGCGCAACAGCTCGGGCAACAGGCGCGCCTGCTCGGCAATCTCGAGCAACCTCACCGGCCGGCGCCACCCCACCGATCGTCCCGGATAGCGCAACAAGGCCTCGACCGAATGCACCTCGCCCGTCTCGATATCGATCTGTGGCTGGAACACGAGCCGCAATGCGTCCGTACGCAATGCCGAAGTGAGCCGGCTGGCCATTTCTCGACGCAAGCGAGCGCGACGATCCATGTGCGGGTTGAAAAAGCGAAAGCCACCCGGATCGAACTCCTTGACCCGGTAGAGCGCCAGATCCGCCCGACCCAGCAACTCGTCGGCGTTTTCGCCGTTGCCCGGGTACAGGCTCGCCCCGATGCTCGCCCGCGTATGCAGGGTGACGTCCCCCAGAGGGATCGGCCGCTCGATCTCCACGCGCAACTTGTCGGCCACCGCGGCCACATCGGCCGGATCCTCGACGTCCTCGATCAACAGGGTGAACTCATCACCCCCCAGGCGTGAAACGGCGTCACCGACACGCACGACCTCGGACATCCGCCGCGCGACCTCCCGGAGGAGCCGATCGCCCAGGTCGTGTCCGTATCGGTCGTTGATCGACTTGAAACCATCCAGGTCGACGAACAGCACCGCCAGTCCGCCCGCCTTGCGCTTCGCCCGGGCAAGGGCGGCCGTCAGTCCTTCCCGGAAAGCGACGCGATTCGCCAGCCCGGTCAATCCGTCATGGCGGGCCTCGTGACGCAAGCTCAGCTGATCACGCTTCTGCCGGGTAATGTCGGTGCACAACAGGACGAAATGCGCCGAGAAGTCCTCCTCTTCGCGCACGCGCACCGCGCTGACCAGCACGAACCGGTCCGGCTCGCCATCCTCGCCTTCCAGCGTGAATTCGCTGCGCCAGCGACGCCCGGGAGGCAGCAAGCGCAGCGCCTCGACCAGGCGTCCGCCCTCCTCGGCATCGCCGAACAGGATGGCGACAGCCCGCCCGACGAACCCTCTTGCCGCCCCGCCGAAGAACTCGACAAACGCGCCGTTGACCTCCACCAGCCGGAGTTCATCGTCGACGAAGGCGATGCCCTCGGCCGCCTGATTGAAGATCACCGAGGAGAGGCGCAGAGAACGCTCCATCTCCGTCTGCTCGGTAACGTCCCGCAACGAGGCCAGCATGGCGGGACGGCCGTCCCAGCGCGAACGCACCACGCGCATCTCCGCCACGCCCGGCGGGCGCTCGCGGGGCAGAACATCCACCCGCGCGACGCCGCCGTCGGTCAGCGGCAGGCCGAACGGCTTGTCGCGCATCACCTCCGCGGAGCGATTGAACAACCGCTCGGCCGCGGGGTTGGCGTACGCCACCGTGCCATCGAGCCGAACCACGATTATCGCGTCGGCACTGGATTCGACCAGGTGCCGGAAGCCCTCGTCCCGGTCCGGGCTGGTAGCACCCCCACCGAGGGAATCGACATCCTGAAAACTGTCAAACCACAAGGCCGCAGACGCGCGAAACCCCGCGTCTGCGGAAATGACCTGCCCTGAAGGGGCCAACATGATCAATCAACCTCCTCGTGCTCATCGTGAAGCATCACCGGCGCCCCGGCGAGAATGCCGCCCACGTGGCGGAACGGTGCGCCAATGCGCATTCCGCTCGAATCGATATCGAACTCCCGGATGCGCTTGTCATGGGCCGAACCGCGCATCTTCAGCACGGTCAGGCCACGTCGCATCACCCCGTCCACTTCCACGTAGCGCAGCAGCAGGATCGAGTCGGTCAACGTCGAGATATGCGACTCGGTCACCGACGTGCCGCCAAGCAGTGTCGGCGTGGTCGCGGTGAACAACCCGGCCACCTGATGATGCTTGATGAACGAGGTGGTGGCGATGACGAACTCGCGAAAACCCTTGGGCGTCGCGACCCGCTCGAGGGCCGAGAGACTGTCGACCGCCACCCGGTGCGGCGCGAATTCGTCGATCTCCCGCTTGATCTCGACCAGGTGGTCTTCCAGCCCGGCCACCTCCGGGTACTGGCAGACGATCCTGAGCCGTCCTGCGCGTTCGAGTCGCTCGAAATCGACGCCCCAGCCAGCGGCGTTGCGGATCAGCTGATCGCGGCTTTCCTCGTAGGCGAACAGCAGACAGCGCTCGTCCGGCGCGGCACCGGCGACGAACTGGGTGACGGTAAGCGTCTTGCCGGTACCGGTCGCTCCGGAAACCAGCACGATCGAGTCGCGGAAGAGACCGCCGCCACACATCGTGTCGAGCTCGGCGTTACCGGCCGAGATGCGCACATCGGTGGAGTGCTGCTGCAACGTCATCGCCGACAACGGAATGACCACCATCCCCTGGTTCGGGAGCACGGTGAACGAGAACTCGCCCTTCTGATGCGCCGCCCCACGAAGCTTGAGTATCTCGATCGTCCGCCGGCGCTGCTCCTGCTCGAGCACGTTGCGCAACACGATGACGTTGTCCGCGACGAAATCCTCGACACCGAACCGGGCTATCGGTTGCCGATCGTCGAGTCGTTCGCCGGTCATCATGGTAGTCACGCCCAGTCGCTTGAGATGGCCGGCGAGCCGCAAGATCTCGTGCCGAACCACCGCCGCGTCGGCGAACTGGCTGAAGATCGCGCCCAGCGAGTCGATCGCCACCCGGGTCGCCTTGGTGCGCTCGACCGCCGTCTCGATGCGGGCGAGCAAGGCGGTCAAGTCGTATCCGGGCATTTCGACCGATTCCGCCTGGAGGTCGGGTGAGGCATCGACGAAAGCCCAGCGACCGCGCTGCTCCCACTCGGAAATCGACCAGCCGAAGCCGGCCAGATTCGCGCGGATGTCCGCCGCGCTTTCCTCGAAGGTGACGAATACGCCCGCCTCCTCGTGGCGACGCACGCCCTCGGCCAGAAACTGCCCGGCAAACACGGTCTTGCCGCAGCCAGCCGTGCCGGTGACCAGCGTTACCCGCCCGCGCGTCAGGCCACCCAGGGTGATGTGGTCCAGCCCGACGATGCCGGTGGGGTGGCGCGCAATCGACGAGGCCCCATCGGCTCCCCTGCTCTCGCCCATTCCCAGGCCCATTACTGCAAACCCGCTGGACGCGGGTGCAGGTCCAGTCCCAGCAACACTCGCTCGCTGTCGGACAGGTCGCCAATGATCCGCCGCAACGGCGGTGGTAGCGTCTTGATCAGGGTTGGGGTAGCGACGATGTTGTACTCCTCGGCCACGTCTGGCTGCTCGAGCACGTCGATCAGCTCCAGTCGATAGCGACCGGCCAGCTCCTGTTCGCAGATTCTGTGCAGATTCTCCACCGCCGCGCGGGAGCGCCCCGTCTGCCCGGCCAGAAACAGCCGCAACACGTATCCTTCGGACGCCATTTCCCTTCTCCGAGGCAGTAGCGTGGCTAGAGTCAGCGCCAAACGTCTATGACCACGCCTTGTCATTGATTTTTTTGATGGGTCAGCATATCGAAATCGCCGTCGGCACCCAAACGCGGGGCCCCGCAGCCACGCCGGACTCTCCGCCGATCGGCCCGTGTCCGGTCGGTCGAGTCGGCGGCGCCCGCACGAATCGGGTGCACCTGGCTCCTTGGACCCGGCAGCGACGACGCCATGGAAGCGGTAGGATGCACGCTTTCTCGTCGTTTCAGGGCTTTCCGACGTGCCCACCGTCAGCCATCTGCTCGCGGCCCTGGCCGCGTCCCTCGCCGTCATCGCGGTGGCGCACACCGCCAACTGGATCACGGTGGCCGGAACGCTTGCGCTCGTCCCGCTTCTCGCAGCCGCCGGGATCAGCGTTCGTCTGCGCCGCGTTCCGCCGGCGGTCGCGATGCTGGTCCTGTCGCTGGGGATCATCCTTACCCTGCACCTGTGGCCCGGCTTCGCCTCGCCATTGGTCTGGAAAGACCGCGTCTTCTGTGCAGGCTGTCTTCCGCACAGCCTTTACCTGTCGGTCGACCAGGCCCTGCTGGTGGCCGCCTGGTTGCCCCTGGTGGTCGGAACCTGGCGAATCGCCGCCCCCGCGCCCCTGTTGGGGGCCAGCATGGCGACCGTCACCGCGGCGATTACGCTGGGTATCGCCACCGGCCTGTTCCGCTGGCAGCCCGGCTGGCCCGACCTGCGACTCCTCGGCCTGTTCGCCGCGACGAACCTGATTACCGTCGCCGCCGAGGAGGTGCTGTTCCGCGGCCTGCTCCAGCGGCACATCCTTCACCGGCTCGGGGCCGTGCACGCCTGGTGGCTCACGGCAGTGACCTTCGGGCTGGCCCACCTGCCCTTCGGCGCGGAGTTCGCCGCCGTGGCCACCGTAGCCGGCCTCGGCTACGGCTATGTCGCCTGGCAGAGCGGTTCGCTGTGGCCGGCGATCGGCCTGCATTGGGCGATCAACCTGCTGCACTTCTCGCTGTTCAGCTATCCGATGCTGGCCTGAGAACCGCATCCGGCTCGTCTAATCTCAACTGAACGCACGCCGCGAGGAACCGCCATGTCACGCGCACGACTCGTCCTGCTCGCCCTGTTGCCGTTGTTCACGGCCACGCCGATACTCGCCGAACCCGCCGTCGAGACGATCACCGACGGCCTGCACCACCCCTGGGCGCTGGCCTTCCTGCCCGACGGCGACCTGCTGGTCACCGAGCGGCGCGGGCGGCTGCTGCGGCTTGAGGCCGACGGTTCCGGCCGGACCGAGATCGCGGGCGTGCCCGAGGTGGACCACCGCAACCAGGGCGGACTGCTGGACGTGGCCCTGCATCCCGAGTTCGCCGAGAACCGGCGCGTCTACCTGACCTGGGCGGGGCGCTGCGACGGCGGTAACGCCACCCACGTGGGCAGCGGCCGGCTGGAGGGCGACGAACTGCGCGATTTCGAGACGCTGTTCGTCGCCGAACCCTGTGTCGACTCGGGGATCCACTTCGGCTCGCGACTGGCCTTCGACCGCGACGGGTACCTGTTCGTCACCACCGGCGACCGGGGGGAGCGCGACCGCGCGCAGGATCTCGCCGATCTCAACGGTTCGGTGCTGCGCCTGCACGACGATGGCCGCATCCCCGAGGACAACCCGTTCGTCGACCGGGACGACGCCGAAGGGGCAATCTACAGCCACGGCCACCGCAACCCGCAGGGCGCGGCCACCCACCCGCAAACCGGGCGTGTATGGATTCACGAACATGGCCCGCGCGGCGGCGACGAGATCAACATCCCCGCCGCCGGCGAGAACTTCGGCTGGCCGATCCAGACCTACGGCCGCGAATACCACGGCCCGGAGATCGCCCCGGGCGAGGTCGAGGGCGTCACCGGTCCCGTTCACCACTGGACGCCATCGATTGCCCCCTCCGGCATGGCATTCCACGAGCGGAACGAGCAGATCACGCTGTTCGTCGGCGCACTGGCCAAGCGCCACCTGGCACGACTGGAACTCGACGATGAAACCGTGGTTTCCGAGGAGCGCTGGCTCACGGACCGAGGCTGGCGCATTCGCGCGGTGGAGACCGGACCGGACGGTGCGCTTTGGCTGCTGACCGATCACGCCGACGGTCGGCTCCTGCGACTGACGCCGGACTGAACGGTCTTGCGTGCGGAAAACCGGCGACCTATAGTCCTCACATCATGAGAATCATGCGCCTGGTCACCCTGCTGCTCGCCTTCTGGGCACCGCTCAA
Organism: Guyparkeria sp.; assembly: GCF_046540515.1. Lineage (GTDB taxonomy): Bacteria > Pseudomonadota > Gammaproteobacteria > Halothiobacillales > Halothiobacillaceae > Guyparkeria. The sequence goes on from NZ_JBKHFB010000027.1 coordinate 20,501, forward strand.
CGCGGTGACCGCCGGGGTGACCATGCTCGACTGCCCGATGAACGAGGTATCCGAGCACCCGGCCGACTGCCCGAGCATGGGCGACCCGGTCGAGGAGCCCACCGACTCGACCGGCTGTGACCACTGCGGCAACTGCGTGCTTTTGGGCGGCTTCTCCCTGCCGGCCCAGGCCACCCCCGCCGCGCTCCATCTGCCCAACGGCACCCTCGAGACCTCGCTGACCGACGCGGTGCCGGCCGGCGTGCCCAGCACCCCGTTCCGTCCTCCCCTCTCGGCCTGACGCGGCCGAGAAACCCGGGGCCTCGCGCCCTGCACACCTCGGCTGACCCAGCTCCCCGCTGACCGTTAACCGAGGAAACCTACATGTATTCATCCATTCTCTCGCGGGCCGCCGTGGTCTGGCTGGCGACCGCCCTGTCCACGACTCCAGTACTGGCCGATTCGCCGGCTGAAACCGGCGAACGCCTGACACTTGAGGCTGCCGAACGGGCCGCCGTCCGCAGTGACGAGGGCCTGCAGGCCGGCGAGCAACGTCGCGCCGGCCGGGCGGCCGAGGCCGAGGCGGCCGACGAACTGCCCGACCCGCGACTGTCCGTCGCCCTGCAGAACGTACCGACGGACAACTACAGCCTGAGCGACTCGCCGATGACCCAGACGGTGTTCACGCTCTCGCAGAACCTGCCGCCGGGCGACACGCTCGCCTTTCGTGGCGAGGCCGCCCGCGCCGCGGTGAGTGGCGAACAGGCCCGGCTGGCGACCTCCGACCGCCAGCTCAGGCGCGAGGTGCGCCGCCTGTGGCTGGCGGTCTACCGCGAAGAGGCCCTCGGCCGCCTGCTGGAGAGCGAACGCGCGCTGTACCGCGAGTTGCTGGAAAGCGCACGCACCGCCTACGAGGTTAGCGAGGCCAGCGGCAGCGACCTCGTCTCGCTGCAGGCGCGCCTGTCGCGGATCGAGGACACGCTCGACCGGCGGCGGGGCGAGGCCGACGCCGCCCGGGCGCGGCTGGCACGCTGGATAGGCGATGCCGCGCGCCTGCCCCTGCCCGATTCCCTGCCCACCCGGCTGGCCGAGCTGCCGCGCGGCGAGATCGACCGCCAACCCGAAATCCAGCGATTGCGTGCCGAACTCGAGGCCGCCCGCGCCCGGGTCGGCGAGGCGGAAGAACAGTTCGCGCCCGAGATCGGGCTGCAGGTCGGCTACGGCCTGCGCGCCGGCAGCGAGCCCAACACGCTGTCGGCCGGGGTGAGCGTGAGCCTGCCGATCTTTAGTGAGCGTCGCCAGTCGCCCCGACTGCGCGGGGCGCAGCAATCCGCCCAGGCGGCCCAGCTCGAGCTGACCAAGCGCGCGCGTGATCTCGCCGCCGAAGCCGACGCCATCCGCGCCCGCCTGGCCGCCCTCGACCGGCGCGTCGCCCGCTACCGGAGCGACATCATTCCCGAACGGCAACAGGTCGCCGAGATGATCCGCGGCGAGATCGGCTCCGGCCGGGGCGAGTTCGATGCCCTGATCGAAGCCGAGCGCGCCGTGGTCGAGGCCCGCCAGGAGCTGCTGACCCTGCGCCTGGATCGCGCCGACCAACTGATCGACCTGCGCTACCTGCTGGAGCCGACCGCATGAATACCCGCAAGCACCAACCGACCCGCCGCATCAAGCGACTCACCCGCGTCACCCTGCTGGGCTCGGCCCTGGTCACCCCGGCCGTCCTGATGGGCATCAACCCGACGATCACGGCGGTGATGGCGGCCGACAACGGCGAGCAGAACGACCACGAGGGGCACGACCACGCCGATTCCAGCGATGGCCACGGCGACACCGTGACCCGCTGGACCTGTCCGATGCACCCGCAGATCGTCGAGGAGGAACCCGGCTCCTGCCCCATCTGCGGCATGGATCTCGTCGAGAAGGAAATGTCGGCCCGACAGGCCGAGCAGGCCGCCGAGGGCGAACAGAGGGATGACGGCGAGCAGGAAAGCCGTGACGAAGGCGAAGACGATGACCACGCCGGGCACGACCACGCCGACCACGCCGAAAACGGCGGCGACTCCGTCACCCGCTGGACCTGCCCGATGCATCCGCAGATCGTCGAGGAAGAGCCTGGGTCCTGCCCGATCTGCGGCATGGACCTGGTCGAGAAGGAATACCCCGCCGAGGAGGTCGAGGAAGACGGGCAAGGGGGCGGCGACGATCAGCCAGACCGTTACCCCAGCGTATCCGTCGACCCGCTGACCGTGCAGCACATGAACGTCGTCGTCACCGAGGCGGCCGAACGGCAGCTGGCCGGCGAGATCCGCACGGTGGGCACCGTCGGTTACGACGAGGACCGGCTCGCCCACGTCCATCCACGCGCCGAGGGCTGGGTGGAGCGCCTGCACGTCGGCTCGATCGGCGCGAACGTTGAGAAGGGCGACGTGCTGCTGGAGGTCTATTCCCCCGACATCGTCTCCGCGCAGCAGGACTACCTCGTGGCCCTGCGCCGCGGCATGGATGACCTGATCGAATCCACCCGCGCCCGGCTGGAACTGCTGAACGTGCCCGAGTCGACCATCGAGCGCATTCGTCAGGACCGCAAGGTGCAGCGCCGCATCCCCCTGCGCGCCCCGCAGGACGGCTACGTCGCCGAGCTCGATCTGCGCGAGGGGATGTACATCCGCCCCGACATGGAGCTCTACACCATCGCCCGCCGCGATCGGGTCTGGGTGAACGTCGACGTGCTCGAACGACGCATGCAGGCCGTGGGCGAGGGCCAGACCGCGCGCATGCGGGTCGACGGCATCCCCGGTCGCGAGTTCGAAGGCGAGGTGGACTTCGTCTACCCCGAGCTCGACCCGCAGTCGCGCACCCTGCGCGTGCGGCTGGCCTTCGACAACGAGGACGGCCTGCTGCGCCCCAACCAGTTCGCCGAGGTCACCCTGAGCCCGGCGAACGCCCCCGAGGTACTGGCCGTGCCGTCGACCGCGATCATCCCGGCACCCGGCGGCGCTCGCGTGGTGGTGCGCACCGGCGAGGGTCGCTTCCGGCCGGTGGCCGTGGAGACCGGCGTCGAGGCCGGCGGCCACACCGAGATCGTCTCGGGGCTGGAGGCCGGCGACCAGGTGGTCGCCTCCGGCCAGTTCCTGATCGACTCCGAATCCAACGTCCAGGCCGCCTTCTCGCGCCTGTCCGGCTCGAGCGG
>NZ_JBKHFB010000028.1:0-22519 GCF_046540515.1 Guyparkeria sp.
CGATTATTCCAGCGCGGGCCCGCAGCAAGCGCTTCCCGGGAAAGAACGTCAAGCAGCTATGTGGTAAGCCTGTTTTTCAATGGACTGTCGAAGCGGCGCAGGCGGTGCCCGATATTGATAATATTTGCGTTAGCACCGACGGTGAGGGGATTGCCGAGCTGGCTGTTGATCTGGGTGTAGATGTTCCCTTTATTCGGTCTAGAGAGTTGTCCTCTGATACTGCGAGTTCGGTGGATGTGGCGTGTGATGTAGTCGAGTGGTATAACCGGGAAAGGCAAGCTGAGTTCGACTATGTGATTTTACTTCAGCCCACGTCGCCATTACGTACCGCTGAACACATTCGTGGCGCCATCAGTGCTTTGCGACACCGTGATGCTGACGCGATTGTCTCCGTGTGTCCCATGTCTCACAGCCCGCTGTGGGCCAATACCCTGCCAGAAAACGACAGTATGGTGGGATTTCTGCCGGACATGGCGAAAGGCCGCCGGAGTCAGGACCTGCCCACCTACTTCCGCCTCAACGGGGCAATTTACATCGCGCGAACCGAACGACTGTTGACCGACAAGTCTTTCCTGCTTCCAGACGCCTGCTTCGCATACCGGATGCCGGAATCTGCTTCTATCGACATCGACTCGGAGACCGATTTTCGTATCGCCGAGGCATTGCTCGTCAAGGAGGGCAATGCCTCCGTTTGACGCTTGAATGCGTCAACTCGCGTGGCGGCTCCTGCTGTTTGGCGTTACGCCTGAGCGCTTTCCGCGGGCGGCAGAGTCAGTATGCGTGCCCTTCCATGGCACGGATGGCCGGCATGTTCACCCCCAGGGCATCCCCATTATCGAGAGCTCGCGCGAGCCGCTGCGGCGCTGACCGTCCCATGCACTGGTGCTGCGGGTCGCCGTCGAAGCCCTTGAGCATGCCGTCGATCAGGCGCTGGTGGTCGAGTGACTTGCCGACCTTGGCTTCCTGCAGGGCGATGACGTCCGCGGCGATGTCGCGTGCCAGTTGCTGGTGGTTGGTCCAGAGATCCTCGACGTCGCCGCCGGTCTCGAGGCCGGCGATGTTGGTGGTCAGGATGTAGACGTTCTTGATCACCAGCTCCTCGAGCATCGCATCGCTGTCGGTGACGCGATGGGCGGGGATGTCGAGCGATCGCATGGCCGCGACCAGCGCGTCGGCCCGGGGGCCGTAGACGGGCGAGGAGATAAGCGGCTTGACCGGCTTGCCGGGCTTTTTCTCGAACCAGATCGAGGCGACGGTCGGGGTCTCGATGCCGTGCTTGCGCCAGTCGTCGGGGAGCAGTTCGTTCTGGATCAGGACCAGGCGGTCGTACCACGCGCCGGGGATCTGTTCGAGCACCGAATCGAGATCCTTCTCGCCGACGGCGACCAGCAGGCCGTCGAGGAAGGGGCGCGCGGAGAGTGCGGCCTGGATGTTGACGTCGCGGCCGATGGGAAAGACCGGGTGACCGGTTTTCAGCAGGCCGTGGGCGAGCACGCCGCCGATCTCGCCGGTGCCGATCAGGCCCCATTCGGTGGCAAACGGCTGGGTCATGAATCTCTCCTCAGTCTTGTTCGTCTTCGTCGGGGATCAGCAGCTGCCCCGCGGTCAGGATCTTTTCCAGCAGGATGCGTGCGCTGGCGTTGCTGGCTCGCTCGGCCAGTGCCTCGCCGGGGACGTGCACGTGTTGGGTGAGCAGGCGGGCGAGCGGCAGGGACTCGGCGTCGAGCGCGTGGCTTTGCCCGTCGATACAAAGCTGGCCGGGGTCATCACCGCTCGGTTCGAGCAACAGCCAGCGCGAGGCCGGGGTGCGTTGCAGTTCGCTGATCTCGTGGAGGTGGTCGAGGATGCCGACGATCTCTTCCTCGTGGTAGCGCGGGTAGAGGTCGGCGTGGTCGACGGGACGCTCGGTCAGGGTCTCGGCGATCAGGCGATCGAGCTGGTTTTCATCGGCCGTCATCGCCTCGAGCACCCACTCGCGCAGTCGCTTGCGGGTGGCCGGGTCGAGCTCGCCGGGGTTGTCGCTCAGTGCCAGCTCGGGATCGCGATAGCGCTCTTCGGCCGCCAGTGTCGCGAGCCGGTCGCAGACGCCGCCGACGAGGTCCGCCTGCGTGGGGGCGCGAAAGCCGATCGACCAGGTCATGCAGTCGTCGAGTGCGATGCCGTGATGCGGAATGCCCGGTGGCAGGTAGAGCATGTCGCCCGGTTCGAGTACCCACTCGTCGGTCGGGGTGAAATCGGTCAGGATGCGCACGTCGAGCCCCTCGCGGTAGGCGGTGTGCACCGGCGGGTTCTCGATCTGCCAGCGGCGCCGGCCGTGGGCCTGCAGCAGGAAGACGTCGTAGTCGTCGATGTGCGCGCCGACCGAGCCGCCCGGCGGGGCGTAGGAGATCATCAGGTCGTCGATGCGCCAGTCGGGCACGAAGCGAAAGCGCTCGACGATCTCCATCAACTCGGGCACCAGCTTTTCGCAGTCGGTGACCAGCAGGGAGTAGCCGTCATCGGGCAGGGCGCGGAAATCGTCCTCGGTGAACGGGCCCATCTTCAGTTGCCAGTCGCGCTCGGGGCCGTGTTCCAGGATCAGGCGCGAGGGGGCGTCGGCCTCGCAGGCCAGCCCGGCGAGCTCCTCGGGGGCGATCGGGCTTTCGAAGCCCGGGAAGGCGCCGCGGATCAGGACCGGCCTCTTCTGCCAGTAGTCGCGCAGGAAGGTCTCGATGGAGAGGTCGCCGAGGACGTGATCGGTGGAGTCGTGCGTCGATGCGGACATGGCCGTTTCCCTGCGATTGGTGGGTAGAGCGAAGTCTAACGGATAACGCTATCGGGTGAGAGGGTGCGCTCTTGGTGAGTGCAGATGCGGCTGATGAGTCGCCATGCGGCAAGAAAAAGGCGCGCCATCGGGCGCGCCTCCTTTCGTGTTGCTCGAGCCTCGTGGAGAGGCACCGAGATCACTTCTCCAGCCGGTTCAGGCCGATCGCCCGCATGATGTACTTCTCGTAGAGCGGCTCGGAGGTGCCTTTCTTCATCTTGCGGATGAAGTATTTCTCGAAGGCGATCTTGGCCAGATGCACCCAGCGCCCGGCGGCGAACCAGTTGACGTTGCGCGGCGGAATCTGGGGCAGGGCGATGAAGGCCGCACCACGGTCGCCGAAGTCGGCCAGGCAGATGGCCTGCCAGGAGCCCTTGGAATTCGGCTCCCCCTCGCCGGTCAGTTCGGCTTGTATGTTGTGCACGATGGCGGTGACCATGGATTCGATCATGTAGCCGGTCTTGGGCGCGCCGGTGGGCACGGGGGTCTTCTCGATCGGCGGGATGGCGATGGCCACGCCGGCGGCGAAGATGTTCTTGTACTTCGGGTTGCGCTGGTAGTCATCGACCTGCACGAAACCGCGCGGGTTGCACAGTCCCTCGACGTTCGCCACGCAGTCGACGCCCTTGAAGGCCGGCAGCATCATCGAGTGGTTGAACGGCAGGGCGTGGGTCTGCTTGATCTCCCCGTCGTCGTCGAGCTCCTCGACGTGCATGGTGCCGTCCTCGACCCTGGTCGTGCGGGCGTTGGTGATCCACTTGATGTCGTGGGAGCGCATCTCGGACTCGAGCATGCCCTTGGAATCGCCCACGCCACCCAGACCCAGGTGACCGATGTAGGGCTCGGCGGTGACGTAGGTGATCGGCACCTTGTGGCGGATCTTCTTCTTGCGCAACGCCGAGTCGAGGATGAAGGCGTACTCGTAGGCTGGGCCGTAGCAGCTGGCGCCGGGCATCGCGCCGACGATCACCGGCCCCGGGTTTTCGACCAGTTTCTTGAAATCGTCGTAGGCCTGTTCGGCGTGATCGATGGTGCAGACCGATTCGGTGTAGCCGCCGTGCGGTCCGGCACCCTCGACCTCGTCGAACATCAGCTTCGCGCCGGTGGTGATGATCAGGTAGTCGTAGTCGACCGTCTCGCCGTCGGCCAGTTCGAGGCGGTTGGCCTCGGCGTCGATGCGCTCGACCGACTGGGCGATGAAGTCGATCTTCTTGCGCTCGACATAGGGGGCGATCGGGAAGGTGATGTCGTCACGGTTGCGCCAGCCGACGGCCACCCAGGGGTTGGACGGCACGAACTGGAAGTACGGTTCGTTGTTGATCACCGTGATGCGGTGCTCGTTGCCCAGTGCCTCGCGGGCCTCGTAGGCGGCGGGCAGGCCGCCGATGCCGGCCCCCAGGATGACGATATGTGCCATGAGTGTTCCCCTGTTCGTGACGATCGTGTCGTGATCGATTTCAGTGCGTGATTGTTCCTCTGCAGGAGAGGAAAAACAAGGGGGCGACTCCACAAGAGGTGCAATTCTGCCGCTGCGGTTCCAGTCAAGTCGTTGAATCGCTGACCGCTTGCCGTGTCGCCGCGTATATTAGAAACAAATAATCAGGTGTCTCCGCAATCGCGCCAGTCGGCCAGTCGCTCGCGCGGGAAGCCGACGATCGAGGAGGGTGCCGGCGAGAGATCGACCCACAGGCCACCGTGACCCGGCCAGCGCTGATCGAACCAGTGCCGGCCGTTGCCCATTTCGATGAAGATCCAGCCGCCGGGCGTCAGGTGGTCGGCGGCCTGGTCGAGCAGACGTTCGACCAACGCCAGGCCCCGGTCGGGGGCGAACAGGGCGCCGGCCGGTTCGTGGTGGTATTCGTCGGGCAGATCCTCGGCCTCGGCGGGGTCGACGTAGGGCGGGTTGCTGACGATCAGGTCGAAGGCCAGCGGCTTGCCGGCATCATCCACGAGCTGGTCGAAGCCGTCCGACTGGATCAACTCGACCCGATCGGCGAGCTGGTACTCGGCGACGTTGTGCGAGGCCACCGCCAGTGCGCCGAAGTCGATGTCACTGCCGATCACCTGTGCTTCCGGGAAGTGCTCGGCCAGCGCGATGGCGATGCAGCCCGAGCCGGTGCCGATGTCGAGTACCCGCTGCGGGGCGGGATTGCCCGCCAGCAATCCCTTGAAGTCGTCACGGATCAGGTCGCCGAAGGGCGAACGCGGGATCAGTACCCGTTCGTCGACGTAGTAGGGGCGGCCCAGGAACCAGGCCCGGTTGAGCAGGTAGGCGGTGGGGATGTGCTCGAGGCAGCGCCGGCGAATCAGTTCCACCACGGCGCTGCGTTCCTCGCTGGTCAGGCGCGCCTGCCACCAGTCCTGCCCCAGATCCGGGGGGAGGCGCAGCCCTTCGAGGATCAGCCACGCGGCCTCGTCGAGGTAGTTGTGGGTGCCGTGGCCGAGGAACACGTCGTGTTCGTCCATCCGACTGGCGGCCCAGCGGACGAAATCCAGGATGGTTTCCAGATGGTCGTGGTTACCCAGCGTTTCCGGGCTGTGCTCGGCGGGTGTGTGGTGGTGCATGCGGTGGGTCTTCGGCAAGGGGGTGGAAGGCGGGTCTTTTGAAACGGCCACTCTGGCACAATGGTAACTTCTCATCGACCGCTGCCGGGAGCCCCCGGCCACTTAACATAGAGGCGCCATGACCAGCCCGAGCAATACCGTGAAATGGCAATCGCGCCTGTGGGCGCGCATCCAGTACGTCCTGCCGCACCACCTGATCTCCGGGCTTGTGTTCCGCGTCACGCGCTGGCGGGCGCCCTGGACGGCATGGCTGATCCGGCGCTTCGTCGAGGCATTCGGCGTCGACCTCTCCGAGGCGGCCAGGACCGACCCGGCCGACTACCCCACCTTCAACGCCTTCTTCACCCGACCGCTGGCCGAGGGTGCTCGCCCGCTCGAGGGCGACGATGACACCTGGATCAGCCCGGTCGACGGGGGGATCAGCCAGATCGGGCATATCCAGTCGGGCAACATCTTCCAGGCCAAGGGACGGGCGTACACGGCCACCGAACTGCTGGGCGGCGATGCGTCCCTGGCCGAGCCGTTCAAGGACGGTTCGTTCGCCACCCTCTACCTCTCGCCCTCCGACTACCACCGCATCCACATGCCGGTGACCGGCACCCTGCGCGAGATGATCCACGTGCCGGGCCGGCTGTTCTCGGTCTCGACCGGGACGGTGGCCGAGGTGCCGCGCCTGTTCGCCCGCAACGAGCGGCTGGTCTGCCTGTTCGACACCGCCGATGGCCCCATGGCGATGGTGCTGGTCGGGGCGATCAACGTCTCGGCGATCGAGACCGTCTGGGCCGGGCTGGTCACGCCCACGCCGCAGCGCCAGATCGGCCGCTGGACCTATGGTGGTGACACCGGGCTGTCGATCCGCCTCGAGCGCGGGGCCGAGATGGGGCGCTTCAACATGGGCTCGACCGTCATTCTGCTGGCGGCCAAGGGCGTCGAGTTCGATACCGCCTGGCAGGCGGAGATGCCGATCAAGCTGGGGCAGCGGTTGCAGGCGTCTGATTCCGGAAACGAGGAAGAGGCGAACACCGAAGGCTAGTCTTGGCGGGGTTCGCTCGGATCAGTTCGGCGGCTCGTGCGAGAGTCTTGTCGCGGCTCTCTGGATTCCCTCGCAAGCGGGAGTCCGGTAATCGCAGCGCCCCGCGGTAGAGGCGAGCGCCAAGGCCTTCGTCTCCCTCAGATCCGCCGCGCCGAGAATGGCAAGACCGCGTCGATCTCCTCGGCACCCGTCAGCCACATCAGCAACCGATCCACGCCCATTGCCACGCCGCTACATTCGGGCAGGCCGTGGGCGAGCGCGGCGAGGAAGCGTTGCTGGCTGGACGAGCGCGGGCCGGAACCGGCATCTCCCAGGCGCCGGGCCTGCTCGTCGGGATCGGTCAACTCGTGGTAGCCGTTGGCCAGTTCCAGCCCGCCGCCAAAGACCTCGAAGCGCGCCGCGACAGTGATCTCGCGTCCCTCGAACGAGCGGGCCTCGATCCGTGCCATGGCCGCCTGGCTGGCCGGGTAGCCGGTCACCACGGTGAGCGCGGTCGGGTCGAGTCGTGGCTCGATCGCCAGGCTCATCAGCAGATCCAGCCAGTCGTCGCGATCCATCCCCTCGGGGTTCGCCACGTCGATGGAATGCGCGCGGGCCGCACTCGCGAGGGCGTCGCGATCGGCGTGGTAGGGGGTCAGCCCCAGATGGCGGCGAAAGAGGGTGCCGTAGTCCCGGCGTTCGACCGGGGCATCCGCCACGCCCAGTGCGCGACGGGCCGACTGGATCAGCTCGAGCGTGGTCGCGATGGCGGCGTCGAGCGTGGCGCCGGTGTCGTACCACTCGAGCATGGTGAACTCGGGGTTGTGCCGCCGTCCGGTCTCGTTGGCTCGGAACACCGGCCCGAGATAGTAGGCCCCGGGGAGCTCCGGGTAGGCAGCCAGCAGGCGCTTCATCATCAGCTCGGGCGAGCTGTGCAGGGAGCCGGCGGGGCTGCCGTCGGGGAGGGCCGCCCGGAACAGGGCGATGTTGGGCTCGAAGTCGGGGCTGTCGATCAGGGCGGGGGCGTCGATCTCCAGCCACTCGCGCGCGTCGAGCGACTCGCGCAGTCGGCGCTTCAAGCGGGCGCGCTGACGCAGCGTCTCGAGGCTGGCGCCGGGACGCCAGTCGGCCGCCGCGGGGACGGTGGCCTCGTCCCGGATCAGTTCTTGACCCGCGAGAGGTATTCGCCGGTGCGGGTGTCGCAGCGCAGCACCTCGCCTTCCTCGATGAACAACGGCACCTTGACCACCGCGCCGGTCTCGAGCTTGGCCGGCTTGGTGCCGCCGGTGGCGGTGTCACCGCGCAGGCCCGGATCGGTCTCGATCACCTTGAGCTCGACGTGGTTGGGCGGCAGCACCTGGATAGGCGCGCCGTTGAACAGGGTGATCTGGCACATGTCCTGTTCCTTGAGCCACTGGGCCGAGTCACCGACGGCATCCCTGGTCGCGACGATTTGCTCGAAGGACTCGGGATCCATAAAGTGCCACTCCTCGCCGTCGGAAAAGAGATACTGCATTTCCTGATCGTGGATGTCGGCCGCCTCGAGCGAGTCGCCCGACTTGAAGGTGCGTTCGATGGTCTTGCCGGTCTTGAGGTTCTTGAGCTTGGTCCGGTTGAACGCCTGGCCCTTGCCGGGCTTGACGAACTCGTTCTCGACGATGGTGGCCGGATCGCCGTCGAGCATGACCTTGAGACCGGCGCGGAATTCGTTGGTGCTGTAACTAGCCATGGGAACCTGCAAGTTAATCGAAGTCGGTGGAAATGGCCGCGATCATACCCGATAACCCCCCAACGTCCCAGCCCGGCGAGCGCCGGCGACGCGATGCCGACTTCGTCGAGCTGACCACGCCGACGGTCGAGTCGCGGATCGATGCCAGCGATCCGGACGATCCCGTCGCCCGGCAGTTCCGCATCGACCCGCGCGAGGCGCTCGACGTCCCCGGGTTCGATGTCGACCCGGTGGGGGACCTTGCCGCAAACGCCGTGCCGGGCGTGTTGCACAAGTACCGCGGCCGGGCGCTGCTGGTGCTGACGGGCGCCTGCGCGGTGCATTGTCGCTACTGCTTCCGCCGACATTTTCCCTACGGCGAGCAGCGGCTGGATCAGGCCGCGCTCGATCGGGCGCTGGGCTACCTGGCCGCGGATCCGGAGATGACCGAAGTGATCCTTTCGGGCGGCGATCCGTTGGTGCTCAGCTCGCGGCGTCTGGCGACGGTGATCGAGCGGCTTTCCGGCATGCCCCGTCTGCGCCGCCTGCGTATCCACAGCCGCATCCCGACGGTCTCGCCCGAACGGATAGACGACTCGTTGTGCCGGACGCTGGCGGATTTTCCGGGCCGGGTGGTGCTGGTCGCTCACGTCAATCACGCCCGTGAGCTGACCGAGTCCAGCGCTGCGGCCTTCGGGCGGCTGCGCGAGGCCGGGGTCGCCCTGCTCAACCAGACCGTCCTGCTCGAGGGTGTGAACAACGACACCGACGTGCTCGCCGAGCTGTCCGAGGCCCTGTTCGAGCAGGGGGTGCTGCCCTACTATCTGCATCAGCTCGACCCCGTGGCCGGCGCGGCTCATTTCGCCGTCGATGCCGAGACCGGACGAAAACGGATCGAGGCGTTGCGTGCGCGCCTGCCGGGGTACCTGGTGCCGCGGTTCGTGGTCGAGCAGGCCGGCGAGTCGAGCAAGACGTCGATCGCCTGACCGCGAGCGACCCTGAGACCGGTTCCGGGAGAGGGCGGTCGTGGTCACCCCTCGCTGTCTGTCGTTGTGTTTCGCTGCGGCGCCTGTCACCGGCAATGGCGGGTCGGGCGCGCCCGGCATGGATTCGGACGATGGCATTGAATACAGTATGATCGAAAGCCCCCGATCCCCGGGTGCACGGAAGGAGTATCCCGTCAGGGAAGGGCTGCACGAACGATCACCGCCTCAGCGGGGCTTGCCGACTTGTCCATTCTCGGTGTTGCGGATTCACGGCGGGCCCATGTCGATGGCGTTGGGCCCCGCCGTCGAATCGGGCACCTTGATGGCGAACGGGTCGGCAAGTCAGAGGCATCGCAATTCGTGCAGTCCGTCCCTCGGGAAGAAACAGGAGTTCGTCGATGGCCGAGTCCCCGCAGCCGCCTCAGTCCCATGCCGCCCCCCCCACGGCGGATATCGAAACCTTGCTCGAGCGGATCCCGCTCGTCGATCCGACCGAGGCGGCCAGCCTGTTGGCCGGGTTTCTGGGTCGGACCGACCTCGAGGAGATCAGCGACGAGGCCCTGTCGGGCCTGATCGACCGGCTCGAGTCGCCGCTCGAACGCACGGCCAAGGCATTGCGCCTCAGCCTCAGACAGAGCCCGCTGCCAATGTCCCCCAAGGCCCGGGAACAGCTCTCGGCGCTGTTCACCCTGTATCGCGCGTCCCAGTCGCTTGCCAATCTGCGCCTGGGGCTGGTCGAGTTCGGTGATGCCCGCCAGGCCCGCGCGATCGCTCATCGTCAGCGGATCGAGTGGGCCGCGCGCCTGATCGTCGACTGTTATCAGCTCTACGTCGGGGTGCCGCAACCGCTGTACGCCGATTTGCACCAGTTTGCCCGGGCGGCCAGTCGTGATCTCGATGCGGAACAGCCCGAGGCCTGGAGCGAGGTGCGCGACATCTACGTGGCGGTGCTGCTGCTGGCGATGGTCAATCCTTACGCGCTGACCGTCGAGGAGATGGCGGTGCTCTACCCCTGCCTGCGCCAGGTGGCCCGGATGGTCGAGATCACCACCGAGCGACCCAGCGGCTCGGCCCGCTTTGTCGACATGACCGGGCGGCTGGCCCCGCACATCGCCATCAGTGGCGGCAAGGCGAACCCGGACGGGGCAGTGTATGTGGGGGTCGAAGCACTGTACCGTCGCGAGACCGTCGAGGGGCTCGATCCCGAATGCCGGATAGCACTGCGCGGTTTCCTGCGCCGGCTGCAGTTCTTTCTGAGTTCACGCGAGGCGCGTCGCCGCGACCAGCTCGAGCAGGCCATCGGCGAGCGCTCGTTGATCACCATCGGCTTTCACAGCGTGCATCATCGGCTTCTCGATGACATGCTTTACAGCCTGCCCGCCTCGCAGCACCTGACCTTCTCCGGACTGGACTGGGAAGGCCTGGAGCGTCCCGTGCATGGCCAGGTGAAAGGTGGGCCGAGCATCCACGACTTCAAGCTCGAGATCGACTCGGGCGCCCGCGACGACGTCGACTGGGAGGCGATGCCGGATGCCGATGGACGCCCGGCGACACCACGACTCAACGAGCCGGCCACCTGGGACGTGGTCAATCTCTCCGAGCGCGGGCTGCGCCTGCATTGGCGTCTGGCGGACAACAGCCGCGCGGCGGTCGACGAACTGATCCTGATCGAGCGCGATCCGGACGAGGATGTCGGCGGGATGGCTGCCGTCATCGGGTTGGGTATCATCCGTTGGGTGCGCCACCTCGACGAGGCCAATCGGACCATCGACATGGGGGTAGAGCGCCTGCCGGGCGACTGGATGGCCTATTTTGCCCATCCTGCCGACGAGTCGCCGCACGCCGCCGGTACCTGGCCGGTGCTCGCCCGCCTGGTCGAGGACGACCGGATCGATCAGTTGATCCTGCCGCCGGACCTCGCCGATCGGGGTAGGCGGGTCACGGTGATCCGCGAGCAGGGCGAGGACCGGCATCTCAACCTCGAGCGCATCGTGATGGTCGGTTCCCATCTGGTCGTGATGGAAACCAGCCCCAACAAGGGAGGCAATGCGTGACGCCCGTCGAAACCGTCGAAAACACCCCGTTTTCCATCCTGCACGTGATCGGTTCGGTGAACGACTCGATCGCCCTGCGCGGCGAACTGCGCAATGCCGGTCTGCAGGCATCGGTGCACAACGCCGGCGACTTCGATGCCGCGCGGCATGAAATCGCGCGGACCCCGATCGACGTCATCTACATCGAGTACGGGGCGAACGCATTCGAGATGCTCACGGCCCTCCACGAGCACGCGGCACGCGAGCCGGCGCTGGCCGGTGTTCCGATGGTGGTCTACGACGACATCGGCGGGGTCGAGGAGGTCGAGGCATTCCTCGAGGCCGGCGCGTTCTCCGTCATCACCCACGAGTCGCTGGTCGAACCGCTGTTGATGCGCGCCGTGGCCTTCGCGTTGCTCTACCAGGACCGCGAACACAAGGCCGCCCAGCTGTCGAAGTCGGAACTGCGTTGCCAGAAGCTGATCGACGGCTCGTCGGAGGCCGTGGCCTACCTGCAGGACGGACTGCACATCTACGCCAACCAGGCCTATCTCGATCTGCTCGGCTTTGCCGACCTCGGCGAGTTGCGCGAGGAACCCATCCTGGACCTTGCCTCCGGTGATTCCGCTCAGCGGCTGAAGAGCTTCCTCAAGACCGAGGACGCCGAGGAAAGCTTCACACTCAGGACCAACGGCGGTCACGAGATCGAGGTGCGTATCCACAGCACCGCGGCCTCCTTCGATGGCGAGCCCTGCCTGCAGATATTCGCCACGCAGGTCAAGGAGGACGTGGCCGACATCTCCGATCAGCTCGAGTACTTCGCCCGTCGCGATCTGCTCACCGGCCTGTACAACCGCAATTATCTGTTCGAACAGATCGAGGCTCGCCGGGCGGAGATCGTCGAAGGCGACGAGGAAGAGACCGGTGCGCTGTTGCTGCTCGAGATCCTCAATCACGACGAGATCAAGCGCCACATTGGCACCACCGGCATGGACAACCTCCTGACCGAGTTCGGCAAGAAGGTCGAGGAGCGGGTCGGCGGTCAGGGACTGGTGGCCCGACACGGCGCGTTCTCCTTTCTGGTCCTGCTCGGCCGGCTCGACCGCCACCGCACCGCCGATCTGGCCGAAGCGCTCAACGCACTGGCTCGCGACTATGTCTTCACCCAGGGTACGACCTCGGTGACCGTTTCCACCTCGGCCGGCTTCCTCGTGCTCGACGAGAACTCCCCGCCCAATGCCGCCGAGCTGGTCGACCGGGTCGAGCGGGCCTCAAACCGTGCCGCCCAGGAAGGCAAGTACCAGTCGCGTCGGTACGAACCGGATCTCAAGACCGCCTCGGAGCGCGAGCAGGACGAGGCCTGGGCACGCAAGATCAAGACGGCGCTGCGCGAGAGCCGCTTCTCGCTGGTATTTCAACCGATCGTCTCGCTGACCGGCGATCGCGAGATCAGCCGCTACGAGGTGTTCGTGCGGATGCTCGACGAGGACGGCAGCCTGATCTCGCCGGCCGAGTTTCTCTCGCAGGCCGAGCGCGGTGACCTGATCCAGTCGATCGACCGCTGGGTGGTGCTCTCGGCAATCAAGCAGATCCACACCGGGGTCAAGAACGGCGAGAAGCCCAAGCTCTACATCCGGATCAGCGATGCCTCGCTGCACGACCCCGAGTTCACCAAGTGGCTGACCCAACGCCTGCAGATGACCCGACTGCCGGACGCGCTGTTGGCGGTCCAGGTCTCGGTCGACAAGGCCGGCCACGCCCTGCGTCACCTGGCCGACATGCAGCAGGCACTGCACCCGCTGGGTGGCGAGCTGATCCTGGACGGCTTCGGTTCCGGTGACGACGGCTTTCGCATTCTCGATCACCTGCCGGTCTCGACCATCAAGATCGCCCGCTCCTTGCTGGAGAACTTCGCTCAGGAACCGGCAAACCAGGATCGGGTCGGCGAGGTGGTCAAGCACGCCAAGCAGGACGGGATGGCGGTGATCGTGCCCAACGTGGAGAACGCGGCCAGCCTGCAGATCCTCTGGCCGATGGGCGTGGACTTCGTGCAGGGCGACTTCATCCAGGCCCCGCAGGAAAGCCTCGAGTTCGATTTCGCCCAGTTCTGATCCGCCCGGTCGCCTGCCGCCGAGACGTACCGAGTCACGCTCGACAGCCGATCCGGTCGCGGGCGAGGCCGCATCCGGGCTACCATGAGCGCCGCCTGGCGGCCGCCATCGCGGCCGCGGGCCTTCGTCCCATTCCGAGACTGCCACCGTGACCGACGCCGACCAGCTGTTCGCCCCGCTCCTGCCGACGACCGAGACTTCCCACGCCGCCGCCACCGACCGCATTCTGGTCCAGGGGCTGGAATTCGAGACCATCATCGGCATCCTGCCGGCCGAACGGCAAACCCCGCAGCCGGTGCGGATCGACCTGGTGCTGGAGGTCGACTCGGTGGAACCGGCCGTCGCCAGCGAGCACATCGATCAGACCGTCGATTACGCAGCCGTCTCGCGACGCGTTACCGAGATCGCCCGCCTCGGGCGCTTCCAGCTGATCGAGACCCTGGCTGCCCGCTGCTGCCAGGCCCTGCTGGCCGAATTTCCCATCCGCCGCGTCACGATGCGTGCGATCAAGCCGCATGCCTTGGCCGAGGCGGCCGGGGTGGGCGTGGAGATCACGCGAGAGGCCGCGGGAGGCGCCGCCGGGGAGGGCGCATGAACCGCGATACTCGGCATTCGATCCAGCCGACCGGCCCCGGAAAGCACGCCGGGGAGCAAGGCCTTGAACTGCCCGCTCCGTCAGCGGCCGACCAGGCCAAGAGCCTCGAGTTGATCGAGCAGTTGGTCGAGAGAATGCGCGCGGGACCGATCCCCTTTGCCGACTACATGGCGACCGTGCTCTACCACCCGACACTGGGGTATTACGGCAGCGGCCAGGTGGCCTTCGGTCCCGGCGGCGACTTCATCACGGCCCCGGAGCGCTCGGGGTTTTTCACCGACGGGCTGGCCTACGAGTGGCAACAGGCCCAGGCCAGTGGTCTTGCCGGCGAGATCCTCGAGATCGGCGCCGGCTCGGGTCGCCTGGCGATCGATCTGCTCGAGCGGCTGGCCGCCGCCGACGCGCTGCCCGAGCGCTACACCATCCTCGAGATTTCCCCGGCGCTGGCCGAGCGCCAGGCCGAGAATCTGCGCGCGGCCTTGCCGCCGGCGGTAGTCGAGCGCCTGCGCTGGATCACGTCGTGGTCAGAGCTGGCGTGGCCCGGCGGCATGGTGATCGCCAACGAGGTGCTCGATGCCATGCCGGTCGAGCGCTTTCGCTGGTGGCCGGGCCGGCCGGAAACCGCCGAGCGCCTGCTGGTGGGCTTCGATGGTCAGCGGTTTGCCTGGGAAGAACGGCCGGCCGACGAGGGGCTGCGGGCGGCGGCCGAGGCGATCACCGCCCGTATCGAGCGGCCGATCGTCACGCCGCGCGAGACCGTGCTGGCCGAGTACAACCCCGATCTGGCCGGCTGGCTGGGGGAGATGCGTGCGGCACTCGCCGCCGACGGCGAGACCTGGATCTACCTGTTCGACTACGGCAGTCATACCGCCGATATCTACCGGGCCGACCGGGACGAGGGCACGCTCAAGTGCCACTATCGGCACCTGGCCCACGAAGACCCGCTCGTCTATCCGGGGCTGCAGGACATCACCGCCTGGGTGGATTTCCAGGCCGTCGAGGAGACCGCGCGTGCGGTCGGGTTCGAGGTCGACGGCGAGCGCAGCCAGGCCCAGTGGCTGCTGGGCACCGACGTGCCGCAACGGGTCGAACGCGAGTTGCAGGCACGCGATTCGATGGCCGACCAGGCGCGTCTCGCGCAGGAATTCCGCGAGCTGGTCATGCCCACCGAGATGGGTGAGCGTTTCCGGGTGATGCGTCTGCGCCTTGGTGGTTGATTCGGCCGGCTGATCGGGCGGTCGAGCCGGGCTTCGATCAGGTCGTCATGGCCGCCTCGAGTCGGTGAACCAGGCCCGACTCGCCCCGTTCGAGCCAGTCGAGCACCGCCGGCATCACGGCACAGGGCGGCTGGCGATCATCGGGCCGCTCGCCGGGGAAGCGCGCGTGGCGCAGGCGGCTGTTGACCGCGCCCGGGTCGAATCCGGCCAGCCACACGTGGGGGGCTTCCGCCGCCCACTGGCGGATCAGCCGCTCGAGCCCGGCATGCGCGATATCGTGGGCGCTGCCATAGGCCTCGGTGCCGCGGTCGGTGAAGAACAGCACCCGGGGGCGATCGGCTGCTTCCAGCAAGGGCCAGACGCTGCGGGTCAGCGCGAACGGTGCGGTGAGGTTGACATGCAGGCTTTCCTGGAACTTCATCAGGTCGGCCTGTGCGAGCGGGGCGAGTTCGCCGGCCGTGCCCATGGCGTGCACCAGCAGGTCGAGGCGGCCAAAGGCCTGCTCGATGCCCTCGGCCAGCGAGGCGTAGTCCTCGGGGGCGGCCCCCGAGAAGTCCACCGGCTGGATCACCGGCGGTTCGCCGCGGGCCTCGGCCGGCACCTCCGGCAGCACGCGGTCGTTGATGTCGTCGGCTAGCCGCTCTAGCTGATCGAGCTTGCGTCCCAGCAGGATCAGGGTCGCGCCGCGGGCGGCCAGCGTCTGCGCCGTGGCGGTGCCCAGTGCGCCGGTCGCGCCGTTGATCAGCGCGATCTTGCCGGCAAACGGCATGTCGGCAGGTGAGCTCTGAGAGGCGTCGGGGTTGAGGGAGTCGGTCATCGTGGTGTCTCGTGAGGCGGGTTTTACCAGGAGGCGCGCCAGGCCAGCCACCACTGGCGCAGGGGGCGTATTTCGACGCGCCCGCCGGTCAGCTCGGCGGGTGCTTCCCGCATCAGGCGCAGGTGCTCGCGGTCGATGGCGCGCAGGATGCGGAACAGGCGTGCCGGTCGGCCGCTTGCCGGCCAGTCGCTCAGACCGGCATGAATACGCTCCAGTTCGTCTCGGAACAGTTGGTCGCGTGCCGCGGGTGTGGCCTCGCGGTACAGATCGGCCTCGTCCAGTCCGTAGCGATTCAGGGTCTCCTGCGGCAGGTAGACACGCCCGACCCGGGCATGACGTCCCAGCAGGCGGGCGCGGTCGAGCCGGCCGTGCCAGCGCCCCAGCCGCGCGGCGGCCTCGAGCTGGTCGGCAGGCAGATCGAGCAGGCGGCCGTACAGGTGAAACACGCTCGCGTAGCGTGCATCCAGGAACGCTTCGAGGTCGGCCTCGGCGGCAAAGCCCTCGTACTCGAGTTCGATGCGCGCGGCCCCGAGACGCTCTTCCAGGCGTCCGACCAGCGGTGAGTCCTCGCGGCGGGCCTCCTCGACCAGGCCGATCGCTTCCAGGGCCGAGGCCAGCGACTGGATCACCGGGTGGTCGTGGCGCCCGCGGGTCATGCCGAGCAGCGCCTCGCGCCACCAGTCGAGCTTGGCCATCGCGACCTGCGGCTCGCTGACCGTCTCCGGGATCTCTGCCAGCGAGACGTCCAGCGCGCGCAGGGCCGTCACGGCCCGTTGTCGCGCCGGCGGGAGCTTGAGACTCGCCAGGCGGAAGGCGCTGCCCACCGGGCGGGCCAGTCGCTCGCACTCGGCGGCGGCCAGCTGGGGGTCGGTCGGCGGGCGAGGGGATTCGGCATTCATGAACGCGGATTCTACCAGTTTCGCCGATCGGTCCGCCGCGGATCTGATGCCGGGCGGGGCTCAAGAAAACGCCCGATCTACCGATACACGATCAGGCGCCCATTGGTTGGCGCCTTCCACTTCGAGCAAGGTGTCACCTCGATATGAGCCAGCCCAGCATCCTGCGCCGCCTGAAATGGTCCTTTGTCGGAATGGGGGTCGTCATGGGTGCGATCTTCCCGGTGTTCGCCTCGTTCTTCGTCGAATTCCGCGATGGCATGCTGGGGTGGTTCGTGGTCGGTTGCCTGGGCGCGGGGCTGACCGTGGGCTTCGTCAACTACGGGCTGGCGCACCTCATTCTGTTGCGGCGGATGGGGGCGTTGGCACGGCTCGCGGGGGCCGTCCGTGAAGGCAACCTCACCGAGAAATGCCAGATCGTCAGTCACGACTCGCTCGGCGAGATCGTCGCCAGCGTCAACGGCATGATCGATCAGCTGCATGCCCAGGTGGGCGATCTCAGCCGCAGCAGCGACTCACTGTCCAACGCTGCCGGCAGTCTCGACCAGAGCGTCTCCAGCGTCATGACTGCGCAGGGTCGGGTCGGCGCGCAGCGCCAGCGCACCATCGACGAGGCGAGCGAGGTGGCTGCGGGCGGCGAGCGGCTGGTCGATGCGATCGCGGAGGCCGGCCATCAGGCCGGCGAGATGCAGTCGCGCGCCGAGCAGACCCGTCAGGAGGTGGGCGAGAGCGTCGCCTCGATCGCTCGTTCGCAGGAACGCGTCGAGGAGACCGCCGCGTTGATCACCTCGCTGGTCGCCGCCCGCGACCGTATCGCCGGCATGACCGCCACAATCGACGCGGTCGCCGAGCAGACCAACCTGCTTGCCCTGAACGCAGCGATCGAGTCGGCGCGTGCCGGCGAGCACGGACGCGGCTTCGCCGTGGTCGCCGACGAGGTGCGCAAGCTGGCCGGCCGCAGCGGCGAGGCGGCCCGGGAGATCGGTCTGGTGATGGAATCCCTGGGACGTGACGTGACCGCCGCCGACGCGAAGATGCAGGAGGCCAGCCGGTACTCGTCGGATGCCGAGCGCTCGTTGCAGACCGCTTCCGGGGGATTGTCGGAGATGCTCGGATCGGTCGCCGACACCGTCAAGCTCACCGAGGAGGCGGCCAGCCACGGCCAGCGCCACCAGGCGGCGATCGAGCGGCTTACCGAGGACCTGAACGCGTTGATCGAGGTGGTCGAGCGCAACGCCGAGACCATGCAGTCGGCGAACGAGGCGGTCGAGTCGGTCAACCGCGAAGCCGATCGGCTTGCCGGCCAGGTGGCCCGTTTTCGGCTCTGATCCGGGGCGTTCGGTCCTCCCGCGCTTGTCACCTGGCCGGCGTGAGGTCATTCTGTCTACTGGCCCGCCATGACGCGACCGCGTGGCGTCATGCTCGCCCCTTGCCGAAGCCGTTGGAGACCCCACAACCCGTGATTGGCCGATGAATCGACGTGACGTGCTCAAGGTCGGGGGTGCCGGTCTGCTGCTGGGCGGGGCCGGTTTCCCGGCGATCGTGCGCGCCCTGGATCGCAAGCCGACCTTGCGCGTGATGGGCACGCACGTGACCTTGCAGGAGCCGATTCGTCGGCGCGCCGAGCAGGAACTGGGGTTCAATATCGAGTTTCACCCCGGCGGGAGCGCCGAGGTGCTGCAGCGGGCGAGCAGCGATCCGGGGGCGTTCGATCTCTACGAGCAATGGTCGAACAGTATGCGGGTGCTCTGGCAGGCCAACGCCATCCAGCCGATCGAGGTGGATCGACTGACCTACTGGGACGAGATAAACGACCTGCCCAAGACCGGCCGGATTGTCCCGGATGCGCCTGTCGGCAGCGGTGATGCCCCGCACAAGCTTTTGTTCGTCCAGGACGATGGTCGGCTCGGCCCGACACCCACCGGCCGGATCAGCTTCCTCCCCTACGTTCACAACACCGACTCCTTCGGCTACGACACGCGCGTGATCGAGCCGGGCGTTCCCTACGAAACCGAGAGCTGGGGTTGGCTGCTCGATCCCGCCTACCGGGGACGAGTGGCGGTGGTCAACGAGCCCAGCATCGGCCTGTTCGACCTGGCACTGGCCGTCGAGGCGAACGGGTTGATGCGCTTTGGCGAGATCGGCCGGATGACCCGCGAGGAGGTCGACGAGCTGTTCGCGCTCCTGGTCGACTACAAGCGTTGCGGACAGTTTCGTGGTGTGTGGTTCTCCGTGCCGCACTCGGTCGAGCTGATGGCGCGCGGTGAGGTGGTGATCGAGAGCATGTTCTCGCCTGCCGCCGCGCAGCTGACGGGCATGGGCATCCCCTGTCTCTACGCCGCTCCCAAGGAGGGCTATCGAGCCTGGTACGGGGTGATGTGCCTGTCCTCGGTGGTGGGCAGCGAGCAGAAGGAGATGGCTTACGCGTTCATGAACTGGTGGCTGTCGGGCTGGCCGGGGGCGTTCATAGCCCGGCAGGGCTACTACATCGCCAACCCGCAGCGCTCGCGCCCCTTCCTGACCCCGGCCGAATGGGACTACTGGTACGCGGGCAAGCCCGCCGCCCACGCGTTGGTCGGCGTGAATGGCCAGCCGGTGGCCAAAGCGGGCGAGATTCGTCGCGGCGGGAGTTACGAAACCCGTTTCTCGAACATCGCGGTGTGGAACACGGTCATGGACACCTACGAGTACACGCTGACCCGGTGGAAGGAGTTCCTCCTCGCATGATCGATGGCCGGGCAGCCCCGAGGCGTCGGCTCAAGACGCGCATCTTCAGCAGTTTTGGCGCGATTGGCGTGGCCGGCTTTCTGATCGCGCTGGTGCTCGCGCTTACCATCAGTCGCATCTACGCCGACTTTCAGCGCCTGACCCTGATCAGCGAGCAGGTCGAGGTGGGCGGTGAGGTCGCGCTGCAGATGGTCGAGCTGCAGCGCCTGTCGGGCGAGTTCGTCGAATCGGGGCGTGCGTTTCCCGCCGATCAGGCCGGCATCGTGTTCGAGCGGGCGCAGGACCTGCTCGAGCGGCTCGACGAGAAAGCGAGTGCGGCGGTGGGGGATCGTGTCGAAAGGATGGGAACGCATCTCGACGGGTTTCGCGAGGCCTTCGCCGAGGTCAAGCGCCTGCGCGACCGCCAGAGCTGGCTGATCGACGAGGGCATCGACTTGCGCGCCCGGCACTACCAGACCCTGCTGAGTGCCCATGGGGCCGGGCAGGACGACTCGCAAGGCGAGGACGTCGCCAGTCTCGAGCGGCTGCGCGGGGCGGCCCTGCGGATCGACAAGCGGCTGCGCGACTACCTCGAGTCGCTGGACAACACCCGGATCCGCGATATTCGGCTGGAGGTCGGCCAGTCCCGTGAGCTGATCGAGCGGCTGGCCGACTCCAGTGCCGACCCCGCCGAGGTCGAGGCGTTTCGCGACATGGACAGTGCCCTGGTCGGCTACCAGAAGGTCATCCTTGACACGGTACAGCTGACCCGTGGCTACCTCTACCTGGTGAACGTCGTCATGGCCGCCGAGACCTACGAGGTGCTTTACCAGTCCAAGCGGCTGTCCGCAGGCCTGAGGGAGGAAATGGAGCGTATCGAGGCGCAGACGGCCGAGACGATCCATCTGGCGCTGTGGACGGTGCTGCTCGGGATCGGCCTGACCCTGGTCCTGATGGTGTACCTGCCCTACCGCCTGGGTCGCAGCGTCGTCGCCCCGATCGAGACCCTCACGCAGACCTTCCGCCGCCTGTCGCGTGGCGAGGGTGCCGATGATCTCGACCTGACCGAGGCGGGCTACGAGTTTCACGAACTGGCACGTGCGGCCCACGTGTTCAAGGAAAAGAACGAGGAAACCGAGCGTCTTTTGCGCGAGTACCAGCAGCTCAACGAGGTGCTCGAACAACGCGTGGAGGAACGGACCGAGGCCCTGCAGGCCGCCAACCGGCAGCTGGAGACGCTTTCGCGCACGGATGGTCTGACGACCCTGGCCAACCGGCGCGCCTTCGAGGAGGTCCTGGGGCGCGAATGGGCCGTGGCGATTCGCACCGACCTGATCCTGAGCGTGGTCATGCTCGACGTCGATCATTTCAAGTCGTTCAACGATCGCTATGGCCACCCGGCCGGTGACGAGTGTCTGCGCCGCATCGCCGGTGTGCTGCAGGAGGCGGTGCGGCGCAGCAATGACCTGGCGGCCCGCTACGGTGGCGAGGAGTTCGTGCTGATCCTTCAGGACACCGATCGGGAGGGTGCGATGGCGATCGCCGAGGACATACGGCGGGCGGTGCGTGATCTCGCGATTGTCCACGAGGACGTCCCGGCTGGCGTGGTGACGGTGAGTATCGGCGTGGCCAGCCGGAATCCGTGGGATGCCTCCGACTCGGCAGCGGGGCTGGTGCGGCGCGCCGACGAGGCACTCTACCTGGCCAAGCGCGAGGGGCGCGACCAGGTTCGCCGTCTGCCCTGAGGCCGGCGGCACCGCCCATCGACGGTCCGCCGGGCAATCAGCCGCGGCCCGTGGCCACCCGCCAGGCGATGCGCGCTGCCGCCGTCGCCCAGGCCACGGGCGAGCGGGAAGGGCCGGTCTCGAACCACAGCGACGGATCGACCTGCCGCTCGCGCAGTATCTGCTCGACCCGCGCGATGGTCAGACGATAGCGCCATCCGGCCAGCCACGGCCGGCCCAGCGGTGCCGCGCCCCGCAAGACCCCGCGGATGCGTCCGGCGAAGCGCTCGTTGAAGCGCCGGAAGGCGAAGTCCACGCGCTTCTCCTGCCAATGGGCCTCGTTCACGCCCAGTTGGGCCAGTTCGTCGGCCGGCAGCCGCATGGCGTGCCCGGCCTGGCGGTCAGCCGCCGCGTCCAGCCAGCCGTCGACCAGGAGCACCGCGGTGATCAGCCCGTCGATGCGGGCCTGGTCGGTGGTAGACAGGCGTTGAAACCAGCTCGGGCGGAACGCGGCGAGACGCTCGCGGTAGAAGGCGATCAGTTCGCCCATGTCCGCCGGGGTGTCATTCGGTACGAGGGGGGCATCGCGGTGCCGCGCGTCCACGGACCATCCGAGCAGCGAGGCGATGCGCGGACTCATTTCGCGTCAACCGCATCGACCCGCTCGGCGCCCTGGTCCGACCGAGTCAGCAGACCGGCGATGTCTTCGGGCCGATCGATCACCAACGCGGCTCCCCAGGAGTCGATCGGACGTTCGCCGTCGAGGTAGCCCCAGCGCCCGGCGATGGTGGGCATGTGGGCGGCATTGCCCGCGATGACATCACGTTCGTGATCGCCGATGTACCAGATCGTCTGCGGCGGCAGGCGCAGCTTGCCGGCGGCGAACAGCAGCGGGTCCGGGTGGGGCTTGGCGCGCGCGAGGTCGTCGCCGCAGACCACTACCGTGGGTTCGATTGCCAGCGCCTCGAGCAGCCGCCGCGTGAGGTTGCCGGGCTTGTTGGTCACCACGCCCCAGGGCATCTCGCGTCGTTCGAGCGAGGCGACCAGCGCCTCGAGGCCCGGGAACAGGCAGGTATGCACCGCCAGGTCCTCGGCGTACAGGGCGAGAAAGCGGTCGCGCAACGCGTCGTAGTCCGTGTCCTCCGGCGTGATGCCCAGCCCGATGCCCAGGAGCCCGCGCGCGCCGTTGGAGACGTGCGGGCGGATCGCGTCGAACGGCATCGCCTCGAGGCCCTGCTCGGTGCGCACGCGGTTGAGCGCGGCGGCCATGTCGGGGGCGGTGTCGAGCAGCGTGCCGTCGAGATCGAACAGGATTGCCTTGGGGGTGGGCAGCATCAGGACTCCTT